>CATISD010000001.1 GCA_949538625.1 Acidimicrobiales bacterium AG-410-I20
CGAAGTAGTTCAAAGCTTTCGAAACCGTCCATGGTTTCCACTTCACTAATTCTATTTTCAAAACGTTTATGCAATTCTTCTCCTGCTCCTTCAGGAACAGTTATTGCATTAATACGGACGATGCTCATTTTTTTCCTTTCTTATCGGTTTCATTTACCACTATTCGTTAGTTCAATACTGTCAAAATCTCAAACGAGTAATTCCTGCCTTGAATATTGATACCTATACAAAAATCATTTCAAGATAAGTGTTCCAAGAGCAGCCACAGAAGCAATAAGCCCTAAACAAATATAAATAAGGCTTCGAAGCATTGGTGCCTTCCTAAGGTCAGTGTCATTTTTTGTAGTAGGAGGACGCATTATTGCTAATCCATTTCCTACAACCATGGCCGCACCTAACGCCAAGAGAAGCCATCCCAATAAATCTTCGCCGAGAAACATAATTAAAACGACTTATGCCGTTTGTGCCATATCTGGGCGAGCCATGTCTTGAAATCTGGTGTAATGAGGTAGGAAACCCAATCTGATAGTTCCAGTGGGCCCATTACGGTGTTTAGCAACAATGATTTCTGCGGTTCCTGCATCCGGGCTTTCAGGGTTGTATACCTCATCACGATAAACAAAAGCGACGACGTCAGCGTCCTGTTCAATTGAACCTGATTCTCTTAGGTCTGAAAGCATTGGTCTTTTATCTTGGCGGGCTTCAAGGCCACGAGAAAGCTGAGATAACCCGATAACTGGGGTTTCTAATTCACGAGCAAGAATTTTTAAACCACGACTAATTTCGGCGACCTCTACTTGTCTGCTTTCAGCTGTTGATCGACCGGTCATAAGTTGTAAATAGTCAACAACTATGACTCCTAGTTTCCCGACCTTGCTTTTCAAACGTCGAGCTTTGCCTCGTATTTCCATGATTGAAAGGTTTGGATTGTCGTCAATATAAAGTTGAAGTTCATCAAGCATCCCGAGGCCTTGGTTGATGCGTGTCCAGTCTTGGTCATTTAACTGTCCGTTTCTGACTTTCCGTGAATCAACACGGGCTTCGGAACATAAAATCCGCTGGCTGAGCTCTAACTGGCTCATTTCCATATTGAAAACCAAGGTTGGTAGACCGCTGATTGCAATATTGGTGGCGATATTGAGACCGAATGCTGTTTTACCAGTTGCTGGTCGTCCTCCAATAATGATGAGAGAGTTGTCTTGCAAACCTGAAAGAAGATTATCGAAGTCTCGAAATCCTGTAGGAGTGCCAATTACGTCTTTTGTTGAATCGGCCAGAGCCTCAAGGCGATCTAAGTTGCCTTGAAGTAACGGCCCAATTCGTTCCATTGATTCTGTTGATCGTCTCTGGCTTACTTGGAAAACAAGATTTTCTGCTTCATCAACAGCTTTTACGACATCATCCGGTTGACTGTAACCGATTTCTGTTATTTCAGTTCCGACCCCAATTAATGTTCGTAATGTTGCGTGTTCAGTAACAATTTTGGCGTATCGTGCTGCTGAAGTAACTGAAGGGCTTCCGGCTTGGAG
>CATISD010000002.1 GCA_949538625.1 Acidimicrobiales bacterium AG-410-I20
AGAAACAGAAACGAATAAGCTCTTAACCTGCTGAAATGCCAAAGTGAAGGAAAAAAGGCAGTAATGAGAGCACTAAAACGGCTTAGAACGCCGAACACCTGTAGCCTATGGGTATGAAAACAGTATTCCTAATCGGGCTTACAATCCTATCAGTAGGCGCAGCCTACGCATGGAGCCGATCTGCGCGACTCAGGTTGCGTCTTCTGGACCGACTTGAAACTGATCTACATGACGTGAAAGAACTAGATTCTGTCGCGCAACGAAAAGCAATTGCACTTACACGAGGCGATTATCGTCGTGATTTACACGCAGTCATGGTTTATATGCTTCTCGCAACTGCATCGCTGATCGTCGCACTAACAGACACAATAACAATCGTAGCGATATACGCAATTCTTGCTATCCCTGCCTCGTTCACACTGATTTATAACCGAAATGCCGTACGAGAAGCTCGACTCAGCGAAGAACGGTTTGAAATGGAAAAGAGAGCAGAGGAAGCTTTAAATCAAGAAACCTTAGCTCCGCGTGCGTGGGCAGGGAGATTAGCGCCTGATGAACTCCCTGACTTCTCAGGTTTTGAGGTAGGAAGAATTTATCAAGCAGGAACTGGTCTTATGGCCGGTGATTTTTTTGACCTATTCAAGGTAAGTGAATCAAGACTCGTTGCAGTGGTCGGGGATGTCGCAGGGCATGGAATCGAGTCAAGTATCACTGCCTTTCAAGCTAAATATTTGTTGAGAGTGTTTCTAGCTCAATTTCGTGATCCAGCTCAAGCACTCGAAGAACTTAATGAACAAATGGCAGGCGGAGACAGAATAGAAGAATTCATCTCGCTAGTAGTAGTGGTCTTTGATACTGAAGCTGGGACGCTTCGATTTGCATCCGCAGGTCACCCAGCTGCTTTTTTATGGCATCAGCGTGAAGTCCGTCCACTAAAAGCTACTGGACCTCTATTAATGCTTAATCCCAACGCAACATATCTGAGTAGAGAAATTCCACTGGAAGTTGGAGACATGATACTCATGTATACCGATGGACTCGCTGAAGTGAGAAATGGTGAAGACCTTTTCGGTGAAGATAGAATAGCCCAACATATCAAAAGGGATCCAGGAATCGCCCCGGAAGTTTTAGCGAAAACACTATTAGAATCAGCGCGAGACTTTTCAAGAGAAGCGATTGAGGATGATGTCGCAATCTTAGCCATTAGACGCGAATAGCGATCATGCCATCGTGCGATACCTGTGATAAATTCTTTAACCCTGCGACTCTAGATGCAGGTGGAATGTGCCCTCAGTGTGGAACAGAAGTTATTATCGGAGATATGGCTAATGGGCTTGAAGAAGAACCAGTCAAAGTGCCGTGGCACTTCTGGGTGGGCGTAGCAGCTGTAATAGGTTATCTCGGGTGGCGCGTGATTCAGGGAGTCGGTCTACTATTCTGGTAAGAAGTAGGGACGAAAGAAGAATATCGCTACGATAAAATTCACTTGAACGGGCTGTGGCGCAGCTTGGTTAGCGCGTCGGTCTGGGGGACCGAAGGTCGGAGGTTCAAATCCTCTCAGCCCGACTCAGTGTTTATAAATGTCTAGTCTAATAATCCTGAAAGTGAGACGATTATCTGTCACAACAGGCGACTAATATAATTCAGTGGCTAAAACACAGATAATGCTTTCCCCATCTAAAATAACTGCATGGCTTGAATGTGAACATTATCTGACGCTCAAATTGAAAGATGAAGCCCAAAATAGAAAAAAAAGCGACAAAACAACAAAAATCACGAAAGAATTGGCTTCCGGAATGGTTGAGCCTCCAGAAGATTTCGCAGACATGTTACGCAAAAAAGGAGACCTGCACGAGCAATTGTGCTTAAAGGATTATCAAGCGAAATACCCTGGTTCAGTCTTTGAAGTCCCAGAGCGTAACGAAGCAGAATATGAAAGCTTTTCCCTCTGGATTGATCGGATAGGGAACCCAATGGAAGAAAGCTATTCTGTAATCTTCCAAATGCCGTTCATTCATGATGGAATCAGAGGAGTCGCTGATTTTCTTGTCCAAACAGAATATGAAGATGGACAAACAGTTTACGAACCCGTTGACTCTAAGCTAAGCAGAACAGGAGCGAAACAAGGGCATCTTCTTCAATTACTCTTTTATGCAGAGGCAATCGAAGCTA
>CATISD010000003.1 GCA_949538625.1 Acidimicrobiales bacterium AG-410-I20
GGCGAACAGTACTCTTTGCCCGTAGTGGAAAAACATTTCATAAAAACGCTGTCTAAAGGGTCCGGTTTACTCGCGGACATCGTTTCATTATCCGCAGATCGTCTTAGTTGGGGCATTCCTTACGCAGAACATGTTGGTGAGCCCGATATGGATGAATTACGAGACAACTATGCGTTTGCTCCAATCATTGGTTCACAGAAAGGCAATCGTAGTGAACCATTACCCGCTCCGCTCTACTCCTCAGATCAAATTTACGTCGGCGTTGTTCTTCAAGGCCCTCACATAAATTATCCCCCACATGTGCATCGTGCTGCAGAAATTTATTGGACAGTAGCCGGTCACGCCGAATGGCAAAAAGGAGACGAATGGAGCCATCATGAACCAGAATCAGTACTCTTGCATGAGCCAGGGGTACGGCATGCAACAATCACAAACGAATCACCACTTCTCATGCTTTTCGCATGGGTAACTAACCCAGAATCAATTCCTGTAATTGTCCGCTTATAACGAGAAACGAAACGATATTGTCTCCATCATGAACGAATCAGAAACCTGCGACCGTCATCCAGATCGTCGAGCTGGAGTTCGGTGCCAACGATGCGACAGCCGAATATGCCCAGATTGTATGAGAAGCGCATCTGTGGGATTTCATTGCCTCTCTTGCGCTTCGGTTTCGCCAATAGATAAACGCACACAAAGGAAACTAAGAAGTTTTACTGGGGATCCAATAACAACCAGAGCACTCATAGCGCTTAACGCTTTAGCGTTTATTTGGATATTAATAAGTGGAGGATCTGTTAGTTCTGGAGGGGGAAGCTCAACTTTAGATTACGGACTAGTTGGTTTCGGAAGAATAAGAGAAGCTAGCCAGTTGATAGACGTAGGTGTCGCTGAAGGTGAATGGTGGCGTCTTATCACTTCAGCTTTTTTACATGCAGGACTTTTACACTTTGCCGTAAACATGTATTTACTCTGGGTTTTAGGTCAACAACTTGAACGGCTACATGGGAGAAGCAGATATCTTGGCCTCTATTTCGGATCGTTAGCGGCTGGCTCGCTCGGGGTGATGCTCTTAGACCCAACTGCACTCACTGTAGGTGCTTCTGGAGCAGTATTTGGTCTTATGTCCGCGACTTTTATTCACCAAAAACGTCGTGGAATAAGCCCCTGGAGATCAGGAATCGGCGGATTACTTATTCTTAATTTGATTTTTACTTTTGGCCGCTCAGGAATAAGTATTGGTGGACATTTAGGGGGACTGCTTGGTGGTGCTTGTCTCGCATGGGCTATAGAAGAAATAGACCGAAAACGGTTAAACCGTAATTTCGGTTTAGTAGTCATAACAACTTTCACACTTCTTTGCCTAGTTGCAGGTATTTGGGCGGGCAATCGCTGGTATGACCCGGTGTTAGGCTAAATCAGATGAAATCACGTGAAAGGAAATTTAATTTCCAAGGTCAACACGCATGGGTAAAAACCCAGTGGGTATTCCGTGAGAACAAAGCCAAAAAA
>CATISD010000004.1 GCA_949538625.1 Acidimicrobiales bacterium AG-410-I20
ATTGTGCTGACAATTCTTAGTTTTCGCTCGAATAAGTCCAGTTCAGGGCATTTTTTTTTAAATTCTGTTGAATCATTTAACTATTGAGTTGATCACGCTAAGTGTTCATTTTCTGAATTATCGGCGTCTCAATGTTCGCTTCTTCTTGAAATTCACTTCTTCGTTTCTCTTATCTGCATAATCGCGAAGAATGTTCTCTTGTTCAGAAGTCAGATCTGTTGGAGTGTCAACTACTACTTCAATAACGAAATCTCCCCTGCCCCGACCATTGAGATGTGGTACCCCTTTTCCTTTCAGCCGAAATATGTGGCCTGATTGAGTTCCAGGCTGAACCGAGATTATTTCCCTGCTATCAAGAGTTTCATATTCTAAATCCACGCCAAGAGCTGCTTGTGTCATAGGAATATGAAATCGATGCACCAAATCATCACCCTGACGTTCGAGTACAGGATGCTCCGCTACTCGCAGATGAATATACAGATCACCGTAATAACCGCCCCTTCTCCCAATTGCCCCTCTGTCCGAAAGCCGAAGAGTGTTTCCTTCAGCCACTCCTGGTTGTATCTCTATCGGTATTGTGACGTTTTTTATTTCTCGTCCTTCCCCTTTGCATATTTCGCAAGGATTTGAAATCTCTAATCCCGAACCATTACAACTTGGGCAAATTGTCTGCGTTAACATTTGGCCGAGTATAGATCTACGCATTTCACGTATTTGCCCGATTCCATCGCATCTGGTGCAGGAAACTGGCTTAAACCCCTCTGCTGCCCCAGTAGCTTCGCAGGGTTCACACGCCACGGCGGTACGAACAGTCACTTCGGCTTCAGTCCCAAATATTGCTTGTTCAAAATCGAGTGCAAGTTCAGCCTCTAAATCTTCGCCGCGTTCGACATTTGGTCGCGTTGAAGTAGTTCTATGAGTTCCACCAAAAAATGAAGAGAAAAGATCAGTGAAGTCGCCGAACGGACCCGTCATGCCAGAAGAAGAACCGGTTTCACCGAATTGGTCGTACCTTGCTTTTCGATTTGGATCGGAAAGGATTTCATAAGCAGAAGCTATTTCTTTGAAACGTTCCGCTGCTTCCGGATCATCAGGGTTGATGTCTGGGTGATACTGCCGAGCGAGTTTCCTATAAGCGCGTTTTATCTCATCTGGAGTGGCATGAGAAGTTAATTCAAGTATTTCGTATAAGTCTTGCGGCATTTAATATCAGCCTTTTGTTAAACGATTTCCTAGTTGCCTTCCTACCACTGCAACAGTTGCTAAAGCTCGTGAATAGTTCATACGCGTGGGGCCCAGCACTGCAATCGATCCTGAACTTTCACCTTCAACTTCATATGGAGCGACCACTAAAGAACACTCCGACAAGGGCGCTACTCCGGTTTCGGAACCGATGGCGACCGACAATCCCCGATCAATAACATCTCTCATGAGGCTTACCACAACGAACTGTCTTTCCAAAACGGACAGAACCTGCTGAACACGTTCTACTTCTTCAAAAGCTGCTGCGACTTGTGAGGTGCCGCCAACATACGCCCGTTTAAGAATTTCTGTTCTATCCGACAAAGATAAAAGAGCGGAAGAAATAACTTCATCTACTTCTGAATCTCCACTAGCGGGGGGACTAAAAGAATCAGAAGACTTGCTGCCTATTAACGAAGCGGCAAGATGAGCATTCGCTATTGCAAGAGTGGATTCAGGCATTTCACTCACCAATTCAATGACATGTTTTTCTACTTCACCATTTGCTGTTACCAGAACAAGCATGGCTACTTGGCTGCCAAGCCCAACTAACTGAACTGATCTAATTTCGTGATGGTCTCTATCCGGGGCCACAACTACGGATGCACTTCCTGTCAAGCTTGCCAACAGAGTGCTTGTATCTCGAAGCATTTCTTCTAATTCGTTATATGAGCGAGCGAAAAATTCTGAAACTTTTGATCCCTCCACAGGGCTTAACGAATCAGGAGTTTCTATCTGATCGACAAAGAATCGGTAAGCCTTGTCTGTTGGTATACGTCCCGCTGATGTGTGCGGTTGGAAGAGATACCCTTGTTCTTCCAGTTGAACCAATTCGTTTCGCACCGTTGCGGAAGACACCTTCACTCCAGGGGCTTTCGCAATATGTGTTGACCCAACAGGGGTTTCTGTCTCTATGTATTCTTCTACAACGGCACTCAGAATCGCTGCTTTACGTTCTTCAAGCATGACAAAAGACTACCTTTTCTTTCTTTTTCTGTAGTGGTTGAACTGTTTATATTTTTATTCGTCAAGACGTAAAGCGGAAACAAAAGCTTCTTGCGGTATATCGACTCGTCCAATTGATTTCATGCGACGCTTACCTGCTTTTTGTTTTTCAAGCAGTTTCCTTTTTCTTGTAATATCTCCACCATAAAGTTTGGCGGTTACGTCTTTACGGAATGCGCGAACAGTCTCCCTTGCAATAATTCTTCCACCTATTGCTGCCTGAATGGGCACTTCAAATTGTTGTCTTGGAATCAACTCTTTCAATTTTGCTGTCATCCGCCGCCCGTAAGTTTCCGATGTTGTTCTATGGACGACCGTAGAGAAAGCATCTACTGGTTCACCGTGTAGGAGAATATCTACACGCACCAAGTCGGATGCCTTGTATCCATTCTGTTCGTAGTCAAGGCTTGCGTATCCTTGTGTTCTGCTCTTCATTTGGTCAAAGAAATCAATTACTACTTCTGCCAGAGGCAGAAAATAACTCAGCTCAACACGTTCTGGCGAAAGATAGGTCATCGAATGGAGCTCCCCTCTGCGCTCCTGGCAGAGTTCCATTAATGCACCGGTATAGTCAGAGGGCGTAATGATTTTTGCTGACAGCCAAGGTTCTTTTATAGTGTTGATTTCTGTTGCGGCAGGAAGATCGCAAGGATTATCTACTTCTATGATCTCCCCGTTTGTTTTTTCTATTTGATACTCAACTGATGGTGCTGTCGTGATAAGGCTCAGATTGAACTCTCTTTCCAAGCGCTCTCGAACTATTTCCATATGGAGAAGACCTAGAAATCCGCACCTAAAGCCAAACCCGAGAGCTCCTGAAGTTTCGGGCTGGTAGGTGAAACTAGAGTCATTAAGCCGAAGTTTTTCAAGGGCGTCTCTTAAGTCATTGAATTCATCTCCTTCTATCGGATACAGGCCGCTATAAACCATCGGTTGAGGCTCCCTATATCCAGATAGTGGCTCTTCAGCGGATTTTTTATGATTAGTTATGGTTTCACCTGAGCGAGCCTCCCCAACGTTTTTCACTCCGGCTAAGAGATACCCAACTTCCCCTGGCCCTAATTGATCAACAGGCGTTAGATCTGGTCGACGGACCCCGATCTCGTCTACATCATGAACCGTGTTTGCTTGCATGAACCGTATGCGATCGTCTTTTGTTATTGTTCCATTGACTACTCGTATTGACGAAACCACACCTCGATATTGATCAAAATGGCTGTCGTAAACTAGTGCTTGGAGAGGGGCTTCTGAGTCCCCACTTGGGTGTGGAGTTTTTTCAACTACTGCGTCTAATAGTTCGGCTACCCCTTCTCCTGTTTTTGCACTAATAAGGAGTATCTCTTCTGCAGGGATTCCTAAGACTGATTCAATTTCCTCTGCATATCTTTCTGGCTCAGCTGCAGGAAGATCGATTTTGTTCAGCGCTGCAACTATTTCTAGATCATTTTCTAAAGCCAAATAACAATTGGCAAGTGTTTGAGCCTCTATCCCTTGGGCTGCGTCAACTACAAGAATCACCCCTTCGCAAGCTGCTAAAGATCGGCTTACCTCATATCCAAAATCAACATGTCCCGGCGTGTCAATTAGATTAATAATTTCGTTTTTCCAATCAAGTCTCACGCTCTGTAACTTGATGGTGATTCCTCGTTCGCGCTCTAAATCCATAGAGTCCAAATATTGGGCACGCATCTCTCTTGGGTCTACCGCTCCACAGAGTTCAAGCATGCGGTCAGCAAGAGTTGACTTTCCGTGATCTATATGAGCGATAATCGACGTGTTTCGAATTCGTGATAAATCCATCAATATTTACCGTAGTTGAGCACCCAATTTAAAGCGGGGTCTTTGAGATTAAAGTTCACGATATACCGGATTTCTTAAGTTAGACGCTAGTATTGCTCTGTCTATTTCGACTTAGAAATAAACACTATTTTTAATTCTATTCTTTAAGGGTGTGCCTAGTGGCCAATATAAAGAGTCAAATAAAACGTAACAGACAGACTGAGAAACAACGTCAACGAAACCGAATGGTTCGTTCCGAGTTGCGTACTCGTACAAAAGCTGTTTTAGAGTCTGATGGGTCCAGCGATGAGTCACTATCTGCGCTGTCAGAGGCCATGAAACGAATTGACAGTGCCGCCGCTAAGCGAGTAATTCACCCCAATAATGCCGCTCGGAAAAAATCTCGTCTTCAGAAACGTTTTAACGAGTTAAATAAATAGTTTTTCTACCTTTTGGGCAGAGAACACAATCGGGCTACTAAAACCTCTGTTACTAATTCAGCTGGCCACCCAGTCTTTCCTTTGAGGTCTAGGTCTGCTGCGGCTACTAGAGATATTCCTCTCTTTATACTTTCTGATGGAAACCGCCGGCTTCGTTGGAATATTTTTTTAGCAGGAAAACCTTTTACGCCCAGTGCCTCGCTCACTTGTTGTTCACTAGTTAGTTCCAAACCATCCAACTTGAGTAACTGTCCATAGTGGTTGTGCAGCATGCTAAGTATTGCAAGGGGATGCCGCCCACCCGCTCCCTGTAAACGACGAAGACTTTCTAATGCTTTCACGGTGCTTCCTTGGTCTATCGCGTCTGTTAGGTCCCATGGGGCAACGTCACCTTCCTCGCCTAAGTAAGGAGCCACATCTTCGATGGTTACTCGCGCTCCTGAACCAAACACCGATTCCAGTAGTGACAGTAAAGAAATTGCGCGTGTCCGGTCTTGCCCGAGTCGGTTAATGATCGCTGTTTGTGCTTTTTTATCAATTTCAATATCAGCGGAACTTAGTCTTTGCTCGAGCCACTGATTTGCATCTTTGCCCCTCCCTACTGTTGATGAGATGATTCTGCCACCTGCACCTTCTACAGCTTCAGCAAGTGACTTAGGTATGGCAGGAAGTCGTTGTTGTGCTGGTTCTACACCTTTCTCCCATACCAGGATGAGTGTGGTCGTTGGCAACGGAGAGCTCAAATATTCAAGAAGTGGTTCAATTTGTTCTTTGGCTCCAAAGCGTCCGATGTGTCGACCTACCACCACACGACTCTCCGTTAGGAACGGAGGAGTTTGGGCTGCGTCAATAAGTGGCCCTACTGAGAATTCTGAACTTTTTTCGGTTCGGTAATTATTCTCATCTAGTTCTTCAAGCACTAAAGAACGGTCTTGGCTTCCAATGGCTTTGCCGACACAGGAACTAACTGTCTCTGCTATTAATAACGAGTCATCGCCAGCTACGAGTACGACGTCTTCAATACCCACAAACCTAATCTCCTGATTTCTGTTCAAGAATTGCCGCCATCACATCTGAAATCTTACGCGAACCTTGGACGTCGTGCGCTCTTAGTATTCTGCATCCAAGGAATACCCCCAACGCGTGTGCTGCTAAAGAGGACTCCCTGCGACTATTAATATCCGCTCCGCTTAAATCTCCAAGAAAACCTTTGTTAGATGCAGACAGGAAAACTGGGTAACCGAGCGTGGAAAGATCATCTGAGTTGCGAAGTAGTTCCGCTGACATGGCGGGAGTTTTACCAAGATCTAATCCCGCATCAATCATGATCCGCTCTTTAGGTATTCCTGCTTCAAGAGCCCAGTTCGCTCGTATTAAGAGAAAATCTTTTACCTCTTGTTTAAGATCTTTATAGATCGGGTTTGGATCTGGGATTCGTGGACCGATTCGAACATGAGTTGCGACTACAGATGCTTCATGTTTTGTGCAAGCTTTTAGAAAAGTTGGGTCGGAAAATCCGCTGATGTCGTTTCCGATGCAAGCACCTGCCTTGAATGCTGCTGCTGCGACTGAGCCCCTCCAAGTGTCGATTGATACTGGTAAATCAAATCGTGCAACCAAAGCTTCGACCCCTGGTATTGTGCGGTCTAATTCTTCTGCTTCAGTGACTTCCGGTCCTGGTCCTGCTTTAACGCCACCGATATCGAGAAAATCTGCGCCCTTGTTTACGTGGTCTTCTGCCAACCGTAAAAAATCATCAAATGACCAATATTTCCCGCGATCGTAAAAAGAGTCTGGTGTCCGGTTAAGGATTCCCATGACTAACGCCCGATGCGTGATATCAAAAGTATTTTCTTTACCGAGTTGAAGGATCATAAATATTTAAGATTAGTAAAGCGTTGAAGCTAACTTGCGACGCCATTCTGTAGCTTGCGGGCTATCAGGTCCTATTACTTCAAGAAGATCTATGAAAGCTTGTCGAGCTTCGTCATCCTCTTTCGCTTGCAAAAGCAGTTCTTCTAATCTGGCGTTAACATCTTCTACCACTTCAGCTCTTGCTAATGCTGCTAAGTGTCGGACTTCAGGGTTCTGAGGAACTCGTTCTAATAGTTGGAGAGCTTCTTCTCGGTCTCCTTCCTGATCTCGTTCAATCAAAAGAGATGCCAGAGCTAATACGCCTTCTAGGTTGTCTGACTCTTCGTTAAGGAGTGCTCGGAGTGAGTTTTCGTCCCCTGCTGCTATTCGTGGATCTACTGGTTCTTGTATTTCTTCGCCACAAAGTTTGTTGACAAATTCTCGTACAGTCTCTTCACCCTGTGCTCCGATGAATGAATCCACAGGTCTTCCATCAACAATGGCATGCACTGCTGGAATAGATTGTGCTTGGAAAGCTTGAGCGATGCCTGGATTTTCGTCAACGTTGACTTTTGCCAGCACCACTTTTCCTTGGGTTTCCCCGATGACTTTTTCAAGTATTGGCCCCAATTGCTTACATGGTCCGCACCATGGAGCCCAAAGATCAACAACGACAGGGGTTTCCGCCGATCGCATAATGACTTCAGATTCAAATGTTGCATCGGTTACGTCCATTGCTCTCCTTTAAAAAACGCTTGTTGTCATCAGGGTAGGGAATTGTCTTGTTCTCTGCACTACCTTTGATTCTATGAGCGATATTTCTGGCATTAATGCTTCTAATCTTCAGCGTTGGTTTGATGGAAATGCCGGTGGTGTGACAGGTTGTCTTTCATTCACTCCGATTGCTGGCGGGCACTCAAACTTGACTTATGTCGTGAATGATGAGTCTTCTCAAAAATGGGTTTTACGGCGCCCTCCTTTAGGTCATGTGTTAGCCACCGCCCATGACATGTCGCGTGAACATAGGATCATTAGCGCTCTTGCCGATAGTGGCGTTCCAGTACCCGGGATTATTGGTTTGTGTGAAGACTCTGAAGTAAATGATGCCCCGTTTTATGTTATGGATTTTGTTCCTGGGGTTATTTTGCGCACTCGTGAGGAAGCTGAAAATCTGTCGGTTGATGCTCGTAAAAAGATGGGCCATTCTCTCGTTAAAACCTTGGCTGATATTCATGCAGTGGATGTAGACGCGGTCGGTCTCGGTGATTTAGCTCGCCGTGAGGGCTATATAGAGCGTCAACTGAAACGGTGGCGTAAACAGTTTGTTGATGGAACCACTCGTGATATTCCTCAAATCTTAGATGTGCATGAGCTCTTGGCTGCCCGTGTTCCTGAACAACAAGGAGTCAGCATTGTTCACGGGGACTATCGGCTAGATAATTGCATGATGAGTGTTGACGGCCCCGTTGCTGCTGTTCTTGATTGGGAGCTCTGCACTCTAGGTGATGCTTTAGCGGACTTGGCCGGAATGATTTCATCTATTTCTTCTCAAGTGGATGGATCCTCAGAATTAGCTAGCACTACTGAGGGTTTTCCCAATGCAGAAGAAATTCGTCAAATCTACAGCAAATACAGTGACCGAAATTTAGAACATTTAGATTTCTATGTTGCTTTTAATTTCTGGAGGATGGCGTGCATCGTTGAAGGCGTTTACACCCGTTACGCCGCGGGAGTGATGGGGCAAATAGATGACGCCGCTATTGATGCGTTTGGTAATAGAGTTATAGTTCTTGCAGATTTAGCAGCGGAAACAATACGGGGGATGAAATGAGGGCGGACATACCAGAAACTGATCTATATCAGATGCTTGCACAGCCCTACGACATCAAACAAACAGAAGTTGATTCAAAGAAACCACCAGTTTTAGTACTTGCTCTTGATGGATGGGTGGAGGCCGCGGGGGTGACTCGTGCGGCATACAACCAGATCAAGAAAGTCTCCGAAATGCAACTGGTTACCAGATTCAATACCAATCGCCTGCTTGATCATCGAGCGCGCCGACCAACCATGAGACTGGTTGATGGAGTAGTTGAGCGACTTGACTGGCCTGCAATAGAACTACACCATCTTCGAATAGATAACCATCGGCCACTCTTGCTTTTGCATGGTCCAGAGCCTGACCATGAGTGGAGAGAGTTTGCTCAAAACGTGGTGGGTATAGCTCTGGGTTTCCAGACTGAACTTGTTGTTGGGTTAGGTTCCTATCCTGCGGCAGTTCCTCACACTCGCTCAACAAGGCTTGCCTGCACCGCAAGCAGCCCCAAACTTATTGAAAAACTTGATTTCGTTACTGCTTCTTTGGAAATACCTGCCGGAATTCAAGCCAGCATTGAGGTAGCGGCAGCCGCAGCAGGCATTCCGGCGATCGGGATCTGGGCGCAAGTCCCTCATTATCTTTCTGCCACAGGATTTCCACCAGCCACAATGGCTCTTCTTGAAGGCCTCTCTGAGTTAACTGAGGTAGACATAAGTTTAGGTTCATTAGTCGAAAAGTCTTTGGCGACGCGATCGCGGTTAGACGATTTGATAGTTCAGAATCCCGAACATGTAACTATGTTGGAAAAATTAGAAGAAGCTTACGACAATCTCCATGACAGCCGGATTCAACTTCCTTCAGGTGATGATCTAGCCGAAGAGTTGGAACGTTTCTTGCGTGATCAATAGTTACTAAATTACGAAGTTAACTAATTTAGGTGCTCGCACAATAACTTTCTTCGGTTGTTTGCCGTCAAGTTCAGAAACTATCTTTGATGCTTGCGAAGCGAGAGTTTTAGCCTCTTCTTCATGTATGTCAGCGGAAACCTCAAGTCGGTCTTTAACTTTTCCGTTTATTTGGATAATCATTGTGATGGTTTCTTCTTTGAGTTTTTCGGGATCGGCTACTGGCCA
>CATISD010000005.1 GCA_949538625.1 Acidimicrobiales bacterium AG-410-I20
CGAAGTGGAGATAATGCTCCAATGGCTCGTATTGAGTTAGTCTAAAAAATCCCGTCATGCGGGTTAAAGGCATCCTAAGTTACGACGGATCCTCGTTTCACGGCTATGCAATTAATAGCGATGTAAGAACAGTAGCTGGAGAATTAGATTCAGCTTTAACGAAGGTATTAGGAGAAAGAGTTCTTGTTACTTGTGCCGGACGGACAGACCGAGGAGTTCACGCTCAAGGACAAGTAATTAGTTTTGACACTCCCCAAGATACAGATCTCGGCAAACTTCAAAATTCTATAAACCGTATTTGCAGACCTCACATAGTTATAAATAATTTAAGTGCGGCCCCACCTGAATTTGATGCAAGATTTTCAGCAACGGGACGTTGTTATCGCTATCGAATATTAAATCAAAAAAACCCAAACCCTTTTCTGGCCGCCACAACATGGCATGTCCCAACTAATTTAAATTTAGAAAAAATGGTGCAAGCTAGTAATCATTTTCTTGGGACTCATGACTTTTCTTCGTTTTGTAAACGAACATCACCTCAGCCTGGTTACAAAGAACGAAGTTTAGTACGAACAGTCCAATCAGTTACTTGGTCGAAAAAAGACGAAAATGTAATTGAATTTGAAATTTTCGCATCTTCTTTTTGCCATCAAATGGTTCGTTCAATAGTAGGAACCATCGTACGAGTGGGTAAGGGACACATATCAGAGAAGAAAATCCCTGAAATACTGACCGCACGTGATCGACAGGGCGCAGGGTCACCCGCACCACCCCATGGTTTGATTCTATGGTCAGTTCAATACCCAGACTTTAAAGACGACTTGGAACGGGTTGCCGAGACTGAGTCAGCGCCGTAGCCTTATGGGGTGGTTTCTTAGGTCTAAAAACTAACTCTGAGACCAACATTTGAGGGCTAAAACAAACAGATTGTTGCAGCTAAAACATGAAAAGGTAATTAAGTGTCAACTTATACTCCAAAAGCTGATGAAATTGAAAGAGAATGGCACGTCGTGGATGCTGACGGCCTTGTCCTTGGTCGATTGGCGACCGAGGTAGCATCTATTCTTCGCGGTAAGCATAAACCTATCTTCACACCTCACTTGGATACCGGAGATCATGTTGTAGTTATTAATGCAGACAAAGTTGTTCTAACTGGAGAAAAAACAGAGAATAAAAAGGTCTACAACCATTCAGGGTTCCCAGGTGGGCTACGTACAAGGAAGTATGGAGACTTGCTCTTAGATAAACCTGAAGAAGCAGTCCGACAAACTATTCAAGGTATGTTGCCTAAAAATCGTTTAGGTCGTCAAATGATAAAGAAATTAAAAGTTTATAGAGGGCCAAAACACCCACATGAGGCACAACGACCTCAAGAACTTGTTATAGAACATGCTCGGGCAAAAACTGCCTGAGTGAGGAGTAAGTATGGTTAAACCTCTGATACAAGCAACTGGCAGAAGGAAAGACGCAGTAGCACGCGTACGCCTTAGAGAAGTGGCTGGCGAACCCTCAGTCACTGTAAATGGTAGAGACATGGAAGATTATTTTCCTTCCGAAAGTCACCGTCTTCTCTTCCTAGAACCACTTCGAGTAACAGGAACTGAAGGCACTTATGACATCGATGCCACGTTACATGGGGGCGGAGTATCAGGGCAGGCTGGTGCCTTAAGGCTTGGCATAGCTCGAGCTTTAGAAGAGTTAGATCCAGAGCGAAGGTCAGCACTTAAAAAAGCAGGTCTACTAACACGCGATGATCGTAAGAAAGAGTCGAAAAAGTATGGCCTTAAGAAAGCTCGCAAGGCTCCTCAGTACAGCAAGCGCTAATATTCTTAAGAGCCAACATAAGTTGGTTCAACTTTAAATTATGGTGAATCTATCTCCGGCTTTTGGAACCGATGGGGTAAGAGGAAAAGTAGGAACAGAACTTACTTCATCAATGGTTAAATCTCTAGGTTTGGCTGCCGCACCACATTTGAATTCAGATCAAATAGTAATAGGAAGAGATACTAGAGAATCAGGCGACTCTTTTGAAGCAGCTTTAGCACAAGGATTTAGTGAGGGCGGAGTAGAACCTATTCTCCTTGGCGTTACCCCTACACCGGCAGTTGCTCATATCGCTTCAACACAAGAAATTGCAGGAGCTATGGTTTCGGCATCTCATAACCCGTGGTGGGATAACGGCATAAAACTTTTTGCTTCCGGCGGATACAAATTAGATGATGCTGTGCAGAAAAAAATAGAAGAAACTTGGCACAAAAATTTATTAGTAGATATTTCAGAAGTAAAAAGGTTTAGATCGGAGTCAAGTGATTCTTGGGCAGAGGCTGTCAAAGAGTCAGTTGACCCCATGGCATTTGAGGGCATAAAGATAGCTCTTGATTGTGCTAATGGGTCAATGTCAGAGTTCGCTCCCCAAATCATGAGACAACTTGGAGCGCAGGTAGAAGTTCTTAATGTCAGTCCAAATGGGAGAAATATAAACGAGAGATGCGGAGCCACCGACTTAAATTCTTTACAAGAATTTGTAACTCATGTCTCAGCAAATGTGGGTTTCGCATTTGATGGCGATGGGGATCGAGTTATTGCAGTCTCCTCTGAGGGAAAAATCTTAGACGGTGACCATTTACTTGCATTGATAGCTGTGGATCGTTTAGACAGAGGTCAACTAAACGACAACACAGTCGTTATTACTGTTATGGCGAATCTTGGACTCCGGAAAGCTCTGATTGAAAGAGGCATTAACTTATACGAAACACCAGTTGGAGATCGGTATGTTTTAGAAGCGCTCCAAAGCAATAAGTGGGATTTAGGTGGAGAGCAGTCTGGGCATATTGTCATATCAGATTTTGCCACTACAGGAGATGGTCTTTTAACAGCTGTTCAGGCACTTGCAGCAGCTCAGAGAAGAAAAATAGAAATTGGTTCTTGGGCAAAAGAGTTAGTTCAAAAATCTCCTCAAGTTTTACTTAACTTGTCTGTCGCTAAATCAGGAGTTGATCTGGTTGAGCAAGCGTCTGACTTAATAGAGGAAATGAAACAAGAACTAGGTGATAATGGACGCGTAGTGGTACGTCCCTCAGGAACGGAACCTTTGGTTAGAATCATGGTGGAAGCCCTAGATGAACTTACTGCTCAACAAATCGCAAATTCACTAGAGGTAAGCATTAGAGCCCTCGACAACACCCCTTGAGTTCAATCACATAGAATTCTCTTACAACTTTTAAATTCAACTACTGCTAAGGAGGCGTGATATGTGTGGAATTATTGCAATAGTTCGAAAACCTGAGTCACGGGCCACCCCAACTTCTGCAGAAGTTTTGAATCTCATGGAAGAGGCAGTGCGATTTCTAGAAAGAGAAAAAGTTGAAGCAATATCAGACGCTAAATATTGCTTAGATCAATTGAACGAGATTCTTCAAGGAACTTCGGGTCTGCATGCATTAATTGAAAACGAAGGGTTGAGCAAAGAACTTAAGAATCACTTACGTAATTTAAGTAATGAGATCGTCCCAAAAATAGAACAAATAATTCATCAGGCAGAAATAGATCCCGAAGAAGCAAATAAGTTAATTGTCGGTCTGCGCGATTCAATTTGGGCAATAGAGAATGATCGACTAAAAACATTTCAAGGTGTCATCAACTTAGCTTCCAAATCTAAACCACCCAGTCGATCTGGTTACGCAGTACTACTCTCAATTCAACAAGCTTTAAGCGCGATTGACCGGATGGAAGTCCGGGGAAGGGACTCTGCAGGTATTCAAATTACTCTTTGGAATTACAATCCGGAGAACAAGCCAGCTATTGAAAGCCGTTTAGACACTCTCTACAGATCTGGGGCAGCGCATGAAGTAGGTGAAAGATCAACACTGTTTGTTATAAAAGCAGCAGCAGAGATCGGAGAACTTGGAGACAATACCGCGTCTATTCGAGAAAACATATTGAAAGACGATGATCTCGTAAACGCACTTACAGATGAGAAGATAAGAGGTTCAGTTCTTGGACACACACGGTGGGCAAGTGTAGGGGTTGTTTCAGAATCTAATGCTCACCCATTAGATTCCGCTAGAGCCGATGGAGGAACGACCCCACTTGTTACTGCGGTTCAAAATGGCGACATCGATAATTATCTTGAGATAATTAACAATGATGGCCTTTCATTGCCCGCTGATATTACGAGTGATGCAAAAGTTATGCCCGTACTCTGCTCTTCTTATATAGAAGGTGGAGAAACAAACAGTGATGCATTTCGCAAAGCAGTTCATTCATTTGAAGGATCGCTAGCGATTGCAGCATCTATGGCAGAAGATCCAAACCGACTTCACTTATCACTTCGAGGAAGCGGTCAGGGCCTTTATGTCGGGTTTGGTGAGGATGTCACTGTTGTTGCAAGCGAACTCTACGGAGTAGTGGAAATTACTTCACAATATTTGCGTATGGATGGAGAGATCCCAGCAGATATCAACAATCCGATAACTAGCCGGGGTCAAATCATAGAAATTGATGGAGAACAAGCTGGATCACCCGCAGGTCTTGTTCGCAGTTCATTTGACGGAAGACATTTACCTATTGATCAACAAGAAGTAAAGACAGCTGAAATTACAACACGAGACATTGATCGCGGCGATTACCCTCATTATTTACTCAAAGAAATTAGTGAATCGTCAGAGTCAGTTCGCTCAACTTTGCGAGGGTACTTAATTAAAGATGTCGATGGTCAA
>CATISD010000006.1 GCA_949538625.1 Acidimicrobiales bacterium AG-410-I20
GCTTTGCTGTAACAAGTCGGGAGGCGCGCGTCTCACTGGGTCTCTCTTTCATCATTTCCCGGATTTTTTTCAACTTTTTTGACCTTTCTATCATTATTTGTTCAATTTTTGGCATGCTATCAATCCTTGTGTTTATTTTTTTATACTTGGCATCAAGGTTTTCTTTCTTTTCCGCAAAATGTTGTTCGTAAGTTTGTAAATATGTTCCAAATTCTTCACCAGTAGGAGCCCAATCTTTAAGTCGTACATCTCCAGGTTCAAATGCCGCTGTGATACCCCACATCGTTTTGCCGTCTCTGCCTACGTATAAACCTTTGATTTTAATTCCTTCCCCATCACGAATGATTATACCGCGTATAACAGTCTCACCATCGGGATAGACAAACATAACACAGTCACCTTCTTTCAGGGGCTCATGTCTACGGATAACCGCTGTTGCAGAACTGGAGCCAGCTCCTCCCTCTTCGTCTTCGCTTCCTCCTAATGCTTCAAAATCGGCTTCTAAACCAATCATTTCTGCTTCATCCTCTTTTCCTTTCTCAGTAAGGTCCAAGAAATCATAATGTGACCCTGATTTATCGGGAAATGAATCCTTATAACGAAGTAATCTTAATGCTCTTGGCTCCCTCATCTCCGTTTCATCCCCTACTATAAATCGTATATTGTTGTGGTTGGTTCCATCCAACTGTCTGTTTGCTTGTATTACAATATATGGGATGTCCGGGGCCACTATTTCAGCAAAAACTTGTATTTCTATTTGTCCTCCCTGATTTAACCTGGGTATATACCTACTTCCCAGACTTGTTGGACTTGCTTTTGATCCAAGTGTCATGTGTTTAAAATATTCTTCTTTAGTATCAAAGCCCCTTCCTTCGGCCTTAAGTTGTGTTTCATATCCACCATCTTCTCCTTCGCCCCAATACGCATCACTTGTTATTATATCAACTATTATTTTTCTTAGTTCGAATGATAAACTCTCAATATATTCAGGACTTCTTCCACTATGTTCTGCTAATCCTGGATATTTCTCTATTATTATTCGAAATACTTCTGGATATTCATTTAAATATAAAGCAAACGCCATAAATAGACAATCCCCGTTATTTGGCATATCTATGATGTCTAGTAGTCCGTCGTCTCCTGAGACAAATTCAGCATTTAATATGTCTTGAATACTAGCATTAGCATTACCTTCAATACTCATAGGTAAACTTGCTGCCAATTCTTCGACTTGTCTTTCGGCTTCTTCATCGGCTGCCTTTTTAGCTGCCTCTTCAGCGGCTACTCTTGCTGCTTCCATTTCTGCTTTTTTTCTATCTTGTTCTTCTTTTCTTTCTTTATTTCTTTTTTCTACAGCAGTGCGAAGGTCACGAACGTATGGTCTCGCCTCATTTGCTTTCTTACCTTCTGCGATTTTTTTTTCGGCTTGTCTAACTTGTAACCATGAACGAAGAGCTGCTTTTTTTTGCCTGTCTTGGGTTTTTTTTGTAAATTCGTCTATCTTTTTTTGTCGATGCATTTCGTTAATATGTGCAACAACTGCTTCATCTGGCATTGAATGAGTGGTCGCCGCAGCCAAAAACTCTTGCATGTCCATTTGTAAAGGTCCTTTTATTTCCGCCATGCTTCTTTCAAACTTAGCTTGTGCCTCGTCCCTTTTTTCGCGCATTGCAATGAAGGCAGGGTCGTCTCCTAGAACATCCGATGCCCTCCTCCGTGGTATTTCAGGAGGTAGATATACTGTACCTGATTTACCAACACCAACACGGCGACTTGTTCCTCGTTTTCCTATATCAAAGAAGGCGTAGGCCGCATTTTTAGGGCGTGGAAATGACCTAGGTTTAAAACGCTTACTCACAAGTTTATTGACACGACCAGTCCGCCTCTGCGCGCGCTCCTGGTTTTCCCTTTTTTTTACAGCTTTGGGAAGTGCTGCTTTAATCGCCGCATCCATACTTTTTATAGCGTCATTTTTTTCACCTTTAATAGTTTTTGCTGTATCACTTTTTTCAACAAATTTTAATAACTCCAACATTTTTGACATTAATATATAATATTAAGATATTTTAACTAAATATTATATACTTAGAACTCAGAGCCAACAGCTCTATTACCTCCTCTTGCGTTTAAATAACAAGATTGTTCTTTTGTAATACAAGCACAGCCATTTCCTCCACTAACATTTGAATTAGCGCAACATTTACCGCTAAATTCATTGTTGGCCCACATGAATAATTGTCCTTCTGGTAAAGGAACAACAGGAGCTAATTTTTGGTCACCACCATTTGTTTCTGCTAAGCCAACCTTAGCATCATATTTATCATTATGAACACCACTTGACATAGTGTAATTGAGAGCGGCACCAGCAGTTTGCATGCCTTCTATTGTTGCGCTTCCACA
>CATISD010000007.1 GCA_949538625.1 Acidimicrobiales bacterium AG-410-I20
AAGAATGAATTCTCCGTCATCAACTGAGACCGTTCCGATTCGTGCTGGCCAAGAAGCTACGACCATGTCTCCGGGAAGAAAAATTACGTCATCGTCTATGGTCTCAATTTGAACGGTAACTTCGCTCTCTCCGGCAAGCATTATCACTGTGCCGGGGAGTTCTTTATAGTCTGAACCGGGAGAAGCACTTCCGCGCAACTGATAGTTAATTGAGGTATCTTCAACTACTGGCTGGTCTGCTTTTATTGTGAACTGAGCGTTTCCACCTTCCCCAACGTTCCCGCCGCCCTCAATAGTTAATTCCGGCATATCGTTTGATTCGATTATGCCTGAAGACGATTCTTGAGCCCCAATTACATAATCCTCATCGGGATTCAAGGTGATAGTTACCCAAAGAGTCTCATCTCGCTCCACCCATTTATCATCCCGAGTTTGAAATGTCACTGTGACAGTTTCCGCATTGGCCGGAAGGTCAATCTCAAGATCTTCGGCAAAATAGTCCGACCCGCTTGTTGCGGTTCCCCAGACAGAAAAAGTGATCGTGGTTTCCTCATTTCGCACGAGATCCGTTTCAAATTCAAAAGAGAGATTCCCTCCTTCAGAAGTAGAAACAGTGGTAGCTCTCACTTCAATAGTTTGGAAGTCACCAGCAGGGCTAGTGATTTCAAGGGTTGCTTCGTTGAGCGGGCCAGGTATATAGGCGTCATCTTCGTTAATGACAAACCCATTTCCGACTTCAATGGTTAAGTCTTCAACATTTTCTATTACATCATCAGTCAATGTTGCAATATCAAGTGTGTAACTTGTCGCGCCTTGCGGAAAGACAAAACTTCCATCTAAAGGATCGTCTTCATAGTCGTCATCCGCTGTAGCAGATCCTGTAACTATGTATTCGACAACGGTGTCAGCAGGCATAGCGATATCGGAAGTAAAGGTAAAGGTGGCTGTACCTCCTTCAACGACAGATGATGGGCTTACTGTTACTTCAACCTCTGGTCTATCTGATTGAATGACTGGGCCGTTGTTTTCGAGAACCAAGTTTGTTGCTCTAAAGAATTGATTGCGGCTCTCCCTTTTTACATACCGTGTTTCTTCTGTTTCTGGCCCGCTAGTGCTTGAAGTCAGTTCTTGATCAGGAACACTTGGTTGAAGTTCAATAGACACAGTGTTTTTCGCTCCGATGGTGTATCCAGCAGAGTTAGAACTGAGTGAAACGACGATGTTTTCATTCGGCTCAGGACTAGCGCCGCCATACCCGCGATCAATTTGCCACTCTCGAAGCCCTGCCCGAGTTGACTCGGTGTAGAGCTGATCAACAACCCCAACGTCGTAACCTTCGGAAGAAAGAATAGTTTCAAGTTGGAGTACGTCTGGACCGTCGGATCCGACATCTAGTCGACGAAAGAACGAGAACTCTCCATCTACTGCAACTGCAGCGCGACCATCAATGGCATAAAGAACGTCGCCAGTGTTTATTGTGTCGCCATCGTCAACAAGGACAGAACTTACTTGCCCATCAACTCCTGAAGTAATTCGCTGAAGCTCATCTCTGCGGATCTCGCCGCGTACAGTTATTTCATCGGAGAGTGTTCTCAGTTCAACCGGAGCAACAACAAAAGTTGGTCCATCACTTACGCTCGAAGAAGAGTCATTGTCTCCGCCAAGACCTGGCCAGACGAATAGACCCACAAGAAGAACAGCAACTGCTCCGATGGCACTCAATATCCATAACAGTTTTTTATTCATTGGGAAAGTTACTCTTCCTCTGTTACATAGTTCTCTGTTGTATAAGCCTGGGCTTCGCTACGGCATGTGCCTATATCTTCAGGATCAAGATTGTCCGTACCTTCAGGCGGGGTGAGTCCGGTTCCATTTTGACCAAATTCAAGTAGGCCACGCTCGTTAGGGATAGGTTCTTGAACCTCCCAACCCAGGCGTTCCATGCATTCTTGAAAGACCGGTATACCAAAGTTGATTTCAGCGATTTGCTCAGTAGTTAAATTAGCTTGAGCATCCGAATAGGTTTGAAACGATTCAAGAATGTTGCTTTCAGTAGCACATTTTTGAAGTGCTTCGATGTAACCCGGTTCTATATCCTCGGGGTTAAGAATTTGACCGTCTGGGCCAGGTTGACCAGGAACACCAACGAATTCAAATCCTTCTTCCTCTATACATGTTGTGAAAACAGACAAAGCGTTCAGAATTCCTTCTAGTGGGTCTTCTTCTGCGGTGGCGACGTCTATTTCTTCTTCAACTTCTTCTTCTATTTCTGTGACGAGTTCTTCAACTTCTACTTCTTCAACAGAAAGAACACCCACTTCTTCCGCAATTTCTTCTACCGTTTCACCTTTGGTGTCTCTTTGAGCTTGAGCCGCCTCAATTATTTCTTGGCTTACTACTTGTTGGCCGCCTTGGACGCCTTCGATCGTTGCTCCGGATGAACTGTCTGAGCCTCCACCACCGCAAGCAATGCAAACAAATACAAGCAGCATCAAGAGTGAGAGGGATTTAATAAGGCGCATGTTTCCTAAGATTCATTTTGTCCAGTTACTAATCAGTAACTTACTATTGTTTATTGTTTCTTCCTAGCATCTTTGAAGAAGAGACTCCAATCTTTGATCGCGTAGAGAACTAGAGCTTTTTTGCCGGAATATGACTTGCCACGAGGGTCCCGGCAATACGATCACCTAGACGCCTCCTATCAGAAGAAGCAACAACGAGACCTATCTCGACAAAGAGCAAACCTAGACCGATTTGTGGAATGGCCGTTACTACGATCCAAGGCAATGTTCGTCCGACTGCGGCAGTGAAACCAGGAGGCTTCTTGCTGTCACGGTTAATAACTCGAATACCACAAATGAGTTTTCCGACACTGAAACCAGTTAAAGCGGTTAGAACAACAAAATTTGCTAATAAACCAAAAAAGGGAACCCAAAAAATTGGAGATTTAGCGCCAAGATTGAAAACTAGTGCTTCGTCTAGAACAACAAGGCAATTGTCGGAAGAACTAGAGAATTCGCTACAGACCTCTTCTTCGCTCAAACCCTCTGGAACGTCATACCGTTCCGCAGTAAAGATCACCACTACAGAGATAAGAAAAAGCACCAAAAAACTATCGATAGCCCAAGCGAGCCCACGCCTAATTAGAACTGATTTTGATTCAATCATTCTTCTCATCTACTTACCGTTTAAACCGTAATTGCATTATGACGTCGAACAGCCCCTTCCAGCCAGACAGGCAAGGTAACCTTGATACATATGGTTACAAACGATGAAACACTTTTTGAGAAAGTTGTAAATCTTTCAAAACGTCGCGGCTTTATTTTTCAATCTGCAGAAATATATGGAGGGTTTAGATCGACGTATGATTATGGACCAATAGGTGTGCAACTCTTACGAAATGTGAAAGATCAATGGTGGAGAACCATGGTGCAACTCCGCCATGATGTTGTTGGTTTGGACGCGTCTATTCTTTCTCCACCAGCAGTGTGGGAAGCATCCGGGCACCTGACTAATTTCTCGGACCCTTTGGTGGATTGTAAAGAATGTGGGGCGAGGCATCGACAAGACAAACTTGAGGACCCTAATGTTTGTCCTTCTTGCAATAGTGTCGGTTCTTTTACAGAAGCCCGAGAATTCAATCTTATGTTTAAAACGCAGGCTGGACCGGTTGTAGACACCAGCGCCGAAGTTTATTTGCGTCCCGAAACGGCTCAAGGCATGTTCATGAATTTTGCGAACGTATTAAATACGAGTAGAAAAAAACCACCTTTCGGTATAGCTCAAATCGGTAAATCTTTCCGCAATGAGATCACTCCCGGAAATTTTGTTTTTCGAACCAGAGAATTTGAACAAATGGAGATGGAATTCTTTGTGCCCCCCCAAGAAGCAGCCGAATGGTATGAATACTGGTGCAAAGAACGTCATAACTGGTATCTGAATCTTGGCATCCCCGAAGACAAACTTCGATTACGGGAACACGAGGCTGATGAATTAAGCCATTATTCCGCGGCAACGGCAGATATCGAATTTTTATTTCCTTGGGGATGGGATGAACTAGAAGGTGTCGCAAATAGAACGGACTTTGACCTCAACAAACATGCAGAAGCTTCAGGTAATCGACTTGAATATCATGACCCCAATAGTGATGAGCGTTACACTCCCTATGTGATTGAACCAGCGGCAGGGGCTACTCGAGCAGCGATGGCGTTTCTTATGGCCGCTTATGACGAAGAGGAAGTAAATGACGACACACGAACCATTCTTCGTTTAGATCCGCGTATCGCTCCCTATAAAGTGGCAGTTCTGCCTCTTTCTAAAAAACCTGAACTTATCGGACCCTCGCAAGAAGTGTTAGAAATCCTTCAACCACAATGGATGTGTGATTACGATCAAACCCAAGCAATTGGACGCCGGTATAGAAGGCAAGATGAAATAGGTACGCCGTATTGCGTAACAATCGACTTTGACACCCTTGATGACCAAGCAGTTACTGTAAGAGAACGGGACACAATGGCTCAAGAGCGGATTCCAATAGTTGGACTTGTTGACTACTTGTCTGAACAAATTAATAAGTAAATCTTTGAAGTTAAAAAACAATGAGCAAAGTAAAAACTCTTGAGGATCTTCAAAAACTAATCAAAGACACTCAAGCAATTGGGACTATAGAAGCACGATGGGAGGCTGTAGCAGCAGTTGATCCCAGATTGGTGCAACAACTCAGCCACTCTAACTTTGAATCAATATCTGAGGATCGCCAAGTTATCGCTTCGGGAACTCCTGCCAGTCCCGGAGCCGCATCTGGTCTTCTTTGCTTATCTGCTGACACGGTTTTATCAGTAGATGAAGAAGGAGAACAAACAATTCTCGTGTGCTCAGAGACGACGCCAGCAGATGAGATTGGGATGCGACTCGCCGCAGGCATTGTCACCGCAAGAGGAGGAATTTCTTCTCATGCAGCAGTCATAGCGCGTGGATGGGGAATTCCTGCAGTGGTTGGTGTGCCTTCGCTTCAAATCAACGAAAAAAGCGCATTCTTTGGAGAGGTAGAAATAAAAGAAGGTGAACCGATTTCTTTGGATGGCGCAACCGGTCAAATCATTTTCGGATCCAATCACGTAGAAGACTCAGAGCAAATACCAGAAATTGAACAGCTCTTAGAGTGGGCCGACGAAATTCGTGGAGAACGCATAGGTGTTCTCGCCAACGCAGACACAGAAGAAGATTTACTCGCGGCTTTAGCATTCGGAGCAGAAGGAGTCGGACTTTGTCGCACAGAACACATGTTTCTCGGAGAGCAGCTACCACTTATACAAGAGTTCCTCAATGCACAAGAAGACCCACCAGAAAATGTTTTACAGGAGCTTGAATTAACGCAGCGGTCAGATTTTGTAAAACTATTTCGCGCCGCAGGCGATTTACCAGTCACCGTGCGCCTTCTTGACGCCCCCCTCCATGAGTTTTTAGGGGCATCTGCTTCGCAAGAAGAACACAACCCCATGCTTGGCACAAGAGGCGTTCGCTTAGCTTTACTGCGTCAAGATTTATACCGCATGCAGGCAAGAGCAATTTCTAAAGCTATTTCGGACATAACAAAAGAAGGTGGGAAACCCAACGTTTCTATCATGATTCCATTAGTTGTTGATCGAAAAGAATTAGAAATCATTCGCGGTTGGATTGAAGACGCAATAACAGAGATTATGAAAGTTGATAACTTCTTGGAAACGCCGCGGGTAGGCACAATGATCGAAACGCCCCGAGCAGCTCTGTCCGCGTCAGAAATAGCGAAAGAGGCAGACTTCTTTTCCTTCGGAACAAATGATTTAACTCAAATGGTTTTTGGATTCAGCCGCGACGACATCGAAAAAGAAGTCATGGAGCAATATTTACAGATGAAGGTCTTAGAAGATAATCCATTTGAAGTTCTTGACCCAGGAACAATTGCTCCGTTGATAGCTGCAGCAACACGAGCAGCTCGTATCTCTCGTCCAGGTATTGAGGTCGGGGTTTGCGGCGAGCATGGTGGGGAGCCTTCATCTATAAGCCTTTTAGTAGAAGCGGGAGTCGATTATGTTTCCTGCTCACCATTTCGAATACCTGTTGCTCGATTATCAACAGCGCAAGCGCTAATCACTCAGGATCAAAATAAATAAGAACTTAGAAATCCGGCCAGCGCCTACGTTGAGATCTGCGGTCATTTTTCCCAAGTGCCCAAATTCGACGCCACCCACCTACATCAGGTCCTGTCAAATCTGGAGAGGTGACACTATATGCACGGCGGCGTGCTTGCCACCAGTCGGTAGAAGCTTCGTCAGCTAAAGCAGCAACGGCTGCTTCTAGTTTTGCCGCAAACTTTTTAGCGTTTTCACCTTCAGCAGGGAGTAAAGGATCACCAAAGGTGATTCTGGTAGAGGAAGGACGGGGAAGAGTCTTACCTTTCCGCAGAATCTTGCCCGTTCCATAAATATGAATTGGCACTACCGGAACCCCGCAGCGGATCGCTAGATATGCGGCCCCACCTCTAAATGGTTGCCCCCAACCGTCAGGGCTTCTTCCTCCTTCAGGAAAAATTATCAAACTCCATCCCTCGTTGATGAGATCACGCACCATTTCGGCTGAACGTCGACCAACCTTGGTTCGTTCTATAGGAACGGCATTGAGGGTTAAGGCTGAAATTGCACCACCAGCACGTGTGCCAAAGAAATAGTCAGCAGCTGCACCGACAACAACATGATGGCGCCAAGGATCAGGAATAGTCGACAACAAAAGAGGAGTATCTGCGTGGCTGTGATGGTTCGCGGCAAAAATCACCGGACCATCGATCCCATTTAGTCGATCAATGCCGGATATCTGAGGATCAGCAATAGCTTTCATCGCTGGCCGCATAAAACCCTCGATAAGCATTGCTCTTGTTAATCGTGCCGGATATTTTCTTGCCCAATCAGTATCAAAATCACTGCCAGTAGTTTTTTTCGCAGGAGGAGGTTCAACGCCGTATGGGGTTGGTGCGGCACGATAAGGAAAACCTGATTTATTTATCAGGCCTTTGGCTTTATTAAGCGAAGTAGTCAAAGCGCTCAATTACTTCACGTCCGCGAGAAAAATAGGTGGATTTTTCATATGTGTAATTGTTGGCTGTGGGCCGACTACATCAGATGCCATTTCTAAGGCGTCAGACAGGGTTGAAGCTGATTGAAATCCGAGCCTTTGGACAGCCGCAGTTTCGCCACCGACGATGATTACTCTTCCGAGATGTTCTAGAGCATGACTACCCCAATACCACATATAGAAAGGGTGGACGCCATGGTAAGCGTAAGAGTTCCGATAAAGATGAATGTACCATTCGTCTTCTGCGAACTGCTTTTCGTATTTTCTTTCTATTTCAATTGGATCAGTAGTATCTGCGAGAACCTGCTCAAAGAAATCTATATAACTAGGGTGATGAACGGAATGAAACTCCCAAGGAGTTGGATGGCTCATGATGACAACCCCACCTTCTCGGACGAGTGGTTTACCTCTGTACATATTGAAGAAATAACCCAAACCTAAGCACATGACCAAGATTGGATTCATAACAGAGTTCACGTTGTAAGGGCAAATGTATGGGAGACCCATCGTGAGGATGTCGGTTTGACCTTCTACATCTACTAGTTGTTGTTGGTAAACATTTTCTGTGGTTACTTTATGAACGGCTTCTACTTCTCCTGCTTGGACAGAAGTCATTTCATAAGGAGCTTCCCAAGCATTAAATATTTGTTGACGTGCAGAAGAGGGCATCAAATCAAGCCCTTTTTGCATTGCAATGAAAGAAGTTCTATCTCGAGTGGACCATTCCCATTCTCTCTTCTGGAGCACCGCCAAAGGACCAGAACGACCAAAGGTATTGTTATTCACTGTCGTCTCGATCTGGAAAATCTTTACACCAGCATCACGAATGACTTTCCCCATTCTCCAGTTAGAGGCATGCAATTCAGAGTTCTCTTGATCCATGAAAGAAGTTGAATTTCGCATGGTGTGAACATTGTGATGATGGCGCAATCCGGTGTAACCAGATAAGCCAGTCGCTGTGCTCTTATGGCCGCCATCCATGGAAACAAGGTTTATATTTACATAAACAACAAGATCACTTTCAGCAGCGCGTCTACTGAATTGGACATCTTCACCGTGCGGAGTTTCACCTAGGACGACCATTCCTTCAGGATCTTCGGCATCATGGTTGTAAAGGCGTCCTGAGGGGGCAAATGCGTCGTAAACTCGGTCTCCTACGGCGTGACGTAGTTCATCTTCAGTCATGCGCCGGTGGATTGCAAGAGCGGCAATTAAATGAACATCGTCAACTCCTGCTTCTGCAGCCAAATCAAGTACAGATTCAATTATTCTTTGGCGAATATCAGGGCGCCTCATTGGAGGCAAGGGAAGCGAAATATCATCAAAAGCGATTGTTAACTTCATGTCCGGACGTAAAAGAGCAGATAAGGGTTCTGAATCACCTATTGGGTTTTCTAAAGCATGACGAATAGCCCCATCTGGATCTTTAAGCCCTTCAAGTGGTTCAGGTGGATAAATTACTCGAGAGCGACCAGCAGGGAGTTTCTCTAGTTTGAATGTGTCTCCGTGGTGAAAGAGAACAGGTGGACTTGTGCGATCAACATCAAGTACAAATCCAGGACGGGGGGCAAGATGCTTTTCATTTTTCACAACAAATCACGTTCCTTTTCAGAGCGAAGATCAAAAGCCACTTTTACAGCGCCGCGGCGCCCAGCAGCAGCAGCATGTTCAAGAGCGTCTTGGTATCGGTTGAGTGGGTAGACAGCAGAGACCAGTCGATCAAGTTCTGCAGATTCAACCAAATTAGCGGCGAGATCAAAAGTACGAGCAGTGCTCCCGTCAGCAAGAGTTTCCAAACCATAGGTGTAAGCGCCGACTAACTGTATTTCTCGATGCCAAAGAGGGGTTAGTTCAAGATTGACTGATGAGGGCATACCAACAAGAACGATCTTTCCCCGGGGGCGAGTTACCGCAAGAGCGTCGGTAAGGCTTTCGGAAGATCCAACACAGTCAACCACTACGTCCGAGCCTCCAGTAAGGCGATCAACGCTTCCATCTTTACTACTTAGACTTATCGCTTTACTTTTAGTCATACGTCGCACAGTGCGTTTAAGTTCATCGGGAGCAATAACAAAATCAGCTCCTAAATCGGCAGCAAGACTTTTCTGATGTGGGTATCTTGCTGTAGCAATAATCGTGATAGTTGGGAAATGAAAGCGTAAAGCGCTGATGGTTACGAGTCCGAGAGTTCCCGATCCAAGAACGGTTACCGTTCCTTCTGGAGTGACACCTGTATTTAAGGCAGCATGAACACCGCACGCAGTCGGTTCAATCATCACTGCGGCTTCATCACTCAAATCTTTTTTCACGGGATGAAGTTGACTTTTATGCGCAGCAAAGGCAACTGACCATCCGCCACCTGTGTCATGGCAGGAGCCAGTTTGAATACCTGGGCTAATTTCGCCGAAATTTGTGTGTTCACAGTTACCTATTTGCCCACTCGCACAAGACGCACAGGGTGGGTCAATGTTTCTACTTATACAACCCAAAACTGGTTCTAGAACAACTCGTGTTCCATCTTGAAGATCACCGACTACTTCATGGCCAGGGGTAAAAGGAAAAGAAATTAAAGGCTCAAAATATCTAGCAGACTTTCCGTCGATAGTCGCTAGATCAGATCCACAGATTCCAGATAGACGCGGTTTAACTATTTCCCAATCTTGATTAGGGAGTTCCGGAAGATCAGCATCAACAAGCCGCATTGGGCCAACACTGCTGCCGCGACCAGGTGTAAACGAACCAGCTAACCTAGCAGCCGCATAGCGGGGAATATTACGTCTGAATTCAAGAGCTTTCATGATCTAGCCCCTTGTTTTTGATGGCCGCTTGAACTTTGCGGGGGAGCGAGCGGTAGAAGACGTCGAGTGGTGCCCGGGGATTTCTGAAAATCTTCGACAAGCCAACCCCGTTTTCTAGCAATGGCAGCTAGCCGAGTTTCAGGGTTTACTGCAACAGGGAAACCAACGGCTTCAAGCATTGGAAGGTCGCTGGCAGAATCGGCATAAGCAATTGATTCTCGAAGATCCAGTCCGTGAGTAACGGCATAGTCATGTAAGGCTTGGTAACGGGCTTCTCCTGTAGGAGGAACCGCAGTCATTTCACCGGTGTACATGCCGTTACTTTGACCAAGCTCAGCACAGACGATGTCATCAAATAAAGGTTTGAAGGGTTCAACAATGAAATCCAGAGCACCGGTAATAAGGATTGTTCGATGACCGAGCGCTTTGTGTTCACGAACTCTACGAATTGCTGCAGGAAAAGATTTCGTCAAGATCAGTTCGCTAAATTTCTCCGAGCTATCTTCAGTGATCTGTTCAACGGGAGCTCCTTCATAGCGTCTATAAAAATATCTAAGAAAGTCGCTTCGATCTTTCCGGTCAAGAGCCAGCAAAGTTGGGGCTTCAAGCAATGTCTTGGTAACGAAGCGCCATCGATCGCGTGGAGAAAGGCGTCGGCTGGCTAACCATGCGTATGAAGCAACAACATTTGAAGCGATCAATGTGTTCTCTAAGTCAAAAGCAGCTAAATGCCGGTCGGGAGAAAGAATTTGTCTTCGTAAGCGATCGGGTCTACTTTCTCCATTTTTAGACGGAGGCTTCATTGGAACTCGCCCTGCTTTAACCACCGAAGGCATCCAGACGTTTGGAATATGAGAGTCCCAGTCAACGATGCGTGGATCGAAGCAGAAAGCTTCTTGATCCGAAGCTTCTAAGGAGTTCCAGAGCTCCATTAATCGATCAAGCTCGTAAACTGCTTCGCACTCTGCATAGGCGCCGTAAAGATCTACATAACTTGCCGCCCGTTCAATTTGCTCACTTCTCTCAGCTAGACGGGCACCCAATTCAGCTTGCCTCCCTCTTACCGGGAGTGCACCGATAACTTTTTCAGCTCTATTCAACATTGTGCTGGCACGATCAAGTTGCTTTTTTACTCTGCCTCGACCTGGAAATGACCATTCAGGTACTGATATCGGCTGCCCGTATTCGTCATAAATTGGATTTTCAGTGAACCAAGCACGAACGAGGTCAACAAGCCGTCCGTAACGAAGAGGATTTGAACTTCCTGATGCAACTTGAATTATGTCAGGGCCCTCAATTGGACCTCGAGCAGCAACGGCACAAATAGCTGAAACAACAAGATCTACTGGAATTACGTCAATGACACCTTCAGGTATTCCAGGAAATTCTTCCAACAAACCACGAGCGTAAGAGATGATGATCGGTTCCGCCATACGAAAACCTCTAATCCAGCCTGGATTTGGTTCATTAACAGCGGCCTCTATTATTGCCGGACGAACGATACTGATAGGTACGGATTCTGCAGATTCAGCCAGCGCTACTTCACCAAGGGCTTTTGTGTAAGCATAGGCATCTGGGAAACCAAGGGAAGAAGCTCTTGATACCCCCGCTTCAGCCATACGATCATCAACCCAGCGGGTGCGGAGCTGTTCTGTTTTCTCCGCTAACGCCGGTGTGCCTACAGCGCCAAGCTCCTCTTCAGCTTCTTTTCGAAACCCCGCTAATTTCTCTGGGGTACGGCTATCAGACTCTGTATCCATTCGAATTCGACGCGCTGTTTCAACTTCGTTCTGCCAGTTGACGTTTACATAGAAAGGACTTTCATTAATTGGTTCTTCTGGAGCGGAACCTCTACGGCTTCCGGCAACGTAACAGGTGGAAACAGCAACAAGGTGTGGCGCGATTTCTAGTTCATTGAGTGTATTAGCGATACGAACAGGGCCAAGAAGGTTGATTTCGACTGCTTGATCAAGGGGAGAATCAAAACTTACAGAAGCTGCGGAGTGAATGAACAAGTCACAAGTTGAAAGTTCAGCGAGTCCTTGCTCATCTAACCCCAGTCCATCTACGCTGACATCACCACCTATAGAAGTAATTCTTTCTTCTACCATTTTCTCAAACGCTTCAGAACCTAGATCTTTTTTCAGTCGGTCGAAAGCGTCGTTCCGTAGTATTTCTCTCGATACGCGATGATCAGCACCACGGCGTCCGGGTCGTACTATCAGCACTAATTCACAGTCGGGAACCGAACGTAAAAGTTTTTCAACGATAGCCGTACCCAGAAATCCAGTACTTCCGGTGATCGCTATACGACGTCCAGAGAGAGAATCAGAAATCATCATTACATTTCTAGCAGAAATAGCCAAGACTTACCAAATGGTAGAAAAATCGGTTAAGTTGTGAACATGGCTCCAAGAGGTGAAACAAAAGAACGTATTCTGGCGAAAGCCCTAGAATCTTTCAGCACAATTGGATACGACGGCACGTCATTAGATGATCTAGCAGAATCACTTAACATCCGTAAACAAACAATTCTTTATCACTTCGTCTCCAAGCGAGGTTTATTGAACGCAGTATTAGATGACAGTGTAAAGAAACTTACAGAATCACTTGAAGAAGTATTAGCTTCCACTAACTCCAATCGTGACCGTATAGAAGACCTTGTGCGTTCAGTGTTTCGCGTTGCTCTAGAACAACCCCTACTATTAGGTCTCCTACGAGAAGTCAGTCGTCCCGGATCACCAGCTGCACCAAGATTAAAAAACCAGATGACACCTCTCATGAGCAGAGCAATTGCTTGGATGGAAGAAGAAATGGAATCAGGACGAATGAGAAGAACCGATGCTCAACTCGTACTACTCAGCGCGTATTCGACAGTTGTAGGTTTAGCGACAGAAATTGAAATATTACGAACAGCGGGAGTTGAACGAGTGTTACGTCCTGCAGCTCAAAGGCGTCAAGAACTACTTAGCTTCTTACGCGCATCTCTAACACCTCTAGAGAAGCAAACTATCTAGCAGTATTCCTTCTCTTCCTCAGATGACGTTGAATACCAAGATCAACAAGGCGGTCAATAAGACCGGCATAAGAAAGGCCAGATTTTTCCCACAACTTTGGATACATAGAAATTGGCGTGAAACCCGGAATGGTATTCACCTCATTAAGAACTATTTCATTACTTGAAGAAACAAAAAAATCAACTCGTGCCATACCAGAACAGCGCAGAGCAACGAAGGCTTTCGCAGCAGTTTCTTGAAGAGCGATTACGGTTTCAGGTTCAAGTTCCGGATCATCAATGAGTTCAGCGCTCCCATCTTCATACTTATCGGCATAATCATAAAACTCTGCTCCGGGACGAATTTCTCCTGGTCCTGAAACTTGCGGCACCCGATCGCCGAGAACCGCCAGTTCTATTTCCCGACCAGTAATTGCTTCTTCAACGAGAATCCACTCGTCGTATGCGGCAGCAAAAGCAAGAGACTCCTCTAAGTCTTCAATACTGTCAGCTACAGAGACACCTATAGAAGATCCAAGATTTGCAGGCTTAACAAAAACTCTTGAACCTAAGTCTTCAAAAATATTTGAACACAAAGCGATTGAACCTTCACTTTTAAGTGGTGGCAAGTCATCAGCATGAATTCCACGATGTCGTGCCTGATGAATCCCATGATGATTTAGCACATCTTTCGCCGCTAATTTGTCCATAGCTAAAGCTGAACCCAAAACTCCACTACCTACATACGGAGTATCAGCGATTTCTAGCAATCCTTGTATTGTGCCATCCTCACCTAAAGGACCGTGAAGAAGAGGAAAAACAACGGTCGTACCAGAATGACGTAATTTCAGTAATTCAGGAAGAGGATCCCAATCGATTCCTGCAGGGTTAAGACCATCAGAGAAGTCTCCATTTTCCAGAGACTCTAACGAAGAAGTGGAGAGCGACCACTTGCCTTCTTTATCTATGCCAACGGGAATGATTTCATAACGATTCGGGTCTGCAGCAGTCAAGACATGTCGAGCAGAAACACACGACACATCATGCTCAGCACTACGTCCGCCGAAAAGAACAACTAAATAATATTTGTCCATATAGGCATGGTAGAGGCAGTCTAAAGTGGAGGGGTGGCACCACTTAATCTCCTAAGCCTGTGAGACTCTTTATATGAGGTTCACTGCCGCGCAAGTAGCGCAAGTCGTAGACGGAAAAATAAATGGAAAAGATTTAGAACTCAACGGTGTAACGCAAGATTCCCGAACAGTAACACCTGGTTCTCTCTTTGTGCCTCTAGTAGCAGAACGAGACGGTCATGACTACATCGATCAAGCGGTTCAAGCTGGAGCGTCTGCCTACCTGACAAATGGAGAACAAGCAACAGGCGCAACATCAATACAAGTAGAAGACACCGCTTCTGCTTTACTGAGTCTCGGCGCAGCAGCAAGAACATCTATTCAGTCTCCCGTAGTTGGAATAACAGGCTCAGTAGGAAAAACATCAGTAAAAGATCTAACTACATCAGTGCTTAGTCAACGCGGAACAACTCATTCAAGCCCACGATCATTCAACAATGAAATAGGCGTCCCGCTCACACTACTTAACACTCCGGAAGATGTAACAGCAGTGATAACAGAAATGGGCGCTCGTCATGTAGGGGACATAAACAAACTTTGTTCTATCGCGAGACCAGATATCGGAGTAATAACTACTGTTGGGGCAGCTCACACAGAAATATTTGAATCCATTGAAACAGTGGGCGTTGCTAAAGGAGAAATAATCGAAAACTTGCCTGCAAATGGCTGCGCAATTCTTAATGCCGATAATCAAGAAGTGATGAAACAAGCAACGCGAACCCGTGCCCAAATACTCACTTTTGGAGAAAAAGGAGAAATACGAGCCTCCGATATAGAACTTGATGCAGAACTGCGTCCCTCATTCCAAATCGAAACACCGTGGGGAAGAGAAAAAGTATTCCTTCAAGTTCGAGGAAAGCACATGATCCCAAATGCACTAGCTGCATCAGCAATAGGTCTTTTCCTGAACATGGACCTTTCAAAAATAAGTGCGGGACTAAGTGAGGGAACACTTTCTCCGGCACGAATGGAATTCCAAACAGCGCCCTCGGGTCTGCTAGTAATCAACGATGCCTATAACGCAAATCCTGTTTCGACCAAAGCCGCGCTTGACGCATTAGCTTCGGTCAAAAAATCTGGACGCAAAGTAGCGGTGCTCGGACTCATGGCAGAATTAGGCGCCCAGTCCTCACGAGCACACGAAGAAGTTGCCGAATATGCTCACTCACTAGAATTGGAGCTTTTAACGGTGGGAACAGATCTTTATGGGCAAGAACCCGAAGAAGATATCGATAAATCCCTTTCAGGTTTAACTGACGGAGATGTTGCACTAATCAAAGGATCTCTCGTTGCTGGATTGCAGTCATTAGCAAAACGTTTGATAGAGGAATAAGTCCTAATCTTCACTAACTGGCATCTCACGGGGGCGAAGGGGAGTATTTGACTGATTCCATGTAGCTAGATCAGCCGCATCACATACCGGACACAAATAAATCACTTCAATAGATTGAATCGATAATTGAGTGCCACGAGACTTCTCAACAATTGAGCGTGCCGCCTGGCGAAGATCAGTGGAACTACACGTAGGACATGTAGGGGTCCGATCTCGCACCCAAGAAAACCCACACGAGCCACACGAAACCTCGATTACTTCTTCACCCGGCTCACCAGAAATATGTCCAGAAAGATTCTCTTCCTCCCCACATTGAGGACAGTCAACTAACAGCATGATTCCAAGTTATCTGGAACAAGAACTTAGGAAAAACGGTATCTTTATCAGATATGTCTGGACCAGTTACACAAAATGACCGAATAACTAACTTAGACACTGTTCGCGGGATAGCAACACTCTGTATTCTCATCATGAATGCAGTGATGTACGGCATCGGAGATGCTTCCTATTACAGACTTGACGCCTTGGGCACAAATAATGTCATTGACTGGATAGTTGGCATTTTTGGAGAAATCTTCATTGATCAAAAAGCTATGGCCATATTTTCCATGCTCTTTGGAGCAGGAATCGTATTATTCGCAGATCGAGCCGTAGCAAAAGGTAAACGCCATATTCCGTTAAGCCTTTGGCGTAATTTCTTACTCCTCGTCATTGGAGGATTCCATGCATGGTTATGGGAAGGCGACATCCTCCGGATCTATGCAATATGTGCGCCAATACTTCTCCTCTTGAGGAAACAGAAACCAAAATTCTTATTACTACTCGGTGGAGGAATGTTCGGCTTAGCAATCCTCATAGGAGTAGCAACTCAACTCACGATCAGTGATCCAGTTAATGAACTCGGTGGTGGATATTGGTTAGAAGACGGTGTAATGAGCGATGCTGTCGGGCTTTGGTTTATCAGTAACATCGGCCTTAGATCTCTTGGAGCAATGCTGATCGGGGTAGCGCTTTACCGAATAGGTTTCATGTCCGGAGAAAAAGAAAAATCTCTCTATACCCGAACTGCGATCTGGGGACTCAGTCTTGGAATACCGCTCGCAACTGCTGGAGTTATTTGGCAAGCAGTCGCAGACTATAAAACAGACATAGCCATTGTGGGGCAACTACCGAACGATGCGGCAACTATGCCTATGGCGCTGGCATTCATCTCACTCATAACCCTCTGGGATAAAAAACCCACAACGCCATTACATACCCGTATTCGCTCAGTAGGTCAGATGGCATTAACCAACTATCTAACCCAGACAATCATCGGAGTGATCGTTTTCTCAACCATTTTTGAAAGAGGCGAACTTGGTCGCGGCGCTGTCGCAATATTCATAATTCTTGTTTGGGCATTACAACTCATTTGGTCACAAGCATGGCTCACAAATTTCCGTTTTGGGCCCAGCGAATGGATGTGGAGATGCATGACTTACCGAAAACTCCAACCCATCAAACGGCAAAACTCTAAATAAGTAGTTTCAAAATGGTAGAAAAAAAATTCTTAAGTCAGTCATACACATTAGAAACGCCAGATGACACTCTCGCCCATTACCAAGAATGGGCAGAAACATACGATCAAGAACTAACAGAAAATAATTATGCTCAGCCGCAAAGATGCGCAGAAGCACTCACAACCTATGCTCCAGAAAAAAACATAAGAGTCCTAGATATAGGATGTGGAACTGGACTCTCAGGATTAGCACTACAAGAACATGGTTTCACTAACATTGAAGGATGCGATTTTTCGCCATTAATGCTGAAGAAAGCTGAAGAAACAAATGCTTACCAAAGACTTTTTCAAGCTGATATTAATGACAAACTAGAAATTGAAACAGAAACCTACGACGCGGCAGTAGCTGTTGGAGTTCTCAGTTTCGCTCATGTAAGAACCGAAGCGTTACGTGAAATGCTACGAATCATAAAAATTGGGGGACTATTAGTCATAGGTCTAAATGAGAAATACTGGGTAGAAGATCAAGTAGACGAAAAACTAAAAAAACTTTCACAAGAAAGAGAGTTAGAGATTCTTTCTCAAGAATACGGAGACCATCTACCAGGAACAGGACTTGGTGGCTGGGTAGCTACTTTAAAGAAAAGATAGAGTTCTGCAAGGATGAATTGTATTCCTAAAACACACCGCGATCTATTAGAAAAACCCTCTATTTGGCATGTCGCCACTGTTGGACCTAACGGCGAACCACAGGCTTCCCCGGTATGGGCTGATTACGATGGAACATAC
>CATISD010000008.1 GCA_949538625.1 Acidimicrobiales bacterium AG-410-I20
ATTGGAAAACAGAAGTTTCCTTTGTGGAATTAGGTAGAAAAGAGAAAATAAATGTCAAACGTAACGCAATTATGGGACGCTTGTGCGCAATCTATTCGAGACCAGGTCTCCGATGGTGTTTGGCAATCAACATTTAAAGAAGCGAGACCACAGTCAATAACAGAAAACGAATTAGTTCTGACTGTTCCAAATCAATGGGTTAAGGCTCAAGTGGAAGGAAAATATAATCCCCTTGTTATTGAAGCGCTTGATGAAGTTTCCCCAACGCATATCGATCTAATCGTTGAAGTTGACACAAAGAACAGCGATGAAATGGACTTAGTAAAAGAAGATGTGCTAATTCCGAGTGAACAAGATAACCCTGTAGCGCCAATAGGCGATTATCATAGCGAAATTTTAAATACCTCAACAAAACCATCTATTCGTAACGAAAAATATACATTTGAAACTTTTGTAACTGGAACAAGTAACCGTTTCGCTCACGCTGCTGCTTTATCAGTAGCTGAAAGACCAGCAGAGTCTTACAACCCACTCTTTATCCACGGAGAAGCAGGATTAGGAAAGACACATCTTCTTCAAGCAATAGAAAGTTATATACACGAAAACTATCCAATGCATTCAACAAAGTATGTTTCAACAGAAACCTTTCTAAATGAATTTATTGAATCAATAAAGACAAACAAACGATCAGAGTTTAAAAGTCGGTACAGAGAAATTGATGTTCTTCTTGTTGATGATATTCAGTTCTTGGAAGGGAAAGAAGGCCTACAAGAAGAATTTTTCCATACCTTCAATAGTTTGCATCAAGCAAACAAACAAATAGTTTTATCATCTGACCGCCCGCCAGATGCAATTTCAACTCTAGAAGATCGCTTACGTAGTCGATTTAAAATGGGGTTATTGACAGATATACAACCACCAGATTTAGAAACTAGGCTAGCAATTCTTCGGAAAAAAGCTGAAAATGAAACTATTCCCATACCGGCTGATGTTCTTGAGTTTATAGCAACACATGCTAAAGAAAATATTCGAGAACTAGAAGGAGCCTTAACCCGAGTTTGTGCTTATGCGAAACTTAATAATCAAGAATTAACTATTGAAATAGCAAAGACAGTTCTACAGGAATTGATAGCTTTGAGAAAGCCAAGGGCCATTACGCCAGATGTAATACTTGATGCAACAGCTGAAAAATTTGGTCTTTCGAAAGAAGATATTATTGGCCAGCGACGACATCGCCCTCTTGTAACGGCTAGACAAATAGCTATGTATGTTTTCCGCGAGTTAACCGAACTAAGTTACCCGGCAATAGCTCGTGAGTTTGGCGGAAGAGACCATACAACCGTTATACATGCCGTAGATAAAATAAGTGACCTTATGCCAGCAAAACAACAGATCTACGATGATGTTACTGACCTGGTACAAACAATACGATCGGGCAAATAAATAATCCACACCAGTTGTGGACTAATATAAGAATTGTTGATAACAAAAGAAAATTATCAAAATATTTTTAACCCTCAGCTTTTAAAGCTGTGGATTACGCAAGTAATTAACATTAAATCCACAGAAAAAAATAGCTATGAGCAGGACATATATAGGATTAACCACATACCCACACACCTACTACCACTACTAAAGATTTATAAACCTCAAAGAATAGAAGGAGTTCTCCACAAGTGAAATTTCGATGTGAACGTGACACATTAGTTGAAGCGTTAAATACAGCAAACAAGGCAGTAACGAATAGAGCTACGTTGCCGGTCTTAAATGGATTACATCTAAGCCTAGAAAACGACGCATTAGTGATAACCGGGAGTGATTTGGATTTAACAATAACAGTTTCCCTTGATGTTGCTGGAGAAACAGATGGGATAGTCGTTGTACCTGCAAGGCTTCTATCTGATGTCGTTAGATCTGTGGAAGCAGGAACAGTTGATATAACTGTCGGCGGATCAGATCTACAAGTTATAGCTGGCCGTAGTGAATTTGCCTTACGTACAATTCCTGCAGATGAATATCCATTATTTGATGGACCAACGTCAGAGCCAGTAACAGTTGACGCAACATTATTAGTCAGCGCGCTAGAACAAGTTACGCCAGCAGCTTCATCCGATGATTCTCGTCCGATATTAACTGGTGTTTATATGGTCGCGGAAAAAGAAGGATTCCGACTAGTTGCGACTGATTCGTATCGCTTAGCTGTCCGAGATATGCCAGGGTCATCCCTATTAGCCGGGCAACCACCCATACTTGTTCCCTCAAGAGCCCTGACTGAACTAGCTAGACTTTTAGAGAAAGACTCAGAAGTCTCTCTATATTTAGGAGAAAAAGAAGCGTCATTCGAAGTCAATACTGTTCGAATGACAACCCGCCTTATTGAAGGTGAATTCCCTGATTATAAAAGACTCGTTCCAGACGATAATCCAAATAAACTAACAGCGAACAGGGGAGAGCTCAGAGACGCTGTTAAGCGAGTTCGATTACTAGCTCAAGAAGCAACACCTATCCGTTTAGAAATGGGCAATGCAGGATTACAACTTATAGCTAAAACACAAGATATCGGCGAAGCTCACGAAATAGTTGACGCTAACTACAGCGGAGACGACCTAACAATCGCTTTTAACGCAGAATATCTCCTAAAAGGTTTAGAAATTGCACCCGGAGATGACATCACTTTAGAAACACGCGATAATCAAAAACCTGCAGTCCTTAAATCAGAAGAACACCCTGAATTTCTGTACTTGTTAATGCCCGTCCGTATTTCATAACAACGGTAATGGTTCAGCTGAAACAATTATGGGTAAAGAACTTCCGTAACTACTTTTCAGAAGAAATACAATTTTACCCTGGAACAAACGTCATTTTTGGCGTTAATGGTCAAGGAAAAACAAACCTTCTAGAAGCGATTCAATACTTAGGCAACGGAACTTCTTTCAGGGGGTCACCCGCAGAAGCATTAATTCAAAAGAACCACGATACAGCCGTCGTGCGAGCAGAAATAATCCATGACGATAGGCTTCTTTTGGTTGAAGCAGAGATTTCTAATTTGCGGCAAAATAGCATTGCAATAAACAAACAAAAAATTCGTCCCATCCGGAACTTAGTAGGACTAATTCCAATGACAATTTTCGGACCGGACGACCTAACACTTGTGAAAGATGGACCAAGCTATCGACGTTCATACATAGATGAGCTACTAATTCGAACACACCCGAAATATGTTAAAAAGAAAATAGACCTGGAATCATTACTTAAACAAAGAAATGCGTTCCTTAAGCAAGCAAAAGGGTATCTAACAACCGAGGGAAAAAATACTCTATCCGTCTGGAATGAACAATTAGCTGATGCCAGTCAGGAGTGGGGACAAC
>CATISD010000009.1 GCA_949538625.1 Acidimicrobiales bacterium AG-410-I20
GCTCGAGAGCTCGAAGCAGCTGGTGTGGACAAAATTTGGATACCTGAAGCTTACGGATTAGATGCTGTCAGTTTGTTGGGCTATTTAGCCGCTACTACTGACAAAATTGAATTAGCAAGCGGCATCCTTAATACCTATAGCCGTACACCGGCTTTGCTCGCTCAGACAGCCGCAGGCCTTGATGCTTTATCGGGTGGCCGTTTTTCTTTAGGGCTTGGAGCATCCGGTCCTCAAGTAATTGAAGGTTTCCACGGGATGCCCTATTCAATGCCACTTACTCGCATGAAGGAAATTATCTCTATTTGTCGAATGGCATGGAAAAGAGAAAAACTTGAGTTTGAAGGAAAAGTCTTTACCCTGCCATTACCTCCGGAAGAAGGCACTGGTTTAGGTAAGCCACTTAAAATTATTAACCATATGGTTCGCGACAATATTCCTATTTATGTAGCGTCTCTCGGAAGGAAAAGCGTTGAGGAAACTGCTGCAACTACCGATGGGTGGTTACCGTTCCTCGTTTATCCGGAGCGCATGCACCTAATTTGGGGAGAAGCTGTAGAAGTTGGCTTGAACCGTCGCGATCCTTCACTTGGAGAATTTGACGTAGTGGCTGGAGGTATTGTTGCTATTGGTGACGATGCTGCCCAATACCGTGATTTTGCTCGACCAATGGCTGCTCTGTATATCGGGGGTATGGGAGCAAAAGGAAAGAACTTCTATAACGACGTTTGCCGAGATTACGGCTTTGCTGATGAAGCAGCAGCTGTTCAAGATGCATATTTAGATGGACGCAGAGACGAAGCTATGGCTGCTTTGCCTGCTGAATTGATTGAGAACACAACTTTGTGTGGCGATGAGGCTTACATCGTTGATCGATTGGCCGCCTATAAAGCCGCCGGGGTAACTACATTGAATGTGACTGCAGTCGGAGGAGACACTGCTCGCACTTTAGGAAAGCTTCGAGAGTTAGCTGAACACGCCTAATCACTAAACGTGATCTAAAGGATTGAATTTAACCCCAATCATTGACGCCTCTGTTATTCGTCGTGGAGTTTCACCTAGCCAAAAATTAAGTGCCAAACGGTGAGGGTGACGCACATGACGTCGTTCATTCCTACTGGCTGCAACGACTCGTTGGGCAAGTCTTTCTGGACTGGTCTTCGGCAACAGGCCTAGATTCTCAAATCGTTTAACCGAGCGTTGAATGCTTTCAGAAGCAGTTTCCACTGCGTCCCACATGCGTGTATCAACCGGTCCTGGAGCTACAAGAGTCGTGTGAATTGGTGTGCTTTTTAGCTCTATACGTAAAGCAGCAACGAAATTATTTAAGCCCGCCTTTGTGGCACAATATGGCCCCATACCAGCGAAGCCGGAAGTTCCTGCAAGCGAAGACAAAAAGACTAAAGCACCTTTTTCTCGGTTAATCATCCCGGGTAGCACTTGACGTGTAAGCACCATAGGCGTTTCAAGGTTTATTCTTGCGGCTGTTCGAATATCTCCTACATCAACAGTAGCTACAGGGTTGACTGTTTCGATTCCAGCGTTATTGACAAGTATGTCTATTGGGCCGTGTGATGATTCAATTTCTTGTATCAAATTATCCACATGGTCGGAGATGCTTAGATCTGCCACATGGGCTACTCCATTAATTTCTGTAGCGACTTTTTCTAGATCTTCTTCAGATCGAGCTGTGACGATTACTCGTGCTCCATTTGCTGAGTATTCACGAGCTAGTGCTGCTCCAATACCCCGTGACCCTCCTGTAATTAAGACTTGTGCGTTTTTTATTTCCATACTTTTAACTTATACCGGGCTCCTACATAGCGAAAGAATCAGAGTACGGTTTTTATAGTTAACAAAAAGGATTCAAAGTGTCAGAAGAAATTCATCCCTTCACAATTTCAGTAAATGAAGATCAGATTTCTGATCTAAACGCTCGTTTGAATGCCACCCGATGGCCTGATCAAATACCCGATAGTGGCTGGGATTATGGGTGTGATCAAGTTTGGTTGAAAGACTTAGCCCAGTATTGGGCAGAGGAATTTGACTGGCGAGCAACTGAAAATCAACTTAACTCTTTAGATCATTTCTTAACTGAAATAGATAACCAAAGTTTTCATTTTATTCACCAGAGATCTCCTCATGAAGAAGCTTTGCCTTTAGTCCTAAATCATGGATGGCCTGGTTCAGTTATAGAGTTTCTTGAAGTAATCCATCCTCTAACAAATCCGGAAGTTTATGGGGGTGACCCGTCGGATGCTTTTCATATAGTGGCGCCTTCACTTCCAGGCTACGGATGGTCCAAACCGCCTACAGAAAAGGGATGGGGGGTGAACCGCACTGCTTCTGCTTTTGTATCTCTCATGAGCCGTTTAGGTTACGACAAATACGGAGTGCAAGGTGGAGATTGGGGATCTATGGTTTCTCGGCACATGGCTCATTTAGACCCCACAAAGGTTGTCGGGTGTCATGTAAATATGATGGCGGCAGGTCCTGCAGGGAATGAGGATGATTTTGCTGACATAACTCCTCAAGAGCAACAACATTTTGATAGAAGTTCTTGGTACGCAGCTGAAGATAACGGTTATTTTCGTATCCAAGAAACCCGTCCACAGACTCTCGGCACAGGGTTAAATGACTCTCCAGTTGGTTTGCTTTCTTGGATTGGAGAAAAGTTTTATGGATGGACCGACCATGAAGATAACCTGTTCTCGGTCGTAGACCGGGATGCTCTACTTGCGAATGTTGCTGTGTACTGGTTTACCGAAACCATTAACTCTTCCACTCGTTTCTATTTTGAAAACAGGCAGCCTGGCGGAATGACTATGGATTCTTTGGGTAATGTTCCGTTGGGAGTATCAGCTTTTCCTAACGAGCTCTTTGTAGCTCGTAAACGTTGGGTTGAAGCTTCGCACAATGTTGTGTTCTGGAGAGAACATGAAAAGGGCGGCCATTTTGCGTCTCTGGAAAATCCAGAAATTTATATTGGAGATGTTCGAGATTTTTTCCGAGGTGTTCGATGATCACGAGTGGTGATGGTGTACAAATCGGTTTTGAATTACAGGGATCAGGGCCTTTATTAGTTTTAACTCATGGGTGGGTTAATGATCGATCTGTATGGGGCCCCTTAATCAAGAACCTGTCTGAAGACCATACGGTCGTTAGTTGGGATCTTCGCGGTCATGGAGAAAGTGACTCTCCTCCCCCTGGTTCTTATTCTCGTCAACATGCTCTGTCGGATTTACGCTCTGTCCTTGATGCTTCTGACCGTCCGGCAGTTTTAGTTGGACATAGTCTTGGAGGCTACCTGTCTCTTGCTCATGCTTTGGATTGTCCAGAAGATGTATCTGGTCTTGTTCTGATCGCCGCTGGGCCTGGTTTCCGCAACGCTGAAGCCCGCGAAGAATGGAATGACGCCGTTCGCTCGAGTGCAGAAAAACTTGATCAGAGTCCCGGAGTTGAGGAAATATCTATGCATGTGGATTCTGAAGTAATTGATAATTTGACTAATATCTCCGCCTCTACCCTCGTTATCCTCGGTGAGCGAGATAAACGGTTTGCTGCTGCAGCTTCTCTTTTTTCCCGGGACTTGAATGTTCATGAAAGTATCGTTATCCCTGATCAAGGGCACATGGTTCACTTAAAAGCAGCAGACCAATGCGCTGATGCAATTAGATCGTTTGTTTCTTCTCTGCTTTGAATATGAAACAAACGTCCCAGTTCATTGAACTTGAGGGAGGGACCTTCCATATGGGAAGTGAGAATCCAAAGTCTTACCAAGCTGATGGCGAGGGTCCAGTTCGAGAGGTATTTGTAGATTCTTTTTCTATCTCAGCTACTGCAGTGACAAACGAAGAGTTTTCTATTTTTGTTAATGAAACCAGTTACATCACCACAGCTGAAAAAGAAGGGTGGTCCTTCGTTTTTTCCGGTCATCTTCCAATTGACTTCCCCGACACACGTGGTGTTGTGGGCGCGGAATGGTGGCGGCAGGTACACAATGCTGATTGGAAAAAACCTGAAGGACCAAATAGTCATATCGATGATCGGCAAAACCATCCCGTAGTACATGTTTCCTGGTTCGATGCAGTTGCTTTTGCCGAGTGGGCTGGCGGTCGTTTACCCACTGAAGCCGAGTGGGAATTTGCTGCGAGAGGAGGGCTTGATCAATCTGAACTACCTTGGGGAAATGATTTGATGCTTGAAGGGGAACATAGGTGCAATATTTGGACTGGCACATTCCCAAACGAAGACACCGCTGAAGATGGGTACGCTGGTACCTGTCCAGTTGATGCTTTTAAGCCAAACAGATTTGGTATTTTTAATTGTTCTGGAAATGTGTGGGAATGGTGTAGCGATTGGTTTTCGACACAGTTTGGGAATGAACGCCCCTTGGTTAATCCAAAAGGGGCTAAATTTGGAACTCATCGAGTTATAAAAGGTGGCTCTTTTCTTTGTCATGACAGTTACTGTCATCGATACCGAGTGGGAGCTCGATCTTCTACTACTCCAGATAGTTCAACTGGGCATCAAGGTATACGGCTCGCTCATTAATTCCCCTAACCTATTCTTATGGGGTTACGGACAGCAATAAACGAAAATGTAGAAGTTGCGGCTTCTGAAGAGTTTGCTACGCCAAAGATTGGTGATATCCCTGTGTGGCCGCCGGTGATTTTAGCTCCAATGGCCGGTGTTACAAATGCACCATTTAGGTCTCTTTGTAGAGGTTTTGGTGCTGGCTTGTATGTGAGCGAAATGATTACTGCTCGTGGCCTTGTTGAAGGCCATCTAAAAACTCAACGTCTTAGTCATTTCTCTCCAGAAGAGAATCCAAGAAGTATCCAGCTTTATGGGACAGAGCCAGTAAGTATGTATGAGGCTGTGCGGATGTTAATAGATGAAAACCGTGTTGATCATATAGACCTAAATTTTGGTTGTCCGATGCCAAAAGTTACAAGAAAAGGTGGTGGTGCAGCCTTGCCGTTGAAGCCCCGTCTTCTAGCCTCAATCGTAAAAGCAGCTGTTGACGCTGCAGGGCCAACGCCAGTAACGCTGAAATTTAGAGTGGGAACTGACGATAATCACCAAACTTTTTTAGATACGGGACGAATTGCTGAAGACCTCGGTGCGGCTTCCATCGCATTACACGCACGTACCGCTGAGCAACTTTATTCTGGAGAAGCTAACTGGACAAAAATTGAAGCTCTTAAACAGTCAGTAACTTCTCTTCCTGTATTCGGAAACGGGGACATTTGGGAGCCTTGGGACGCACTACGAATGATGAGGGCAACGGGATGTGACGGTGTGGTTGTTGGTCGGGGTTGCTTAGGGCGCCCATGGTTGTTTAGAGATCTTGCTTCTGTTTTTGGCCCCACGCCAGAATCTGGTGGGCAAGAACCAGGAGAACCTCCATTATTGGCTGAAGTTCTCGAAACTATGACTCGGCATGCCAGTTTGCTTATTGATTGGGCAGGTCCGCATGGGATACAGGACTTCCGCAAACACACTTCTTGGTACTTGAAGGGTTATGCAACTGGTCCTGCGGCTCGACATGCTCTTCACCAAATAAAATCTCTTGATGATTTGAAGATGTGCCTAAATGATTTGAATCCTAATTTGTCTCTTGATCCGGAATCTTTACGAATCCCACGTAGCCATAGAAGTGGGCCAAGGAAAGTTTCTCTCCCAGAAGGCTGGTTAGATGATCCAGAAGATATGACTCCTCTACCTGTTGAATCTGAGGCACTGGTGTCCGGTGGATAACACTCTTATTTTGGCTTCACGATCTCCGCAAAGACTTCGCTTATTGAAAGACTATGGATTCTTAGTTGAGGTACGTATTCCACAAATTGATGAAACCCCAGCACCTAAAGAACCTGCTCGAGTGTTAGTTGAGCGATTAGCTCTTGCGAAATTAAGAGATGTAGTGGATCCTGAAGAGACCGGCCTTGCTGCAGACACGGTAGTGGAATTTGATGGAAAGATTCTTGGAAAACCGGGGTCGCAGAAAAGGGCAATCACTATGCTCAGAAATCTTTCGGGCCGAACTCACAACGTAGTTAGTGGAGTTGCTCTACGACATATGGGACAAGATATTTCTGGGACAATCACTACTGAAGTTACTTTCCGTGATTTAACTGACGAGGAGATCACGGATTATGTCGAAGTTGGTGAATCTCTAGACAAAGCAGGCGCTTATGCAATTCAAGGACGAGGAGCGGATCTGATTTCTAGAGTTGAAGGATGCCATGAAAATGTAATCGGTCTTTCGATGAGTGCAGTTTTTGAACTCATGAAGTTCCTCAAAGTTCAGGAATAACTAGTCTCTGATCTTCTGTGATGAACTGATTGGCTCCTGTAATTACCACTACAAGTCCGGTGATCGCTGCTGATCCTAAGATAAGGAACAGTACTGAAGCTTGAATAAGCGCAGCGTCCAGTGGGTCTACCCCAGCGAGAATCAGACCCGTTAGAACTCCGGGCAGAAAAACAATTCCAACTGATCGCGTAGTTTCAATTTGAGGAAGTAAGGCCAAGCGAAGCGCTTCGATTCGTGCTCTATTCAAAGCTTTTCTTTGATCAATACCCAATGCGAGCATTGCTTCAATTTGCCCTTGCTGCTCAGTTACTACATCAACTAACCGAGTAGCTGCAACTACTACAACCTTTAGTGAGTTGCCAACTATCATCCCAGCAACTGGAACGAGTACACGGTTTTCTAAGGGCATGATGTCGAGAGCGAAGACTGTAACTAGCGATACTCCTAAACCGAGAACGTACCCAATTGCTGTAGTCACAGCTAGTCGCGGTAGTCGACTTTCTCTTCTTTTCGCACTCAATGCTGCAGCGGGGATCATGGCCCCAACCCATAACCAGGCATAAATCGCCGACGCATCTTTATCTAAGATTAAAGTAAGCGCCCAACCCGCTAAAACGAGTTGTCCAATTGCTCTCAAAGTCGCTACGACAAGACCCCGCTCTAGTCTGAGTTTGTAACTCAAAGACACGGCTATTGTCACTGCTATTAACAATAAAGATAGGACTAAGCCCCACCAGCCAATTGCTACTTCACTCATTATCTGATTCGCCCATTGTGATCATTGCCTTGGTACCGAGTAACGTCTCTAATAATAAGTCAGAGTGAGCAAATGAGATAGGACCCTAATGAAAACTCCGATAACTGAAATGTTTGAAATTGAATTCCCTATTTTGGCTTTTTCGCACTGTCGAGATGTTGTAGCGGCCGTCAGTAAAGCAGGCGGTATGGGGGTTCTCGGTGCTGTAGGTCATTCTGATAAAGACCTTGAAATAGATTTGGCATGGATACGTGAAGAAATTGGGGACAAACCTTTTGGGGTGGATTTAATTGTCCCTGCTCGATATGCAGGAGATGACGATGGTGGTCTTTCCATGGCAGACGTTGTTGCATTAATACCTGATGAGCATCGGGATTTTTTAGATGATCTTTTAACAAGATATGAGGTTCCGAAAGATGAGGACATTGATGATCAGGGATCTGTTTGGGGTTCTCTTGATAAATCTGTAGATGCCCCTTTTTCTGCAAATAGAGCTGAAGAGCAGTTGGAAATTGCTTTGTCTCATAGTCCTGCGCTAATGGCTAATGCACTTGGCCCACCGCCACCGGAGATGATTGATTTATGCCACAATATGGACGTGAAGGTCGCAGCTCTTGCGGGTTCTAAAGTCCATGCTGAACGTAACGTTAATGCGGGCGCTGACCTGATTATTGCGCAAGGATCTGAAGCTGGTGGCCACACTGGAGAGATAGGAACGATGGTTCTAATTCCAGATGTAGTTGATGCTGTTGCTCCAGTTCCTGTTCTTGGGGCAGGGGGGATTGGCAATGGTCGGCAGATGGCCGCTGCCATGGCTTTAGGCGCAGCTGGGGTGTGGTGTGGTTCTGTTTGGCTGACTACAGATGAAGCTGAGACCCATCCTGTGGTCAAGCAAAAGATGCTTGAGGCGAGCACTCATGACACGTTACGGTCTCGTTCTCTTACTGGGAAACCAGCGAGAATGCTTCGCACTGCGTGGACAGATGAATGGAATCGTGAAGACACACCTGATCCTCTTGGTATGCCTTTACAATCAATTCTGACTGGTGGAACTCAACAGAGAATTAATCGCTCTGCTCATCGAAGTGGATCTGGAGCTGAAAAATTAGCGACATACTTTGTTGGACAGATTGTTGGATCTATGAACCGGTCTCGACCTGCAGGTCAAGTCGTTATGGAGATGGTCGAAGAATTTATTGAAGCTACTGAGGGTTTAGGAAACCAACTAGATTTCTAATTCGGATTTTTTATAAGGAAACTGATGGGGTTCCGAATCCGGATAATCCCCCTCCGTCCACAATGATCGCTTGGCCGGTAATCCAGCTGGAAGATTCTGTGGCTAAAAATAAAGCAGCTTCTGCTATATCTTCTACTTCCCCGAGTCGCTTTAGCGGATACATTTGTGCAACTTGATCGCCTCGTCCTTCTTCCCATAAAACACGGGCAAAATCGGTTTTGATCAAACCAGGGCAAATTGCGTTCACGCGAGTGTTTGGTCCTAGTTCTGCTGAGAGTTGTTGGGTCAAGTGAATCAACGCTGACTTTGTAATGTCGTAAACTCCAAGTATTGCGTTCGTTGAGAAAGCGCCTACTGAAGAAATATTTATGATGTTTCCACCATTTTCTTTCATGTATGCGTTCCAGCAAGCTTGAACCCAAGCAAGTGGTGCAGTTACGTTTACATCAAACGTTTTTCCCCATCGAGGTAAATCAACATCTATGACCGGACCTGCATATGGATTAGTGGCGGCGTTATTTACAAGTATGTCGATCGCTCCAAAAGATTCAAGTGTTGTTCCAATAACTCTTTCTATGTCTTCTGATCTTCCGACATTACCTGGAACGTAAGTTACCTCTCCACCAGTTTCTTTTGTGATTGCCTCTGCGGCTTCTTCACATGCATCGGCCTTGCGACTTGTAATCATCACCCTGGCGCCTGCCTGTGACATTGTCTGGGCTATTGACCGTCCAATTCCTCTAGACCCGCCAGTTACTATTGCGACTTTTCCTTCTAAGTTTCTATCCATGTTGGGTGACTCTAGTCGGGTCTAAAGCAAGTAGTGCTAGCGGGCGGCGGTTAGACCTGCCTTTCTCGACCTTCCCAATATGGCTCACGTAATTCACGTTTAAGTATCTTCCCAGAAGGGTTTCGAGGGAGCATTTCTACAAAGTCAACGCTTTGAGGGCATTTAAACCCTGCAAGTCGCTCTCGAGCAAAAGCAATAATTTCTTCTTCGGTAACTTCGCTTCCTGGCGCTACGACTACCATTGCTTTGCCGACTTCTCCCCATTTCTCATCCGGGACTCCTATTACCCCTACATCGGCTATGGCCTCATGAGCCATTAATGCATTTTCTATCTCTGCAGGGTAAACGTTTTCCCCTCCTGAGATGATCATGTCCTTTACACGATCATGGATGTAGAGATATCCGTCCTCGATGTAAGCAGCATCTCCTGATCGAAACCATCCATCTCCTGGTAATGCTTCTGCTGTTGCTTCTGGGAGTTTCCAGTAGCCAATCATGTTCTGATTACCTTTGATCCAGACTTCACCTACTTCGCCATCAGGAAGTGATTCTCCGGTCTCTTCGTCAACAATTTTTAGTTCCACTCCCTCAATTGCTTTTCCAGCTGAACGAAGTAAATGTTCTCGTGGCCCACCTGGATCATGATCTTCTGGATCTAACTGAGTGACAGCTCCAGTGGTTTCAGAAAGTCCGTAAACTTGCATGTACTGGCAGCCGAATTGTTCCATTGATTTAACCAAAACGTCTTGAGTGATTGGTGATGCCCCGTAGGCAATGAGTTCCATTGAGCTTAAGTCAATTCCTTCACTTGGGACGAGTAGGAAGAATCCTAAAATTGCAGGAACAAAGATCGCGTGGGTGGCTTTTTCTGCTTCAATAAGTTGAAGGGCTCCAACTGGGTCAAAGTCACGCATCATTATGGATGTTGCGCCACATCCCATACCAAATAAGGCCCAACCACTTCCGGCGATGTGGAAGAGTGGCATGACTACCATGTTTCGAGAGTCGTCTGTCATCTGCCATTTAACGACTTTAAATAGTGCCTGAAAGTTATCGTTTGTGAGTTGAGCGCCTTTAGGAAGCCCTGTTGTTCCGGATGTGTAAAGTTGCATCGACACATCGCCGCCGCCGGCAGGTGTCATTTCACATTCTGTAGATTGTGCGTCGCGCCATTCTTGGTAGGAAATATGAGTGTCATGATTTCCTATAACAACTATTCGTTGAACGTGTTCTAGATCTGATTCAAAGGCTGCAAGTTGTTCAGAGAATTCTTCATGAATAACTAATACCTTTGCTTCGGAGTCATTAATTATGTAAGCCATTTCTGGAGGTGCTAGCCGCCAGTTAACCGCTACAGTAACTGCATTTATAAATCCGCAGCCGAAAGCTAATTCAAAATATTCGAGACCATTTTTATCTAGATAAGCGATGCGTTCTTGATTGCCAACTCCATCAGTAGCCATTGCATTGGCTGCTTGGGCTGCACGATCTTTCATTTCTTGCCAAGTAACGCGCTGTCCTTCAAAGACGATCATTTCTGCTTCTGGTTTTTCTGCCGCTCCTGTAAGGATGATGTCGGCAACACTTGTGATTTTACGTATATCCATAACTTTGAATTTACACCCGGTTTGGGGAGATATACAGAAGTGGACGGGAGTTTTTTTAAAAAATCTTAGAAATTGTGTTCCGATCAAGCCTGAAACGTCTAAGCCTGTCAAGATATGTGTTGTGAGTGAATCTGATCGTTTGACTACCCGAATTGTTCTTGAACCAGAGGACGAGTTCAATCATAATCCGGGAACGGTTTCTAATTTTAATGAGTCAATGTATTTCAATGTCATTGACCATGAGAAAAAAGTAGGAGGCTGGTTTCGAATCGGTAATCGTGTCAACGAAGGCTACGCCGAGATGTCTTGTTGTGTTTACTTGCCAGATGGACGTATTGGCTTTATGTATCAGCGGCCAAAAATCGCAACTAACGAGGTATTTGACGCAGGTGGGCTGAGCATTCAGGTAGTTGAACCTTTTAAGCACCTGCGGGTCAAATATTCAGGCAATGTTTGTTTGCTTTCTGATCCTTCACAAATGGCTAATCCAAAATTAGCTTTTACTGAAAATCCGATGGTTGACTGCACGATTGATCTCGATTTTAAAGGCATCTCACCAATGTTTGGAGGCCGCCCGGTTGATGCCGCTACTGGTGAAGAACCCGAGCAGGATCCTGAGCAGTCTTTTTCGAAAGCTCATTATGAACAGCATGTGTCGGGTGTTGGCGTCATAAAAGTTGGTGAAGAAGTCTTTGAAATAAACGGCCTAGGTCTACGGGATAAGTCTTGGGGAGCTCGTTTTTGGCAAGCAATTTCTTGGTATCGGTGGTTACCAATGGCTTTTAATGAAGACTTCGCAATGATGATTTCTATAGTTAGTGCCGATGGGGTTAATGCAAGAACAGGTGGCATGGTATTAGAAGGCGATGAATACCATTTGATTCGTGAGGCTTCCATTGAAACAACTTGGGATGAAAAGTGGTATCAAACGAATCTCATTGCAAATGTGCGAACAGACCATCGCTCCTATGAAGTAAAAGGAGAAGTTGCTTCACTTATCCCTCTTCGTAACCGCCGAACTTCTCCTGATGGTGAAGAATTGTTGACCCGTATCACAGAAGGCTTAACTAAGTACACCTGTGATGGGTCTATAGGTTGGGGTCTCTCAGAATATCTTGATCAAATTATTGATGGAGTTCCTGTCGGAAAAGATGTTCTGTCTGATTAGAAAAGTTTGCTTTGAGTAGCGCCATCAAACCGATCTACGGACATTCCAGTAACTCCGCAACTACCTAATTTTGCTTGGAATTCTGCAAAGTGTGGGGCACGCGCATGACTTTTTAA
>CATISD010000010.1 GCA_949538625.1 Acidimicrobiales bacterium AG-410-I20
CCACACTAAACCCAAGGACAAGAGGAAGCCGTTTGAAAATAAGATCCATCTCCGCTTCCCAACGGTCAGGGTCAAAATAATTCGTTACAGGAATACGAAAAACATCATCAGCAAGTGGCAATTCTCCACTTTTCATTATCTCGACATGGCGTCGTGTTAGCTCAACAATTTTTTCTCTGCTCATCTTCGCTCCATGCTATCGTATTTAGTTTTGCATGAAATTTATAGTGGTGTCACTTCTGAAGAAGAAAAAATAATTCAATTCCTACAATCACCAGTTTCAATACCAGTTTTTGTTAATTCTGAAGTAACTTTTATAAATTCTTTGCTGGAAATACCGTATGAGATTCCTTCATTATTTATTGATCTTGAGAAAACTAAACCTATAACTTCACCATCTGTATTCACGATTGGTCCTCCTGAATCTCCTGGAGCTACAGATGCTGCTAATTCCATTCCCGACCGTACGAACTCTCCTTCTCCATAAATATCAGCCATTGATATATTTATCAGACGTTTGATCTGAGAAGGGATAACTTGAATTTCGTTTTCACTTCCGACCATTAAGGCAACATCTATTCCTACGCGTGGCTTACTAGTTTGGAGAGGTTTCTGAGTGATCTTTGAACTATCTAATAATGCAAGGTCGGTCTTAAAATCTATAGCAATCACAAAGGAACTGAATTCGCTACCATTAGAGTCTATGATGCTCAGACTTTCACTACCGGCGACGACATGGGCATTTGTAAGGACTCCTTCTTGTACTAAAACTCCAGTACCAAACGAATTCTTTCCACAGGTTAATGCTTCAATAACGAAAACTGAGTTTTGAACTTCATCTACCCTTCCATCCAAAAAAATATCTTGATCTTCTGAAGTCCCTCGACTGCAACAAGTAAGAAGTAGCGAAATAATGCTTATCATCGAAAATATTCTTAGTTGTATAGACATATCCCAAACGGTAGCGCGTCTCTGAGGTTTATCCCTTTAAGATGATCACTTGATGAATTACTTTTGATCTTTTATTCAAAGATTCATTGAGTAGCTATATAGCAGAGAAGATATGGAATGAACGATCAAGAAATAAGGGGCGTTTGGCTTGGACTATCTGGGTACGTTCTATGGGGTTTATCACCAATATTTTGGAAAGCCCTAAAAGATGTTGAGGCGCTTGATATTCTCTCGTGGCGGGTCATTTGCACGTTTATCTTCACAATTATTTGTAACGGATTCCTCAAAGCCAATAGAGGAAGAAGTAAACAAAACTTTTCACCTTCAAAAAACAAATTCTCATTGGTAGCAGGTCTTTTAATCGGTTTTAACTGGGGGATGTTCGTTTGGGCGGTAGAGGCTGATCATGTCGTTGATGCTTCTTTGGGTTACTTTATGAATCCTTTAATGAACGTTTTTCTAGGTATAGTTTTTCTTAGAGAAACTCTCCGTAAAGCTCAATGGGCTTCCGTTGCTCTTGCTGGGACAGGTGTAATATGGCTAACTTTCGCATTGGGATCGTTCCCATGGATTTCGTTAACACTGGCAACATCATTTGCTTTTTATGGATTAATAAGAAAGGTTTCGCCTGCTGGGCCACTTAATGGCCTTACGATCGAAACGACTACCCTTCTTATCCCAGCTATTCTTCTTCTCCTCATCCGAGGGAACGGTCCTACCAATTTAACTAGTAGTACTGGAACCACAATTCTGATTCTTCTTTCAGGTGTAGCCACGGGTATCCCATTGCTATTCTTCGCCTCTTCAGCTCGCAGGGTCCCTTTAAGTATTCTTGGCTTGCTCCAATACATCACACCAACTCTGCAATTCCTCTTAGGTGTTTTCGCTTACAACGAGGACTTTGATAGTAAACGACTTGTAGGGTATGTCATTGTATGGAGCGGATTATGTATTTTCGCTTTTGATAGTTTCCGACTAAACGAAAATGATCAGACTTTAACTGATTGATTTCGCAAAAAGATTCTTAATATACTCTTAACTAAATCTAAGATTGCATTTACTATACTCAAACACAATATGGACCTAACCTATTTGAAAGGATGGTCCAATGACCAAAGCAAACTTGAAGAAACCCTTTTTTACAGCGGTAATATCTTCACTATTATTCGCAGGCGCAATTGTTGCTGTGCCACTAATTGCTTCAGCCCAAAGTGGATCTGACAATGGTAACGATGTTGTCGATGTTGATGATCGTAAAGAAGTTACAGATCGCAGCGATGGTAAGGGGAAAAAAGATAACTCACTTCGAAATGGGAAACACGGAAAAAAATTCCACGTCCTGGGCGAAGTTATGGAATCTCTCGGCCTTGAAAAAACAGCTTTACGAGACGGCATAAAAGCCGGTCAAACATTTGGAGAAATTGCAGAAGCGAACGGAATCTCCTCGGAAACAGTTGTGCAAACTATTGTGGACGTACTTACCGAGAAATTAAACGAAGCCGTTTCTGAAGGAAAAATAACTGGTGATGAAGCTTTAGAAAAAGCTTCCCAAATACGAGAGCGAGCAGAAGAAGCTGTTAACAATCGCATCGGCGATGGTAAGGGGAAAAAAGATAACTCACTTCGAAATGGGAAACACGGAAAAAGACCACTTATAAAATCCTAAGAAAGTGAAAAGTAGTTAGCTCTCTATCTTCAACACC
>CATISD010000011.1 GCA_949538625.1 Acidimicrobiales bacterium AG-410-I20
CACTTACGCATTTATTGTTACGGACTTTGCCGAACACATGTTTAGACCTGATTAAGCGCTGATACCATTTGTGGTTCTCGGGGCTATAGCTCAGTTGGCAGAGCGCTTCCATGGCATGGAAGAGGTCGGGGGTTCAATTCCCCCTAGCTCCACTCGCAACAGGTGTTCTCAATGTGTGCTTGAAGTTTTCTTTTACCTTTTAACGAGATGACTAGTTCCCCACCGAGTTGCACAACAGGTGACGCTACGTAAGTACAGATCTCTGAGTTCAATTCAATTTTTTGATAAGCATCAAGTTTTCTTCTTGCTGTGCTCGTGCTCACGGCAAGAGTAGGGCGACGCCCACTTCAATTGTCGCCAGAAATATAATCAACCACCACTTCCCCACCTTTTTTGATGACATAGTTAGTTGCTTCAGTAGAAACAGATAATTCTTGTTGATTATTTTGCATAGTGCTGTACCTAATTTGAGTCTAAAGAATATTGAGAGTTTCTGAGTCCTATTCTCGCTTTTCATGATTTCTGCGATAATGAGAAAATGCGGGAACTATTTTTTACTCTTACTATCTATTTCTTGGTTTCCGCATGCGGGAGCAGTGATGAACCAGTTGAAACCACTGCAGTAGATTCTGCTTTAAAGACTGCACTCTCCACCACCCAAACAGAGACCACCACCGCACCCACAGAAACAACGGTTGTCCCAACAGAAACCACCACCGCACCCACAGAAACAACGGTTGTCCCAACAGAAACCACCACCGCGCCAACAGAAACAACGGTTGTCCCAACAGAAACCACGGTTGTCCCAACTACTTCTTCTATAAGTCAAGAGCAAGAAAATAACTGGCCAGAGGAATGGGAAGCAGTACTTCAGAATCAAATTGATTCACTTGTTGTAAATTATTCAGGTCAAGCCCCTGTTTCTTATGATCGTGATGACTGGGGTTCAGGCTGGGGAGATGAAGACGGGGACTGCGTTAATACTCGACACGAAGTATTAATTCTTGAATCACTCGAGCCTGTCACCTTAAATGCAAGCGGATGCTCAGTCGCATCAGGCTATTGGTATGGGGCTTTTGCTGGAACGTACACGTCCTTGCCGAGTTCATTAGATATTGACCACTTTGTCCCTCTTGCTAATGCTCATCATTCTGGAGGTTGGGCCTGGAGCGCTGAGAAGAAAAACGCTTTTTATAACGACCTTTCAGATCCACAACATTTGATCGCTGTATCTGCTTCCCAAAATCGATCTAAGGGTGCACGTGGACCTGATGAGTGGAAGCCCGCTGATACAAGTTATTGGTGTCAGTATGCTTTTTCTTGGATCAATGTGAAATCACGCTGGAGGCTTTCAGTTACCTCAGCGGAGCTAGAGGCTCTTATATCGATGATTGAATCTTGTGATAACCCACCAAATGTAAGCGGATCTCCTTCTTTACCGCCAACAACCACATCCCCGCCAACAACTACATCCCCGCCAACAACCACATCCCCGCCAACAACTACCACGTCGACAGCCCCTTCTAATCCGGGCGACACTGTCAACTGTGGAGACTTTTCTACGTGGGTTGAAGCTAAAGCTTGGTTTGACACCTATTATCCGTACTACGGTGATGTAGGGCGCCTTGACCAAGATGGTGATCTAAATCCCTGTGAATCATTACCTGGTGCCCCATAAACGAGTAGAAAATGAACATGTCCAATATTGAAGATGTAAGAAAGTTCTTATCCAGCGAAACTGGCCTCGCTACTGTAAGTACTGTGCAGAAAGATGGCCGTGTTCTTTCAAGTGTTGTGAACTGTGGAGTCATTGATCACCCAACCACAGATACCCCTTGTGTGGCTTTTGTATCTGCCGGTCATGCCGCACGGCTCAATCACATTCGCCGAGGTTCTCAGGTAACGGTAGCAATTAGGAGAGGATGGGCTTGGCGGTCCGCTACTGGTGCCGCCGATCTCATAGGCCCACATAGCTTGCCTGAAAATTTTAGTTCTGAAGATTTAAGACTCTTATTACGTGAAGTATTCGAATCTGCCGGTGGAACTCATGAAGATTGGAATGAATACGACCGTGTCATGTCCACGGAGGAAAGAGTCGTTGTACTAATTTCCCCTGAACGAATCCTTGGCAACTATTGATTCTCCTGCCAGATAATACGAGGGCAGTCTTTCCATAAGCGTTCCAAATCATACAGTTCACGTGTCTCGTTATCGAAAACATGAACAATAAATCCTCCATAATCCATCAAGACCCAAATTGGGCCCTCTTGATATTCTCGCCCTTCAATGGTTTGAAGTTTAGGCCCATCAAGTAAAAGCATCTGTTCCTCAATTTCTTCCACTATCGCTCGGACTTGTCGAAAATTGCTTCCACTGGTTATAACGAAAACATCGGTTATACCTACTAAGGCTCCAACATCAAGCAGGACCGTGTTGTAGCCAAGTTTCTCTTCCGCTGCTGTTGCTGCCTGTATCGACCAGCGCTTGATTTCTTCTGTCGTGAGATTATTCCGCAAGAAAACCACTCTGAATCTAGAAGTCTGTTTTTACTGAGTTCATGAAAGAAAGTCAGCGCCTATAACAACGGTCACTTCTGACACCGGACTAATTAATTCATCAAATTCAACGATGAATCCTAATTCCCTTCCTAAAGATTCGACCTCTTGAGCGATTAAAGGGTTTCGGTAAATAACTTTGGACTCTTCAAAGTCAAACGTTTCCATGTTCCCAACTACCACTATTTCCGCTCCTGCTGAAATAACGTGTTTACGCGCAAGTGAATCCAAAGAAAAGTCACCCGTACCATTCATTAAGCGAACCGTTAATCGGTCTCCCGGTACAGCGGCTATTGGGAAAGGGAATAGGTCAACAACAATACTTTCGAGTTCATTCAAGTTAGGCATAACAGAACTTTCCGAGGTTGCTATAGGAAAAGTTGTTACTCCGGTCTCTGCAGCTCCTACAACAGCAAGAAAATCAACGACGCTTAGCCCTAAATCTGGAAGTTTCTCACGTGGAGAGCCATTCTCTCCGATTTCTTCTAGCCAAGATTTCCAGAAGCTCTTACTCAAATTCATTTGTTCAGTCGGTTCTACGTAATGAGTAGACGAAAAGAAATCCGCCACTCTCTCGTCTTGGATATTCACGTCCCCCTGTGCAAATTGAACGATCTCAATACCTTCATCGGTGACTTCCATTAGCGGGCTTTCCAGAGTTACTTCAACAGCGTTTACTGGCGCCACTAAACCTGTCCACCGTGTAGGAGTCAAGAGCACTTCTTCTGTGAACCCAACATTGAATAAATCTACAAGTGCTGCAGTTAACGAACTCAAACCACCTTCGCCATATATCACCGCAAGATCACATATCGATTGAGCACAGTTTGAACTCGTGACTAAAGCTGGAGAGACAATCAGTAGAGACCCGCCACCTTCTTCGCTGTCTGCAACTGCTCCCACTACCAAATCAACTAGGTCCCCTTGCTTATCTTCAGTCGCTATAACCATTGACCAAGTTTGTTCCACGAAGGCTTCGAACCCAGGCGCAGTGAGATCCTCAATAGCTCCTAAGGTTTCTCCACTCTGATCATTTAAGAGTTCGTCACCGCTTTCAACAAGAAGAAAGACTGACCAGGTAACCGCTGCTAAAAGAAATGCTGGGAACAACCATCGCCAACCAAAAGATGACGTAGGAGCCTTCTCTCTCTTCCTAAAACGATTGCTCGTCTTTTCTGATTCTTGTTCTTCCATCAAAAACTTTCACCCACGTAAAGTCCATGCCTATCGATGTATGACTTAACCGCTTCAGAAACCATAGTTCTTACTTCCGCGCCTTCACTGCTCAACAAGCGAATTTCCGTACCTGCTATATCGGGAGTCTCGGCAACCACTCTCTCAAAATCCCACCCACTCGGTGGTGTAGCTCCTTCAAATCCTGGCCGGTCAACTACCACCATCACAGCATTTTCCTGAATGTAGTCTAAATCTTTCCAAGTGTTGAGTTCCTCAGCTACGTCCCCTCCTACAAGAAGGAATAATTTTGCTTCTGGGAAAATATCTTTCATTTCTTGTAAAGTTACCGAAGTGTAAGTTGGGCCACCTCGCCTGATCTCAGAATCATCGGCTTCTAATCCTTCAAATTCAGAGACAACAAGCTTTGTCATTTCTAATCGATGCTTAGCAAGAGTTACTTCCAACCCAGCCCCTGTTTTCTGCCAAGGATCGTTAGCTACAACAAAAAGAACCACATCGAGTTGAAGTTGATCCCGCGCCGCTAAAGCTGCTGCCAAGTGGCCCAAATGCGGGGGATCAAAAGTTCCTCCAAATAGCCCGATACGCCTTTTTTTAAGGTTTTCCACAAGAATTACTCTACTTTAAATTATTACTAACTCTGGAATCACTAAATAAAAAAACCTCCTTGACCTGCACTTATGCAAAATGTGGCATAAGTCATAAAGAAAACTCTTCACAAACAGCACAAAATGTGCTTCAATTGATTTTTGGTGAGTTCCTAACAAAAGTAACTTTTGTAAGTGCAGCGCCTTTTCGTACTAAATATTTAAAACCTCGGCGCGTGCCGCGGAACAAATTAAGTAAGAGAGCAGAAAAATATGAGTGACTCAGTAGGGCAATATCTAAATGAAATCGGCATGGTTGATCTTCTAGATGCCCAACAAGAAAGAGAGCTTTCTAAGTTGATTGAAGCCGGAGCAGAAGCTCAGGCGAAAAAAGACGAAGGCGAAACAGGAAAAGACCTTGATAGGGCTATCCGTAAAGCTGCTCAAGCAAAAGATCGTTTTATCCGTTCAAACCTACGTCTTGTAGTAAGTGTCGCACGTCGATACCCGCTGCCTCCTGGCATGGAGCTACTTGATCTTATTCAAGAAGGTAACTTGGGATTAGAGCACGCAGTTGACAAATTTGACTGGAGAAAAGGATTTAAATTCTCAACTTACGCAACGTTTTGGATTCGTCAAGCAATTGGGCGTGCTCTTGACCAAAAGGCAAGTTTGGTACGTCTCCCAGGTGACCGTTCCGCAAGCTTGAGAGCTGCGTTACGTGCTGTTTCTGGAAATGGTGATGAACTAGATGAAGAGCACGCTCGTCTTCACCGCCTAACAACACCAACTTCTCTAGATAGAACGATCGGTGACGACGACAGCAACGAACTTGTTGACCTTCTTCCCGACTCAAAACCCGGACCAGAAGCTGAAGTAATGTCACAGGCAGAAAATGAAATGGCTACAGGACTTCTTGATGTTCTTGACCATCGTGCTCGGTATGCAGTAGAGCAGCGCTTTGGGATTACTGATGGACGTAAGCGTTCCTACAGAGAAGTAGGCGAAAACCTTGGCGTTACAGCTGAAGCAGCTCGACGTCTCGTAAAGCGAGCAGTAAATACAGTGCGTGATCGCGCAAGCGAAGTCATTGACGCAACTGTCTAAGTTTTATTTCCTGAAATAAAATTAAATCTTTCAGGACCAACCGGTCCTTTACTCTAGTATTTATATTGTGAATAAAATTCCTTCTTCCCGTGAATCTGACGCCAAAGACTGGTCTCCTAGTTCTTGGCGAAATTTTCTTGCACTTCAGCAGCCAGAATGGCCTGATCCTGAAGCCCACTCTGCTGCCTTAAATGAATTGTCTTCCTTCCCACCTCTAGTTTTCGCTGGAGAAAGCAGGGACTTAACTGAAAGTCTTGCTTCTGTATGTATGGGTGACGCTTTCCTCTTGCAAGCAGGCGATTGTGCTGAGTCTTTTGATACTTCTGCTGATTCAATACGCGACAGGCTCAGAGTAATTCTTCAAATGGCAATTGTCTTAACTTATTTCACTGGGGTTCCCGTTATAAAAGTTGGTCGTATCGCCGGACAGTTTGCCAAACCTCGCTCAAGTAGTACAGAAATTGTAGACGGCATAGAGCTTCCCGCCTTTCGTGGCCACATAGTAAACAACATTGAATTTTCCGCTGGAGAACGCGTCCCAGATCCACAAAGGCTCCTAACCGCCTATAACCGTGCCTCATCTACATTGAACTTATTACGCGCTTTCACAAAAGGTGGTTTTGCAGACATCTCCCATGTTCATCAGTGGAACAGAGAATTTGTCGCCGACAGTCCTTCTGGACAACGATACGAAGCACTAGCAGACGAAATTGAACGTGCGGTTAAATTCATGGAGGCCTGCGGAATCACTTCAGAAACTCTGGCAGAACTCCGTCAAGTAGATTTTTTCACAAGCCACGAAGCTCTTTTACTGGATTACGAAGAAGCTTTAACTCGAGAGGACTCACTTACAGGTGAATGGTATGACTGTTCAGCACACATGCTTTGGATAGGCGAACGAACTCGGCAAATCGATGGAGCACATGTTGAATTTCTTCGAGGAGTAAAGAATCCTATTGGTTGCAAGATCGGCCCTACAGCAACCCCTGAGGAAGTGCTTGAAATTTGCGAAGCTCTCAACCCTGAGCGAAAGCCTGGTCGCTTAACTCTTATTGTACGGATGGGTGCAGGAAAAATAGTCGACCAATTACCGCCAATTCTTCGCGCTATTAAAGAATCTGGCCATCCGGTGGTCTGGGTTTGTGATCCTATGCATGCAAACACTTTTACCGCGGAGAATGGCAGAAAGACTCGACATTTCGAAGATGTTTTAGCGGAGGTTTCTGGATTCTTTGCAGTTCACCGTTCTGAAGGGACACACCCTGGTGGAGTCCATCTTGAACTCACCGGTGACAATGTTACGGAATGCCTAGGGGGTGGATCCGAAGTTGTCGATAGCGATCTTGATGAAAGATACGAAACTATGTGTGATCCACGTTTGAATGGCAGCCAAAGTATAGATCTTGCATTTCGGGTTGCTGAATTACTTCGAAACGGTCAAGCCTAACTAATGACTTAAACTAGTTTTTCTACAAAACTCTCCAACTGCCTTAAATTTCTCACTTCGTAACAACCATCAGTGTGAGTGGTGTACTCTCCTACTATTGAATCTCCAGTATCCCAGTATGCGTGGGGTTCTGGATTCAGCCAGTAAACCTTCCTAGCCTTGTGATTCATTTCTTTAATAATCCAAGCCTGTGAAGCATGATAGTTGTTACGAGCATCACCAAGTATCAAAACAGTAGTTTTGGGTCCTAAATCCCGACCAAATCGTTCCCAGAACACATCAAATGCGTGGCCATAATCAGAGTGCCCATCGACCCACACCACATCAGCTTCCGTGTTGACCCGATGAACAGCTTCTCCGATATCTTCAACCCCTTCAAAAAATTTTGTTACTTCATCTAACCCGTCGATAAAGACGAAGGATCTAACCTTTGAGAATTGATTACTTATTGCGTAAACAAGATGCAGCGTAAAGCGGGCGAACGACGCCACTGAACCAGAAATATCAGCAATAACCATTATTTCTGGTTTAGCGGGTCGCGGAAATCGAAATTTTGGTTCGGCCGGAACTCCTCCATAGCTTAGTGAGTGGCGGATCGTGTTTCGGAAGTCAAGAGGGCCTTTTCTTCCGTGTCGCCTTTTTCGCGCAAGTCGTACCGCAAGTTTTCTCGTTAGTGGATATATGGCTTTACGTAGTTCAGCCATTTCTTCTCGAGAGGCATGCATGAAATCGACATCTTCAGGTAGTGGTTTTCGTAGAGTTCTTGCCATAGCTTCAACTCCACGATCAGCGACTAGTCGACGCCGTATCTCTGCTTCCACTTCAGCTTTTAATTTTTCTATCCGATCAAGGAATTCATCGCGCTCTAGTCGTTCCTCGAACTGGCTTAGAGGCTGAGAAGTTTGAGATTTCGTTACTTCCATGAGTTTCTCTAACATTCCGTCAAGGTCAAGATTTCTTAAAGTTCGATATAAGTAATAAGTTCCACCAACTGGGCGACCCGGCTCCATCCCGGCAAAACGCAGAACTGCTTGTCGCGCCAAAGCGCTCAACATTGCCATATCGCCATTCAAAAGAGCATTGAACAGCATTTCAGCAAGCTGTTCCGGCGTGAGGGACTGCATCCCTCCTCCTCCCCCACCTTGTGGTTGACCTTGGCCCGGAAGAGCGCTTTCATCTCCTTCTTGATTGTCCTCGGAGTCGCTACCCTCGCTCCCAGAACCAATTGCATATTCTTCGCCGCGCATTGAAAAGTAGACTTCAAAAACAACTTCGAATGCTTTCCAGTGAGTGTGATTTTTTACAAGTGTCGCTCCGAGTGCATATTTGAAAGCTTCTCGATCTTCTAGTGGAATATGAGTCACTGCTTCCATGGCATCTAAATTCTCAGTAAGGCTTACTGGTAAACCTGCTTCCCGTAATTCAACGATAAAGCCACCCAAAAGTTCTAAAAGAGGTGAACTCTCTAATTCGGAGTCAGTGAGTGCCATTGACTACTCGGTCGTCTCTTCATCCTCGGATAACCCATCCGGGCTATCTGCAAACTCTTTTACTGCTTTCTCGATATCAGTACGGTACTTTAAGAGTATGTTTACAGTTTCAGTTGCTGTTTGTGCATCAACTTTTGATATCCCAAGTAAAACAAGTGTCCGAGCCCAATCAAGAGTTTCTGAAACAGACGGAGACTTCTTCAAATCTAATTGACGGATAGACCGAACAATTCTTGCTACTTGATCAGCAAGATTCTCATCTATTTCGGGAACTTTGGCTAAAACGATTTCTCTTTCTCTCTCTAAATCTGGATAATCAATGTAGAGATAGAGGCATCGTCTTTTTAGTGCTTCTGATAATTCACGCGTCGCGTTTGAAGTCAGAAAGACAAGTGGGACTTGCTTTGCTTCAACTGTTCCAAGTTCTGGTATCGAAACTTGGTAATCCGAAAGAATTTCCAACAACAAAGCCTCAGTTTCGACTTCGACTCGATCGACTTCGTCAACAAGAAGAACTACGGGATCTTCGGCCCGAATAGCTTCAAGGAGGGGGCGGGTAAGTAGGAAATCTTCTGAAAAGATGTCGTCTTCTATTTCCCCCCAGTCTCCACCACCTTCTGCTTGGATGCGCAGTAGTTGCTTCTTGTAATTCCATTCATACAGGGCTTTTGACTCATCGAGTCCTTCATAGCACTGGAGTCTAATAAGCCGGGCATTGATCATCTCTGCCACGCTTTTAGCCAGTTGTGTTTTTCCTGTGCCGGCTGGCCCTTCAACTAAAATGGGTTTGCCCAGACGATCAGCGAGATAAACGATGCCAGCGATTCCTTCGTCGGCTAGGTAACTTACATCTGACAGTGAGGCGCGCACCCCTATTACATCTTCAAAACGATTTTCCATGTATTAGATAGTACCGAAATACTGGCCGTAGACCGCCACTAGGCGGATAAACATACTACTCTCAGCATGTGGGAAGTAATTTCAATAACTCCATGAATAAATCGAAAGGAAGAATCTCAAACACTCAAGCGGTTGCTTTAGGTATTTTTCTTTCACGAGTTGCTGGCTTGCTGCGTGAATCCTTATTACGAGCTGTGCTTGCGCTTGGTCCTGCTGCTGACGCTTTTGCGGCTGCGCTTCGGATTCCAAATTTTCTTCAAAACCTTCTTGGTGAAGGATCGCTTTCGGCTTCTTTCATTCCTGTATATAGCAAGTTGCTGAGCGAAGAGAAAGAGGAAGAAGCCAGTAAGGCTGCGGGGGCTACTTTGGGTCTTCTTACTGCACTTTCGGGCCTCCTTGTACTGATTGGAGTTCTTGCTGCTCGTCCAATCGCAAGGATTCTTGCTCCAGGCTTTGATAGCAGTAAATACGAATTAACAGTAGACCTGCTTCGCATTACATTTATAGGTACTGGTGCTTTAGTTCTTTCCGCCTGGTGCCTTGGGGTTCTAAATAGTCACAGGAAGTTCTTTCTCTCTTATGTGGCTCCAGTTCTTTGGAATATCGCACAAGTTGTTGTTCTTATCATTGTGTTCGCTAGATCATGGGAAATTTCAGATGCTGCTACTGCAGCTGCTTGGGGGATGGTTGCCGGTGGAGTGTTACAGTTTGGCATTCAAGCAGTTGGAGTGTGGAAAGTTGCTCCGGATCTTCGACCTAATATCAAAAAATCTTTACCAGCTGTAATTGACATTCGAAAGAGATTTTTGCCTGCTGTTATGGGTAGAGGCGTTGTTCAGGTTTCAGCGTATGTGGATCTCTTTCTTGCGTCTCTACTAACTACTGGAGCAGTAGCCGCTCTACTTTCTGCTCAAGTCCTTTATCTTCTTCCCATCAGTCTTTTCGTGATGAGTTTTGCCGCTTCGGAACTTCCAGAAATGTCAAGAGCGCAGAAGTCTAAGGAGTTAACTGATCGAGCCAATGTAGCTATCCAAAAGAGTTTATTTTTCGTTTTCTTCAGTGCGGCTATGTATTTAAGTGTCGGCGAGCAGATTATTAATACTTTTTTTGGGTGGGGGTCATTTTCTTCAGATGACGCCATAGCGGTTTGGATAGTTCTATCGGCGTATTCGATTGGCCTTCCAGCGATTGCTGCTTCTCGCCTTATTCAAAACACTTGCTGGTCTTTGGGAGACACTAAGGGGCCTGCACGAATCGCTGTAGTGCGAGTAGTTGTAGCTTCAGTAGTTGGTTTAGCACTGATGTTCCCGCTTGATCTCATAACTGTCTCTGCTGGTGGTTTTACGACTGATGAAGTAACCGGTCCACATCTGGGGGCAGCTGGTTTAGCTTTAGGTTCAGCTGCCGCCTCTTGGGTTGAAGTTTTTCTACTTTCGCGCTTAGCCCGAAAATACTTACCAGGTTTAGCGCCTTTCAAAAACCAAGCGATAAAATTCGGAGTACCTGCAGCTTTGACTTTTCTTTTAGCAGCACTAATTAAGCTTCCGTCAAATGACTTGCATGCGCTCTTAACCGCTCCGATAATTATCGGGGTATCTGCTCTCTTCTATAGTGTTTTATCATTTCGTAGGGGGATCAAAGAATCACATTTAATTCTGGGGGCGCTGCGTAAATTTATTTATCGCCATTAGGCGGGAAGTACGACGAGATCATCTGCATGGACTACTTCTGCTGAAAGTCCTTGTGGCACATCTTCTGTGTGTTGTCCAATAATTTTCTTTAGATCAGTTAGGTCATGCCGTACAAGACCTTTAGCGAAAACGACTTGATCTGGCCCAGAAATTTCTATGGCATCACCTACCGCAAAGGAGCCGGACGCTTCAATTACTCCTGCGGGTAATAATGAGGCTCTTCTTTCTTGAAGTGCTTTTTTTGCTCCGGCATCAACTCTGATACGCCCTTTAGATCCAACCGCGAAAGCTATCCAAAGACGTCTCGCTCCCAGTCTTGTTTCTCGAGCATGAATCATTGTTCCTGTACCGGGAACGCCGTTTACTGCTTCAACTACTACATTTGGGCGATGAGCGTGAGCTATTAGTGTTGGCACTCCAGACCATGCCGCTATCTTGGCAGCGGCTACTTTTGAAGTCATTCCACCACTTCCGTGGACTGAGCCTGTCCCGCCAACTTTTTCTTCAAGTGTTTGGTCTATCTCTATGATTTCTTCGATCAGGGATGCGTCGTTGTCAATCTTTGGGTCTGCGGTTAAGACGCCTTCAATATCTGTCAATAAAAGAAGTAAGTCTGCATCTACTAAATGCGCAACTAGCGCAGCGATTCGGTCGTTGTCTCCCCACCGTATTTCGTCGTCAGCGACTGCATCATTTTCATTTACTACTGGAATAGCATCTAGTTCTAAAAGGCGATTTAGTGTGGAACGTGCATGCAAATATTGTGTTCGAAGAAAGAAATCTAAGGGAGTTAGTAAGACCTGACCAGCTATCAGTCCGTGTTTACTGAATGCTTCTTGATAAGTCTGAATTAGGTGCCCCTGACCGATTGCTGAGACTGCTTGGAGAGTTTGTGAATCTTTCGGTCGATCTAAGCCATTCATACTGAGTGGTGGTAGACCGGCAGCGATAGCTCCAGAGGTGACGACAACCAATCGGTGACCTTTGATATGCAAATCAGCGATTTCATTGCATAATGCTTGAACTCTTGAACGATCTATTGTTCCTTCTTCTGTCGTGATAGAAGAAGAACCCACCTTCACGACAATGGTCTTTTTATTCATTTAGATCTCACTCTGATTCATAATCGAACTCTAAACGACCAATACGCACTGTTTCACCATCTTTTACACCGGAGCGATTGAGTGCCCTGTCTACGCCCATTGATTTAAGGCGGCTATGAATGTAATCAAGTGCATCTGGATTCGTTAAGTCATTCAAATTGACTGTTCTGATGACATCGCGATCAATAACTTCCCAAACCCCATCTTGTGAGCGTTCTACTTTTACATCTTCCGGTTCCGGATGATGAACGATGCGCGTAGGCCTCTGTGGGATTGCATTTCGTACTTCTTCAACTAAATCTGCTAACTCATGAACTACCTGTTCAAGCCCCTCGCCCGTAAATGAAGATAGTTTCACGCCACTGAACTCGTGATCTTCAGTAACGTCTGAACGAGAACCTACTACCACTCTTGGGCGAGCAAGTAGTTCCTCGCGGTAGTTTCCTAACTCTTGTTCAAGGATGCGTAGCTGTTCTTGAGGAGAATGGTCAGCTGTTGGAGCTAGATCAAGCATGATTAGCAAAACTCTGGCTCGTTCAATGTGTCGTAAGAATTGATGCCCTAGTCCTTTTCCTGTACTCGCTCCTTCAATAAGGCCTGGAATATCGGCAACGATAAAATCGGTTCGGCCTTGAGCTCTTACTACTCCTAAGTTTGGTTCAAGCGTGGTGAAGGGATAGTCGGCTATACGAGGTTTAGCAGCAGAAATACGAGAGATAAGGGTACTTTTGCCAGCATTAGGGAATCCTACTAAAGCCACGTCTGCTAGGAGTTTGAGTTCTAATCGGAGCCATCTCTCTTCACCTTCTTCTCCTTGTTCAGCAAAAGATGGGGCTCGTCTTCGGTTACTTAAGAATTTGGCATTTCCGCGTCCCCCTCGTCCAGCTCTAACAGCAAGCCATTTATCCCCATTGCTTACTAAATCAGCAAGCAGTTCTTCGGTATAGAGGTCATAGATAGTAGTTCCTTCTGGAACTTTGACTACGAGATCTTCTGCTGATTTTCCATGCCTTTTAGCTCCTGAACCGTGGGTTCCACTTTCTGCCTTGCGGTGTGGATGATCTCGAAAAGAAAGCAAAGAAGCGACGTTGTGGTCTGCTTCTAACCAGATGTTTCCGCCATCTCCCCCATCGCCACCATCTGGTCCGCCTTTAGGGACATGGGCTTCTCGTCGGAAAGAAACAGAACCTGCTCCACCATCTCCGGCACGAAGATTTAGGCCACATTCATCAACAAACTGGGACATGATTTGATTCTACTTCACGGTCCAGAATGTAAATCAGATTTATTGCGCTTGGGTATTGCCGAATTAAGCAATAAGTATTTTAGTTTTCGACAACGTCGACTAATTTGCGTCCACCTCGACGCCCAAACTTAACTACGCCATCAGAGGTAGCAAATAAAGTGTCGTCACCTCCGCGGCCTACATTTTTACCTGGGTGAAATTTTGTGCCGCGTTGACGAACCAAGATAGAGCCAGCTGTCACTTGACCACCGTCATAAACTTTTACGCCAAGCCGTTGAGCGTTTGAGTCACGACCATTTCGAGTTGAGCCACCGCCCTTAGTTTTTGACATGATTTCAACCTCTCGTGATTGCTGTTATTTCAAGTTCTGTTAATTGCTGACGATGGCCCCATCGGCGCCGTTGATTACTTTTATTTTTATAAGTAAACCCGCGAATTTTTTCACCTTTAGCGTCCGCCACTATACGTCCGGTTACTTTTACTCCAGTTAAATCTGCTGGAGTCGCAAGTGTCTCAGGACCATCAACAAGCATTACGGGAGTTAAGTCCACTTCACTTCCGGGGTCTCCAAGGCGTTCAACGAGAACTCGTTGACCTTCCTCTACTCGGTATTGTTTTCCGCCGGTGGCTATTACTGCATACATATACATCTAGGTTATCTACGGGTTGCGTAAGCCCCACCAAATGTGGGGTTACTGTCTATAAATCTATTGTTTTCCTGTAACGAGCTCCCTGTCTAAGGTATGGCCAGTGCCCTCACAGTCTGCGCACGCATCGGAGAAACTTTCTAACAATCCTTCACCAATACGTTTTCGAGTCATTTCGACGAGTCCCAATTCAGAGATATCAAAGACCTGATTACGTGTTTTGTCTCGCGATAAAGCTTCACGTAATGCATTTCCTACAGCATCTCGATTTTCTTTTCTTTCCATATCCACGAAATCAATGACAATTATTCCACCTACGTCTCTTAAGCGAAGCTGGTGGGCAACCTCTTCCGCTGCTTCTAGATTATTTTTAAACACTGTCTCTTCAAGATTCGTATTTCCAACATTTTTTCCAGTGTTTACGTCAATCACTGTCAATGCTTCAGTGTGTTCAATAATGAGCGAGCCGCCGGATGGAAGCCAAACTTTTCTATCTAAGGCCTTCCGAAGCTGTTCGTAGACATGGTGTCTTTCAAATAGGGGAAGTTTCTCTTGCTCTTGATCATAAAACTGTATTCGATCAGCAAGAGCAGGATTGAGGCTTTCAACATAGCTTCTTACTTTTTCATACATCTGTTGATCATCAATCAACACCCCGCGGAAATCTTTGTTGAATTCTTCACGTATGAATCTGAATGCCAATTCTGGTTCTCGGTAGAGCAAGGCTGGTGCTGAAGATTTACTAGCTAATTCTGAGATTTCTTCCCATTGTCTAACCAGTCGACTTACATCACGTTCTATTTCCTCGTTGGTTATATCTTGAGCTGCTGTTCGGACAATAATTCCATGCTCTTCAGGTTTTACTCGATCCAGAATCTTCCTTAAGCGTTTTCGCTCGGATTCTGGAAGACGTTTGGATATTCCATAAGTGTCACTGTTCGGTATGAGTACGACAAAACGTCCTGGTAGAGAAACCTCTTGCGTTAATCTTGCTCCTTTGTGGGCTATTGGATTCTTAGATACTTGGCAAAGAATGCTTTGCCCTGATTTAAGCACCTGTTCGATACGAGCTTTACTCCTTTTACCTGTGTCTTCCGCGTCAAACTGAACGTCTCCGCGATATAAGACGGCGTTTTTAGGAGTACCAATATCCACAAATGCAGCTTCCATTCCAGGTAAAACATTTTGAACTGTTCCTAAATATATATTTCCGTGGATTTCGGAGATGTCATCTGCCGGACGAGAAAGGTAATGCTCAATAAGGGAGCGGCCTTCAAGAACACCAACTTGGGTACTCCCTTGAGAGACACTTACACACATTAAGTAACGGCCGATTGGCTTTCCTCTACGCTCTCTTCCTTTGCGTCGTCGAAGAGTATCTTCGTCTAACTCAAGTGGATCATCATCCGTTAAAGCTTCCACTGGACTGTTTTGCCCATTAGAACGCCCGCGTGAGCGGTTTCCTTTTCGTCGCTTTCTTTTACGGTCACCGGCTCCGTTCTCCTCTGAATTCTCAGCTTCTGGTGCTGGTCGAGAATCTCCTATCTGAGGTTTTTCATGTGGGTCCGGTCGCGTGTCTCCAATTTTAGGTTTTTGTTTTGGATCTACTGATCCATCGTTGACTGGGCCCGATTTCATGGGCCTGTCCGTTTGTTCGGACATTTTTTAATTCCCTTCTAATCACGTCTGCCAATTGGGCAGACGGGGCAGGGGCGTCGTTATTTAATAGCGGCTCTACTCGCTCGTCACCCTGCAACATCCATTGATTCATTCTGCACACATTCCATGCTTTAAGCGGCGGATTTGACGCCGCCAGTAATTCTGATGGTCTAAGTGTTCGGGGTTGAGTTCCAAGATCGGCTTGAACCCGCACTCCTGTATCTGTTTCCCCGATGACTTCTATAGAGATTACCTGTTTTCTAAGGTCTTCCACGACCACTTTTCCTTTTCGCTCTCTTTCTACAACTATTTCCGCAGACTCTAATATTTGTAAAAGCCACTGATTTACTTCTTCTATGGTGTGCCCTTTTAGGTCAAATTGCCACGTGCACGAAACTACGGATTGTTGCAATGATTCTGAACCTTCTTCTTTTACTGCAACACTTTGGACTTGTAAACCCATTGGTAATGCTGAATTAATTTTCCCTTTTATCGTTTCTAATTCAACTGAAGTGCCTTCGATAACTGTTTCTAGTTCAAGATCTAAATATTCAGCTTCTGATTCATTTCCGGTAGGAAGAGCTAAGCCAAATGAAATTTTTGGTCGTGGCGAGAACCCTTCACTATAGGCAATTTTGATCTGTGCTTTCCGTAACGCTCTTTCCCATATCCGAGCTATATCTCGATGGCTTATAAAACGTATTTTTCCTTTTTTTGAAAACCTAATTCTTATCTTTTTCATAATTTGATTCCTGTGAAGTCCACAGGGACACTTACTGCTGATAGGTTTCCTTGACCCGTCCCCTGGCTGCCGCCTGCGGGTGGTTGAGCAGAAGCCACAACATGCTCAATGCCGTAACCGGTGCATGCTCCACAGTCATAACATGGAGTCCATCGGCAATCTTCTAGACCTACCGCATTGAGTGCATCTCGCCATTCTTGCCAAAGAAAATCTTTATGAAGGCCTGCGGAGAGATGGTCCCATGGAAGAAATTCATGTTCTGTCCGGTGACGGTAAACATAGTCTTCTAAAGCGAGTCCATGTTTTTTCATAGCATCGGACCAAAGTTGAAGATTAAAGTGCTCACTCCACTCTTGAAACACTCCCCCAGATCTCCATACTTCTTCAATGACTGCCCCTATTCGACGGTCCCCGCGACTAATAATTCCTTCAGCTACCGAAGCACGCGTATCATGCCATTTGAACTGAACCCCACGTGATGATTTCGCTTTGTCACGGAGCAGCCTTATCTTTCGATGAAGTTCTTCCTCCGTGTTCTGTCCGAACCACTGAAAGGGAGTAAATGGCTTTGGCACAAACCCGCCAACAGACACCGTCACAGATGGGCTTTTTTGGTGTGTGCGACCGACCTCTACACACTTTCTTGCCATGTCAATTATTGCTTCGGTGTCTTCATCCGTTTCTGTTGGAAGTCCGGTCAAAAAATAAAGTTTCATCCGTCGCCATCCTTGTGAATATGCGGATTCAACTGCTGCAAATAAATCTTCTTCACTAATTAGCTTGTTTATGACTTGACGCATACGCCATGACCCTGCTTCTGGAGCAAAGGTTAGACCAGTGCGGCGAGCACGCTGTATTTCTGCTGCAATCCCGACAGTAAATGCGTCCACACGTAAGCTTGGTAGAGAGACAGACAGTTGTCCACAGTCAGAATCATCTAGCGCACCTTTAACAACTTCCTCAATACCACTGAAATCGGCTGTACTAAGTGAGGTAAGTGAAACTTCGTCATACCCGGTTCTACGAATTCCTTCGCTCACCATGGTTCTAACTTGATCTGCAGGTCTTTCTCTCACCGGTCTTGTTATCATTCCGGCTTGGCAAAATCTGCAACCGCGTGTGCAGCCACGAAAAACCTCTACATTGAGTCGATCATGTACAACTTCTGTTAATGGGACAAGTTGTTGCTTAGGATAAGGCCATTCAGCCAAGTCACTAATTGTTCGTTTCTCTACTATCTCAGGAGTTTCTGGGAATCTCGGTGAAATGCTGATGAGTTCCTCTTTTTCATATACCGGCGTGTATGCGAAGGGAACGTAGACCCCCGGTATTGTTGCCAATTCTCTTAAAATGCTTTCTCGTGATGAACGATCCGAGTTTTTCCAACGCAAAATAGTTTCTGTGATATCTGAAACTACTTCTTCACCATCCCCTAAAACAGCGGCATCTATGAAATCTGCTATCGGTTCTGGGTTGTAAGTGCAATGCCCTCCAACTATGACAAACGGATCATCTGGTTGTCGATTTGCAGTATGAATAGGAACATCTGCTAGGTCAAGACATTCAAGGAGGTTGGTGTAAACAAGTTCTGCCGAAAGATTGAACCCAAGGATGTCAAATTCTCTCGCTGGACGGTGCGAGTCCACAGAGAAGAACGGGAGCTTGTGTTCACGTAATGCTGCAGCCATATCTGTCCAAGGTGCGTAAGCTCTCTCTGCTACTGCATCCGATCTTTCATTAATGATTTCGTAAAGTATCTGCAATCCTTGATTAGGTAACCCAACCTCATAGGTGTCCGGATAAGTCAACAGCCAAGAAACCTTAGAGGGGTGATGCTGGGGTGTGATTACCCCATCTTCACAACCGATATAACGAGCCGGCTTCTGTACATCGTCAAGTATTTCCTCTAGTTGAGGCCATATAGAACTCATAACTTGATCATGCTATCCACTCTTTAGGGCTACTTAACCACTAAAAGGATCCGTCATACCGGTAGTCATGCCGTCTCATATGAACACTCTGGACAAGTCCTATTCCTATAAATGTGGAGATAACTGAAGATCCGCCATGGCTAATTAACGGAAGCGGTATCCCTGTAATCGGCATAATTCCTACTGCCATTCCAACGCTTTGAAAAATTTGGAAAAGCAGCATTGAGAAAACACCTGCAGCTAAAAGCGAACCAAATTTATCATCCGCTATTTGGCTTATTCTCCAAATGCGGATAAGTAACAAGGCGAGGAGTCCTAAAATGGCCATGCTTCCTATAAATCCTGTTTCCTCAGCTATGACGGTGAATATAAAGTCGTTTTGTTGCTCCGGTACAAGATCCGAATTATTTTGAGTCCCTTCAAATAACCCTTTTCCGGTTAATCCGCCATTGCCTATAGCTACTTGTGCTTGCTCTAAGTTGTAGCGAGCTCCTGAATCTGCTTCTTCATCAATAAAGACAAGCAACCGGTCAATTTGGTAATTCTGCAAACTATCTGACTGTAAAACTGCGACAGCGAGTGTCACTACGATCAAAGTAAAAATGAACATGTGCCGACCTTTGACTCCTGCTACTAGAGTCATCCCAGCAATGATCGCTCCGTAGACCAGCAAAGTTCCTAGATCAGGTTGTTTCCAAATAAGAAGTCCAGGTATACCTGCTATAACTAAGGCAAAAAATAGTCTTCTCCCACTTCCGGTATTTGTGGATCCATACCATGCCGCTAAAGCAACAATTAAGATGATCTTCCCAAATTCAGAAGGTTGCAGTTGGTACCCACCTACTTGATACCAAGCTTTAGTTCCTTTGCTTTCCACACCGATAAATAGAACTAGAACTAGTGAGAACGCCATTAATGCGTAGAAGTGCAGGGCAAATTTTCGAAACATTCGATGCCCTATCCACGCTGTTGTAATCATCGCAGCAACTCCAATGACAACAAAAATAAACTGCCGTTCTAAATACTGAGTCTGAGCCGGTCGTAACGCAGTTGCTGGCCCTCGAGTGGCTGAGTAAACCATCAACACGCCAACTCCTGATATCAAAAGTGTGATGATCGGTAAGAAATAATCAACATGGCGAAGCAGTGAAGGTCGTGCCTCTCTTGGGATCTCAACATTTGTCATTGGACATCCACCGTTATCCCATTGTCTAGAAGTAATTCTTCACAATTAATTACTTCTCCACGTACTCGAACTTCACCATTTGCTTCCAACACAGGGCCTGTTTCTATATCAGAGTTGCTGCTACCTACATTGGATAATCGATCACTACTGAGCCATTCAAGCCATTCAAGGCATAGTGGCAAAGCTGCTGACCGCGCATAACTGACTGCTGCTGTTGGTGCATCTTCTACAGAATCGGTCGCAAGCTGTTTTAATACACGCGCGACTAGCGGTGCAGCCGAGCGACTTCCAAAGCCTGCCTCTTCAAGGAAAGCAACCATTGCATATTCAGGTTCTTCTACTGGCCCAAATGCCGCGAAGACGGCTGTATCTGCTTTTCCACGCACTTCTGCTGTTCCAGTTTTTCCTGCAATCGGCGAATCTTCTAACGGGAAGAAAACCCCATCAAAATTTCGACTATTAAAAGCGTCATATCCAGTGCCATCTTCGTCCATAGTCACTCCTAGAAGTCCTTCAATAGCTCTGGTCCTGAATTCTGGATCTATTTCCACTTCTCCTAGAATTCTTTCACCAAACTCTCTTACGAGTTCGCCTGTTTGGGTTACTACTCTGAGAGCAATATTTGGCGATCTTAAAGTTCCATTGTTAGCGAAAGTAGCATACGCGTTAGCTAGTTGTAAGGGTGTAACTAAGACGTCTCCTTGCCCGATTGAGGTATTGACGTTATCTCCCGGGTACCACTCTCCATTAGGAAATGCTATTGGATTTTCCTCGTGTCTTTCTAGACGATTCTGAGGAGTGGGGAGAAAACCGGATTGTTCAAAAGGTAAAGCGATTCCCAATTCAGCTCCCATTCCAAATTCCGCTGCAGCATCCTGTATCCCAGTTTCATTATGTAAAGGATTAATATAAATTGACTCCCCAATTGTGTAGAAATAGACATCGCTGGAAACCGTGATCGCACGAACTAAATCAATCTGCGGATATGGGGCATCATTCGCATTTCGAAATTTACATCCGCCGGCGCCTGCAGACGCCGCCTGGTTGGTTCCCCCCACACAACTCTGCAATCGGTAATAGCCGGGGTCATCCCATAGCTCATCCGCGTCTTTGACAAGACCTACCCCGAAAACACCTTCATGCCAAGCTGCATGAGCAGTAAAAAGCTTAAACGTAGAACCCGGGGCATACTCGCCTTGTATAGCGCGATTAAACATAGGTAAATCATTCAAAGGATCATTCAGCGAATCCCATTGTTCTCGAGAGAAGCCCCCAATCGAGTCATTTGGGTCAAACTTTGGATAAGACGCCATGGCGCGCACGTCTCCATTTCTTGGATCTAGAATGACCGCGGCGCCACCGGGTACATCGTAAGGAAGAGGGTCTTCTTCTTCATCTTCATCTTTCTCAGGCTCAGCTTCTCTTTGTGAAAATATAGTTCGTTCGAGTTGTCGCTCTAATAGGTACTGCAAATCAATATCGATTGTTATATAAACATCATCACCTGGGATTGGAGGAACAAACAGATCTTCACGCTCTCTCACTATTTGACCGAGTCGATCAACTTCCACTACCCGACGGCCGGCTACACCGCGTAGGTCATCTTCAAACATTAGTTCTATTCCCGATTTTCCAATTTCGTCCCGTACTCCGTAGGCCTTATTGGAAGGCGGTCGACGAGTTTCATATTCACGATCGTTAATCGGTCCTACCCACCCTAGAAGATGTCCTGCTAGGTCTCCATAGAGATACGAACGGACAGTGCTATCCACGACTTCAACTCCAGGAAACTTCTCTGGCCTTTCACCAAAATATATGAGAAGTTCTTCATCAACATCTGTTGCTATTGGAATATCGTCGTATCTGGTAAAAGATGGGTCTGAAATAGAGTCTTCAATATCAGTTACTTTAAGCAATGACCCAGACCGATTGACTTCGATAGCTATCTCAGTCAACATTTCTAATCGCTCGTCTTCAGTGAAATCTGCTTCATCTAGTTCTCTTCGATTTATAGTCACCATGGTTGTTAAGCGGTTACCTACGAGGGTCCTGCCCTCCATATCCAGAATTTTTCCTCTAAGTGCCGGAACTCTTATTTCACGAAGAATGTTTGTTTCTGCTACTGCCGCTGCCTCCTCGCCAGAGAGCACTTGAAGAAACCAGAGTCGAGCTGTAAGGGCCGCAAACATAGATAGAGCGATGACTGCAAGAATTCTTAAGCGGTAGCGAAAAGTTTTATCCATTCAAATTATTTTTCTGGTATTCGCAGCTCTAAAGCTCCTGGTGTGGACAGAGAAAGTGACCAAAGAATTATTTTGTTTATTGGAGCTGCGACTATTGCTGAAGTTATTCCTGCGAGAACTGCCCTCTTGATTAGCAAATCACTTGTTATTGCGGTTTGTCCAAAAAGTAACCCGGCGAATCCCGCTAAAGTAGTTCCTGCGGCTATAGCCAGCGCTAATCCGAGTCCATATATAACTGGGCGCGACTGGACTAACCGGTCTTCCAAGCTGCTCACTCCTACTGCTATTGGAGCATAGACCATGGCGTGCAACCCGAAAGGTGCGCCGGTTAAGACGTCTTGAAGCAAACTTGCGAAGAAACCAAATATTGAACCGTGTTCTGGTCCGCCGTGGTATCCAGCGAGTACGGTTACCAAGAGAAGCACTTCTACCGATGCGCCCAAAAAGCGAAATTCTGTGAAGATTGTTGCTTGCAGAAGTGCCGCTGTCACTAAGACAACGAAAGATCTAATTCGTGTGGTCATGATCCGCCCTCAGAATCAATTACTACGTTCACAAAACTTAGATTTTCAAGACTTGCTGCTAACTCGATTTTTATGATTCTTTCATATTCAGCAAAATTATCTGGGTCTGTTACTTTTCCGACCGGTATGTCACCTGGAAAGCGGCTTCTACCTCCAGAAGTTATTACAACTTCTCCCTCTTCAATGAAAGCATCTAGACGCACGCCGTCTTCTAAACGTATTTCATATCCTCCAGTTCCTTTTGCTAATCCTTCGTCTTGCGATTCAACTAAGCGAACACCAACTGAGAAATCTGGGTGTGTCGCCAAGATAACTACTGAGCGTTCTCGGTCTACTTGCTCGAGTCTTCCAACCAGTCCGGCCCCAGTAATAACTGCCATGCCCTCAGAAAGCCCATCATCGCTTCCTTTATCTATTTCGACTAAATGTGACCCGAAGTTACCAGGAGGTGTTCCGAGAAGGCGCGCTACTACTGTTTCTAAATCCGCGTAAGGGACATCAATTTCACCTAAGAGTCGTTCAAGTAATTCTCTGTCTGCTTCTTCACTAAGTACTTCTCCTCTAAATACAGCCAACTCTTCTGCTAGACGTTCATTTTCGTTCTGAAGTTCGGAGTAATTTACAATGCCAGACCAAACTGACTGAATGGGGTCAGTGGATTTATCAATTACAGTTCTGACCGGCCCAATGATGTCTCGTATTCCTTGTTGAAATGCATCTAGTGGCTCAGCGCCGCGCACTTGCAGGGTCATCAAGGTGAGAGCTGCTGCAAGCAGAATAAGTAAGGTCGGGCGAGACCGTTCGGCGGGCCCTGGAGCCGCCATTTTTAGTCCATACCGCCGCTAAAGACGGAATCCCCATAGATGTCTAGGTGCTCTAGCGCCATTCCGGCGCCAAGTACTACTGCTAGCAATGGATCTGCTGCGAGTCTTACTGGCATTCCCGTTTCAGCACGGATTCTTTCAGGTAGCCCAATAAGTAGGGCTCCTCCTCCGGCAAGAGTTATTCCGCGTTCCATGATGTCAGCCGATAATTCTGGTGGCGTCCTGTCTAGAGTTATTTTTACTGCGTCGACTATGGCAGCTAATGGTTCTTCAATGGCTTCTCGTATTTCGACTGTGTTTATTACTACCGGGCGTGGAAGGCCGGTTACTAAGTCACGGCCTCGGAATTCTGCCCGTTGTTCTTCTCTGAGAGGGGTTGCTGAACCTAGTCCCATTTTGAGTTCTTCAACAGTTCTGAATCCAGTGTCAACCCCGTATTCTTTCTTTAAATACTGTTTTATTGCATCATCTAGTTCGTCTCCGCCGACACGTGAAGAGTATGAAGCGACGACACCTCCAAGTGATATGACTGCAACTTCTGTAGTTCCTCCACCGATATCTACGATCATGGAACCAGTGGGTTGCTCTACTGGTAATCCAGCACCGATAGCTGCGGCCATTGGTTCTTCAATGATGTAGGCCGGTGGTCGAGCTCCAGCAAATTCTGCTGCTTCTTGCACTGCTCTTCTTTCCACTCCGGTCACTCCGGAAGGGACACAGATAACCATTCTTGGTTTTGACCATTTGCTTTGATGTACGGACTGGATGAAATAGCGAAGCATTTTTTCACAAACTTCAAAATCGGCGATTACTCCGTCTTTTAGTGGTCTCGTGGCTTGGATGTAATTCGGGGTTCTCCCAATCATTCTTTTTGCTTCTGCCCCTACCGCAAGTGGAGTTCCATCCATAATGTTTACTGCAACTACCGAAGGTTCATCGAGGACTACTCCTTCGCCGCGTACATAGACAAGGGTATTAGCAGTTCCTAGATCTACAGCGATATCACGACTTCCAAGTCGAGCGCTACTTGTTGCTGTTCTATAGTTTGAAGCCATTTAGGCATCCAATTCGTCTGTTTGTCTTGTAAGACGCTTCCGAAGCTTTGGAAACGTAACTGATTTTCAGCCTGAACTCTAGCCGATTTTTTCTCCGGATACCACTCTGGGCGCATGTTTGACCACGCTATGAGAATAAATTTATTTCTAAAGGTTTGGGAAGAAAATGCCAATTTCTCGTTCTGCAGATTCAAGTGAATCAGATCCATGAACAAGATTCTCAGTAACAATCAATCCGTAGTCCCCGCGGATTGTTCCAGGAGCTGATTCGCGTGGGTTTGTTACTCCCATCATTGATCGAACTACGGCATATGTGTCTTCAGGTCCTTCTACAACCATGATCACCACAGGAGATCTCGACATGAAAGAAACCAAGTCTCCGTAAAACGGCTTATCAAGATGTTCTGCATAGTGGGCACTCAGTGTTTCTTCGTTCAAGTGGCGCAATTCAACCGCAACGAGATTAAGGCCTTTTCTTTCGAATCTGCTGATGATTTCACCGACGAGGCCTCGTTCTACGGCATCAGGTTTACAAATTACCAATGTTCTATCCATATAGATGAAGGCTAGGGGGCTATCGAGTTGCGTACAACAAGTTTCTAATCAAACAACAACGATGCCCGAACGGTCGAAAGAAGATAAAACGATCCGGTCACCAAAATGAGATCTTCTTCAGTAGACAAAACCAAGGCACGTTCAATAGCCTCAGTTGGATCTGGGGCAACTTCAGATTCAACTCCGTGGACTTGAACCACTCGAGCGAGCTCCTCTCCAGATATAGCCCGCTCCGAAGATAATGTGCAGCAAATAACCACATCAGGGTGCAGGGAAACAATTTCTTTTATTACCTCTTCTGGATCACGAGGACCTAGCATGCCCAATACAACTATTCGCCGGGTTTCGGGAAATATTTCTGGCAATGCGGATACGAGGGCCCGAGCAGCATCCTCATTATGGGCCCCATCCAGAACAACTAATGGATTAGCCGCCACCGTTTCTAAGCGTCCCGGTAGGGCGACCTCGGACATCCCCTCTTCAATAATTTCATCGGCAAGAGGCGACTCTAAGAATGTTTCGACAGCCGCAAGAGCCGTTGAAGCATTTTCAGATTGATGTTGACCAAACAAGGGGAGAAAGACTTCTTCATGGCGACCGGAGATACTCCATAAATCTACTAGTTGTCCACCAACAGCTTGGGTGCTGGCTAAAACTCCAAAGGCTTCACCTTTAAGTAATAACGGGTCTGGATTTTCTTTAATAAAGAGGTCAAGAGTCTCCACTGAGGTTTCGCCCAGAACCAAAGGCCGACCAGAGTTAATGATTCCTGCCTTCTCTGAAGCTACGGCCCGACGCCAGTCCCCCACCCCATCCGTATGATCTCGACCAATATTTGTAATCACCGAAACATCAGCCTCTATTACGTTCGTTGCATCAAATCTGCCAAGTAGGCCCACCTCTACAACAGCAACATCAACTGCTTCATTGGAGAACCAAAGAAATGCTGCTGCAGTCAACAATTCAAAATAAGAAGGCCTTTCTTCTACGCTTTGAGCAAATGGAATGAGTTCCGCGATTAATTCACCGAATTGTTCTTCCTCGATCATTTCGTTATTGATTTTCAAGCGCTCGCGAACAGTGTCTACATGCGGACTGCTGTATGTGCCGACTCGGAGTCCAGCTGCTTTTAAAAGTGACGAAATAATTGCAGATACTGAACCTTTTCCGTTGGTTCCGGTGATATGAATGCTGCGAAAATCAGACTGAGGATCCCCCATTGTTTGAGTTAGATCCTGCATGGCGGCAAGGCTTAGACCGTGGATGCGGCCTGCTTTGGCTTCAAGATTAACGTGTTGATCTAGGAAGTTTAATGCTTCTGCGTATCCCACGAGAGAATTACGAGGCTGCGCGCTTGTTGGAAGAATCTCGTTCTATGACAGTGGGATCTGTGCGTCCAATTACGCAATCTTCCTCTATGACAACTTCAGCAATTTTATTGTCGCTCGGCAACTCGTACATTGTTCCGAGGAGCACCTCTTCAAGTATTGCCCGTAAACCTCGAGCCCCTGTGCCCCGATCAAGAGCCTGCTTGGCGACTGCATTAAGCGCGTCTTCTGTGAATTTCAATTCCACATCTTCAAACCCAAAGATCCTCTGATACTGCTTGATTAAAGCATTGCGGGGTTCCGTTAGTATCTCAACGAGAGCTTCTTCGTCTAATTGATTTACTGTTCCCACAACAGGTAGCCGACCAACGAATTCAGGTATAAGGCCAAATTTGGTTAGATCTTCTGGCCTCACCTCTGCAAACAGATCACCTAAATCCCTCTCATTGGAAGCTCGCAATTCAGCGCCGAAGCCGACATTGGAGCCACCTTTTCGATTTTCAATAATGTCCTCAAGCCCTGCAAAAGCTCCTCCGCAAATAAACAAGATATTTGTTGTATCTATTTGCATGAACTCTTGATGGGGGTGCTTTCTCCCGCCCTGAGGGGGAACTGAAGCCACAGCTCCTTCAAGAATTTTTAGCAAAGCTTGCTGAACACCTTCTCCGGAGACATCCCGAGTGATTGAAGGGTTCTCACTCTTTCTTGCTATTTTGTCAATTTCATCAATGTAAATGATTCCCTTTTCAGCCCTTTTAATGTCTTGGTCTGCCGCTTGAATGAGTTTGAGCAAGATATTTTCTACGTCTTCCCCTACATAGCCCGCTTCAGTTAGTGCAGTGGCATCAGCAATGGCGAAAGGGACATCCAACATACGAGCCAGTGTTTGAGCCATCAGTGTTTTCCCACAGCCAGTTGGGCCGATCAATAAGATATTAGATTTGCCCAGTTCAACTTCATCTGAGGCTGCAGGTCCAACTTGGATTCTTTTGTAGTGATTGTAAACAGCAACAGAAAGGATCTTTTTTGCTTGCTCTTGACCAATGATGTAGTCGTCAAGAAAAGCTTTGATTTCTCTTGGTCGAGGTAATTTATCAAGTGAAACTTCTGGGATTTCCGTTAGCTCTTCTTCGATGATCTCATTGCAGAGGTCTATGCATTCATCGCAAATATAGACGCCAGGGCCAGCAATTAATTTTTTGACCAACTTTTGTGTTTTACCACAAAAGGAACATTTGAGGAGTTCTCCTCCTTCTCCAAATTTGGCCATTGCTTATAGTCTCCTTATTTCCCCGGGCTTACCCAGTGAACTAATTCTACTTAACTGCGGAAATAGGTCCAGAGTTATCTACCAGTGGACGCTCTTCTATCACTTCATCGATAATGCCATATTCAAGGGCTTCAGGTGCGGTTAGTACGAAATCTCGGTCAGTATCGGTGTGTATTTTTTCAACATCTTGGCCGGTATGTCGAGCCAGAATTTCTTCTAATTGAAGTTTCAACCTTTGCACTTCTTGGGAAACTAGTTCAATGTCCGATACTTGGCCCTGTGCCCCTGCATAAGGCTGATGGAGAAGAATTCGGGAATGAGGAAGAGCCAGTCTTTTACCTGGGGTCCCAGCTGCAAGGAGAACAGCGGCTGCTGAGGCTGCTTGACCAAAACAGATTGTTGTCACATCTGGTCGTATGTATTGCATTGTGTCATAAATAGCGAACAGGCCATTTATGTCTCCACCTGGAGAATTAATGTAGAGGCTGATATCCCGATCAGGATTTTCTGATTCAAGATGCAAAAGCTGAGCACAAATCAAGTTGGCAATGGTGTCGTCAATTGGGGTGCCAATAAAAATGATGTTTTCTTTGAGTAGACGCGAGTAAAGATCGTAGGCTCGCTCACCTTTGTTGGTTTGTTCAACCACGGTTGGAACTAAATAATTTTGTACTTTCATATCAACCAACGACACTACTCTTCATCTCCTTCGATGTCGGTATCATTTTTATCTTCTTCTTCGTCAAGGATCTCTTCGGGCGGTTCAAGATCAGATTGACTAATTGATTGCCCTTCATCATCAACTATTTTTGCTCGCTCGTATAGCCATTCTACTGCAGCCTGCTTACCAAGGTCTGCTTCTAGGTCAAGTAGCCTTCCAGAATTTGTTAGCATGTCTCGCGCCTGTTCGGAATCTGAACCCATTTGTGCTCCAAGTAAAGAAAAATACTCTTCTAACTTTTCTTCATCGGGTCCTAAATTTTCTTGATTGATCACGGAACGAAGTGCAAGGTCAGCTTTCACCGATGTGTCTGCTCCTTGAGAGAACTCCTCACGTAACGAACTAATGTCGGTACCTATTGCTTCCAAGTAGCGATCAAGTTCCATCCCTTGTGATTGGAGTCGCATAGCAAGATCTTGTATTCGGTTAGTGATTTCTGCTTCGACCATTGCCTCTGGAGGGTCCATTTCAACTTTTTCTGCCAATTTTTGGACAATGAGATCTCGCACCATGGCCGAGGATTGCGCTCTCTTCATTTCTGTCATTCGGCTTTGCATGTCGTCGCTCATCTCTTGAACGGTTTCAAATTCAGAAGCGTTTGAAGCAAACTCGTCGTTTAATTCAGGGAGGGCTCTTTCTTGAATCATTTTTGTTTCGATACGGAAAGAAAGCTTTCCGTCTTCTTCTTCATCTGGATGGTCAGCTTCAAACTCAACTACGTCACCTACAGAAACTCCTTGAAGATTTTCATCAATTTCTGCGACTACGGCACCTGAGCCCACTTCATAGAGGTAATCGGTAGTGGTGAGACCTTCAACTTCTTCACCTTCATAGGTTCCGGAAATATCTATAGTGACTTGATCTCCGTCTTGTACTGTTCGTTGTACTTCTTCCAAGGTCGCGAATTGTTCCCTCATAGCATCGATCTGTCGATCTATTTCCTCGTCTGTTGCTACGGGGTTTGGAATTTCTACTTCAAGAGAGTCGTAATCTGAAATGACTATCTGCGGGCGGACAGGCACAATCGCTTCGAAAGTTAATGCTCCTTCATCTTGACCTTCCGTGACTTCAAACGAAGGAGAATCAATTACGTCCACACGATGCTCTATGAGAGCTTGAACGTAATACTCTGGCACCGCATCCTGAATCGCTTCGCTCCGCCCTGCACCTACTCCTAAGCGAGCTTCTAAGAC
>CATISD010000012.1 GCA_949538625.1 Acidimicrobiales bacterium AG-410-I20
AGTCGTTGTTTCAACAGGCGCTGCAGTCGTAGTAGTTGTTGTTTCACCAGGCGCCGCAGTCGTAGTAGTTGTTGTTTCAACAGGCGCCGCAGTCGTAGTAGTCGCTGTTTCAACAGGCGCCGCAGTCGTAGTAGTCGCTGTTTCAACATCAGTAAAAGTGCTGGACTCTTCAGAACCTTCTTCAACAAGCATTGCAGATACTTCTGTTTCATTTAGTTTCTCAGGAGTCAAAATTGGTCCTTCTCCTCCCCCAGCAGTGAGAACAACGCTTAAAGTAACTACGCCTCCAATAAGAAATGCATAAAACCCAAGCCGGCGTAACCGTTTACGAGAAGACGGAAGATTTTCATGAGATAAGTTCTCTACTTCATCCTTGTCCTCTATCCAATTTGTTTCAACAGGCTCAGGAAAGCCGTCTTCATCCCATTTATATTCAGAAGCTTCAGCAGTTTCTACAAACGATCCAACAGCGTCAAGAATTGTGTCTTTAAGACCCAATGGGGCAGCTAGTACTGGTGCTGCTCCATAAAGCGCTATTGGTGAGACAAGCTTCCGTCGACGTTCTTCACACTCATCACATTGTGTTAAGTGTCTACTTACTCGTTTACGAATAGGAATGGAAAAAGTTCCATCCCAATCAGATAAGAGACGTTCTAAATCTGAACACATAGTACGTGCTTGACGAGCTACCACTAGTGCCCCTAAAGATTTTTCAACTCTTTCTCTCATTCTTTTTGCTAGGACATAACCATGATCAGGATCAACACCAATGGCAGCAGCTAATTCTGCTCCATCAAGACCTGATCGAACATTAAGTTCTAATAACAACCGATCGCGCTCATCAAGCCCAGCTGCAGCTTCCCAAACTAAATTTTGAAGTTCTGATGTTTCGAAATCTTGCTCAACAGAATCTGAACTAGTCGCAGCATCAAGTACTGCGTCATCATCAACTGGGCGCGTCCGAGACGTATCGCGAAACCCTTTCATGACTTCATTCCTTGCGATAGCAAATAACCATGATTTAAGGCGAGAGGGATCGCGTAGCTGTCCGATTCTTTCGAACGCCAAAAGAAACGTTTGCTGCGTCGCATCTGCTGCTTGTTCGGGATTACGGCAAACTCCGTAGCAAAAATTGTGTAGATGGTCTGCGTATCGATCGTAGATATCAGCGAGGGCAGCCGAGTCACCCTCTGCGAGGGCCGATGCCAATTCTGTATCAGTGCGCATAGACCTAAATCATGCCACATGATTGATCACTAAACCGATCGAATCGGTTCATGATCATGTTGTGTTTTTGTCTCATTACCGATCTCCTTAAACTTTCTGGTTTTAAACCAGGTATTTAAGTGATGGAAAAAGTAAAGAAATCTAACACTTTGAAATTAATTTACGAGTTTTAGTTGTTACTGCAGAACAGTTAGTAAAATCCTAATGGTTAAAGCGTTATCTATAAGATATGGAAAAAAATATTCCCCCAGTTGATCATGATCTCCTTACCTTTGCAGTAAATACTGTTAAAGCGGCTGGTGATTTGACCCTTAATTACTTTAAAAACACAGATCTTGTTATTGAGGGAAAAGAAGACGGAACTCCAGTAACTGAAGCTGATAAAAAAGCTGAACGTTTAATGCGTGAGCTCATAACTGAGTCTTTCCCAAATGACACAATTAAAGGGGAAGAAGAATCTGATATCAATGGAACATCAGGGCGATCATGGATAATTGATCCAATTGATGGGACAGTTTCGTTCATTCATGGTGTCCCTCTTTACGGAAATTTGCTCTCGTTAGAAGATGAGCACGGGCCTGCAATAGGTGTTATCAACATCCCAGCGCTTGGAGAATGTGTTTTTGCTGGAAGAGGAAGAGGTTGTTATTTCAATAATGAATTAACTCGGGTTTCAGATCAAAAAAACCTTTCTGAATCATGCATAGTTACAAGCGGCGTTGACTACTGGCCTTCTACAGAAACACTAGACCGTTTCATTAAAAGCGGAGCCGTTATTAGAACCTGGGGTGATGCCTACGGATATGTTTTAGTAGCAACGGGGCGAGCTGATGCAATGATTGATCCAATTGTTAATCATTGGGATGTTGCACCAATGCTTACAATCCTTCCTGAAGCTGGAGGAACTTTTAGTGACTTCTCAGGTGTTTTCACTGCCGACGGTGGAAATGCTTTGGCTACGAATCCCAATCTCTATGCTTCCATTATCTCCATGCTCAACTCCTGAATTTGTATTTGGGGTAAAAGCATCACTGGGTGGTATTCCTAATCCCCCATTACAAGTAACTCCCGGTTCTGGAGAAGAAGAACTATCAGTAAACGCTTCAATAAAAGCCAATATTCGTGAATCATCAGCATTTTGAATTTCTAACCGTCTTCCCCATGATGTAAGAACAATTGGTGCAGGTTGATCTGTATATGGAGACATTAAAAATCTTTGATTGCCTTCTAAAAGCTCATCTAATTTTTCTATCTCTGTTGACAAAATGTCTGGAAGATAAGTTATCCAAACGACTCCATGCTCAAGCGTGTGAACAGCTGCTTCATCTAAAAGTTCAACAAGATATTTCCCACAGTTGTGCCATATCCCTAAGTGATCACCGCCTGCTGGTGGTGTAGTTGGATAATCAAGATCCTCTTCAGTGTGGCTTCTAGAGGTAATAGTCAAATATTCCACACCGTCAATATTGTCTAAATCAATTGTCGTCGTAGTTGAAGAAGTTGAAGAAGTTGAAGAAGTTGAAGAAGTTGAAGAAGTTGAAGAAGTTTCGGATGTTGGTTGAGTGTTAACAACTTCGTTTTGAGTTTCTGAGCACCCGATTAACAATAAGAAAATAAAAAAACTAAAAAAAATTTTCTCGTTAAACATTAACATTATCGCCTTCAAAAATTTCAATTCTTAACCCACGTTTTTCAAGACCATGTAAAAAATCAATAGGTTCAACAATTTCTGATAACCCAGCCATTCCACGAAACTTTAACTTTTCATTAATTACACATTCCGTTGCTAATGCCCCAACTGTTGCCGCAGCTACTGCGGGTCGTTCTGTAGCACCTAATACGACAACTTCATGAGAATCATTTTTTTGTCCATGTAATTCAACTCTGACTGCACCAAGCCCTCCTTCAGAATGCGGTGGGCTTAACATCGGTAAAGCTGCAGTTAACCGATCTCTTAACGTCGCCGATACGCGAGCAGTAATCCATGAAACTTCAGGGAAAGCATGGTGAAGAAGAACTGGGCTAGGAAGCGCTGCACGGTAACAGTCTTGTGGACCAACAGGTTCAGGAAACCAACATAATGAACGCCCTGAACCTCCAGGTCTACGTGCCCAACTGTTATGACGCCAATCGTAAGAAATTCTACTCAAAGCACGATGATGGACAAGAGCACAAGAAGGGCCGCCTGTTCCAACTTTCGCTACATGAATTTCTTCGACTTTGTCTAACCAGGACATTCCATGTGCTGCAAGAACACAAGTAAGGCCTGGAGCAAATCCTGCTCCTAAAATAACCGGGGTATTATTTTCCTTTGCTTGCTCTGCAAATTTAAGTAGTGCAACCGTTTCAGCAAGGCTGTCAGTTGTTGAAATTACCGGCCGTTTAGTTTCAATTGCTTCAACAACAGAAGACATTTGTGTTCCACTTGGTGTAGCTACAACTATTACTTCAGCATCAATTTGTGAATTAAAAGGTGAGTGTTCAATGATCACTCGTTCTCCAAGCGACTTTGAAACCTGTGCCAATCGGTCAGCATCTGTGTCCCTCAAAACAATTTGAGCAACTTTTGTTCCTGATAGAAGTTGCCGAGCTATTCGAGCTCCTACTGCTCCAGCTCCTAAAACTGCTACTCGCATTAGCGAAGATCAGATCCTTTAACGCGACGCCAACCCCCAGATTGTCTTTTAGTTCGGTCAATTCCAAGAACACGAAAAACTCCAGCTACAGCAGCGGCAGCTAAAACAGACTCTAAGGCTCCTTTGATAGTCCGCATCATAATTTTTATCCTTTAAACGACTTAGTTATAGCGTATAAATAAAACTGTCTTTATCTGTTTGCGGATGTTGTGGGGCTAGCTGGAGTTGAACCAGCGACCTCACCCTTATCAGGGGTGCGCTCTAACCAACTGAGCTATAGCCCCGCAGTTTCAAGACGGTATCTGTATTACAAACAAGGTGCTACTTACAAAATACTTCTACATAAATTCTTTTATACGCTATTCCCTATTTCTTAACGTCAATCGTTCACTTAAAGATTTTTTTCTTCTTCTGATAGCTGTTTCTTCTTCAATAACCGTAACTCGTATTCCTCCCATCAAATCACTAATGAGATTAAATACGAAGACAAGTACGACAGTTATTGCAGTACCGCCAACCACCATTACTAATCCGCCTAAAATAAAAATTCTAAATATTTGCTCAGCGTTAAATTCAAATGTTTCTAAGGCAAAAAGTTGTTCAATAAAACTTTCAAATTTATCAATGGTTCCTGCATCACTAGCTGCTCCCCAAATCATTGAAAAAGCAATAACTGACATACCCCAAACACAAAGATAAAAAACCAAACCAATTTTTAGAACTGACCAAGGTTCTATGTGTCTAACTAACCGACGAACACGGCGAACTCGAAAGCCACTTTTTTGTTTCTCTTCATTTTCTTCAATCGGTTTATTTGTTCTATTTTGAAATAAGCGTGAAATAAAACTTGACGAAATTTCTTCTTCAAATTCGCTGCTTTGTGTTAACTGTGGTTCAACTGTGGTTGAACTATTTTCTTCATTACCGCTTTGAAAAAGATCTTCTAACCGCGCGCCTGTAGTTTCGGCTCCAGCTAAGTCATTAGTTTCTTGATCTGAATCCACTGGATTTTCTTTTTCATCTGGCTGAAATTCATCTGTCACAAAATAGAGTCTAGAGGGAAGGAGTGCTTTGACGGAGTCGCTTACATTTCACTGGGTTTAGATTTGTGTTACAAAAATAAAAATGCCGGCAGTTTTACTGCCGGCATTTTTGTTGAAGCGAAGTTAAATTAGCCAGTGAAGAGAGGGGAACCTTCGATTGGATCGTCAACTTCTGTTTCTTCAGGAGTATCTTCAGTTACTTCCTCAGGAGTATCTTCAGTTACTTCCTCAGGAGTATCTTCAGTTGTTTCAACTGGATCATCTGATGAGCATTCAACACTTACAGTTTTTTGAAAAGATGGGTCATTGTCTGCAACAAAGTCAGCTGCTTTATCTGGGCCATCTACACCATCAACATCTACTGTCTGATCTATCTCTTTAGCGCTTACGTAAATCGTAGTGGTCAATTCAAAGTCGCCAGAAGGAACTTCAAACTCTGCTGGTCCACCATCACCTTTTTCTAATTCGAAAAAGACTGGATACGAAAGGAAACCAAATCCAAGCCAGCCAGCGTTGTCGCCTTCTGACTCACTGCTCGCTTCCATGTGAACTGCAACCCAGCGGTTTGGTGGAATAATGCCTGTACTACTTAAATTGTTTTCAATTGTTATAGTTACGATTCCATCATCTTCGTCACAGTGCGTGTCGAGTTCTGCGGTCATACTTATATCAAATGATCCTGGACCAGAAAATTCTGGACCATCACCTTCAGGTATTACGACTGGATCAATTGGGGTTGGAGGTAGTGATATTGCAAGTGCTGCATTTCCACCAACTATAAATGATCCGAAAATTACAGCGATTGCTGCAATACTTTTAGTTACTTTTTTCATTTCTTTCTCCTTTGTTTTTGGTTTCGGTTTTCGAAACTCTCACAAAAGAGATGGGTTAGAGATGGAAATCTGACAGGTTCAAAAAAATTTTTGAAAAATTTTAAAAATTATTCTTCTTCATCAAATTCACTAATAGGGACTCTTGATAAAGCCACCACATGCTGATCTTCGTCTGGAGTCATTACACGAACTCCAGTAGCACTCCGCCCTTGAATTGAAATGTCATCGACGCTCATACGAATAATTACTCCACCTGAGGTGACTGCAAAAATATGATCACCATCGTTGACTACTGTCGCTCCAGCAACTTCACCTCGTTCATCAGTAACTTGAATTCCTCGGACACCAAGTCCTGCACGTCCTTTAGTTGAAAATTCACTTAACGGTGTTCTTTTGCCAAACCCTTCAGTTGTTAAATGTAAAACTGTTGCTTCAGGATCAACAACAGCACAAGATAAAAGTTCATCATTCTCTCTGAACTTCATACCTTTTACTCCAGCTGCTGAGCGTCCCATTGGTCTTACATCTTTTTCAGAAATTCTTAGTGTTTGACCGGATCGCGCAACCAATAAAAGATCATCCTCCCCATTAGTTGCCATTACATCCACTAATTCGTCATCATCATTGAGATTTATTGCGATTAGACCTGCTTTAAGTGAGGAATCATAAGCAGTGAATTGTGTCTTTTTTACCCGTCCGGATCTTGTCGCAAAGAATAGATATCTATGTGTTTCATAATCTCTAGTATCGATTACTGCTTGAATGCTTTCATCAGGTTGTAGTGGTAAAAGATTGACTATTGCTGTTCCTCTAGCAGTTCGGCTAGCCGTAGGAACTTGGTGGGCTTTTAATCGATAAACCTTTCCACGTGTTGAGAAAAATAAGAGATACGCATGTGCTGAGGTATGTAATAAATGAGTTACCACGTCTTCATCTTTAAGTCGTGCTCCAGCAATTCCCCGTCCGCCTCTTCCTTGAGTTCGAAATTCATCAGCGGACATAAGTTTCACGTACCCACCAGCACTCATAGTAAAGATTTGATCTTCGTCATCAATCAAATCCTCGACATCAAGTTCACCTGGATCATGAATCATTTCACTTTTTCGCTCGGTCGCATGATCTTGTTGAATAACTTTTAATTCATCTTTAATAACAGCCTTTAACCGCTCGTCATTTCCGAGAATTTCTTCAAGTTCTTGGATTATTTTTTTTAGTTCCTCTAACCGGCTTTCTAAAGTTGATCTACCTAATCGGGTAAGTCGAACTAACTGCATGTCAAGAATATGGTTTGCCTGAATTTCGCTAAAACTATATTTTTTTGCCATTAACGCTTCACGTGCGGTTGCTCGATCCTCAGAAGCTTTAATTAGAGAAATAATTTCATCAATATGGTCAAGTGCTTTTATTAGCCCTTCGTTTATATGCGCTTCTGAATGGGCTTTGTCAAGACGATGTTGTGAACGTCTACGAACAACTTCAATTTGATGATTGATGTATGAATCAATCATTTCTTTTAGATTCAAAAGTCTTGGTACACCATCAACGAGAGCTACTGAATTAACTGAAAATGTTGTTTGTAATGGTGTTCGTTTATAAAGATTGTTCAAAATAACCAAAGAAGGCGCATCACGTTTTAATTTAATAACAATGCGCGTTTCCCCTTGAGCTGATTCATCATTAATATCAGCTATCCCATCAAGTTCTTTACTATCTACAAGATCACGAATTTTTGTCATAACTTGATTAGGACTCACTTGATATGGAAGTTCAGTTATAACAATATGACTGGTTTTGTTTCCTTCTTCAATATCGGTGCGAGCTCGCATACGAATGCTCCCCCGACCAGTTCTATAAGCATCTACTATTCCTGAACGACCTAAAATAAGCGCACCTGTTGGGAAATCTGGTCCTGGAATAAATTCCATTAAGTCATCAGGTGTTGATTCTGGATTATCAATCAAATGGATTGTGGCATTAATAACTTCACCTAAATTATGTGTAGGAATGTTTGTTGCCATACCAACTGCAATTCCCTGCGATCCATTTACTAATAAATTTGGAAATCTTGCTGGCAAAACTTCTGGTTCACTAAATTCTCCTGAATAGTTATCAATGAAATCAACTGTGTCTTCTTCAATCCCATCTAGAAGTGTCATTGCAATAGCGCCAAG
>CATISD010000013.1 GCA_949538625.1 Acidimicrobiales bacterium AG-410-I20
CCTCGAACCTTTCATAATAGATTTCAGATTTCTCGTCAAAGTCTTTTTCATCAATTGTGCTTTGAGGGAAACATACCGTCATCGCGCAATTACTTCGGTCTGGTGACTCTGGGTATATTTCGTACATCCACATTGCGTCGGAACCAAAAGCAGTCACAATATTTGGAAACATCCATGAGTAGCGAACCCCGGAACGTAATCTGCCGGTAAGGGTTTCCATCACGGGTAGTTCTTGACCTGTGCCTTGCTGTTCATCTAAAAGGCCACCTGTGCCTTCAGTTGTACCAAAATGAGTAGCAAAAGCACCTTTTACTTCTTCAGCTTCATCTGGTTCGTTGTAAGTGGTCCCAATACTGACCGGGTGAACATAAGGGAGGTGATAGTACTCGTTGAATACTTCAGCGAAAGCTTTCCAGTTGCAGTCCACAGTAAATTCTCTACGGCGAGCAGTAACGAGTTCTTCTGCGGGCCACGGTGCATGAATACCTGTGAAGTCTCCTAACCAAGTGTGAAGGTCAGTCGGATTTTCTTCCAGACTTAATAAAGCAAATCCGTGTGTTTCTTCTAACGCAAATTCTTTAAGCCCAAAATCTTCTTGCTCGAAACCAGAAGTTTTTTGCATGCTGGGTGCTCCTATGAGTTTTCCATCTAGAGCGTAGGTCCAGAAATGAAAGCGGCAGCGAAAGCGGGAGCATGTTCCTTCTCCGGTCATTATTTGAGAAGAGCGATGCCGACAGGTGTTAGCGAAAGCCCGTAACTTACTATCTTCATCTCGAGTGACGACGACGGGAACTCCACCTATTTCAAGAGCGGAATAGTCTCCTGGGTTTGACCAACGGTCAGAACGGCCCAGTCCCACCCAACCTGAACGGAAAAGAAGATTCTGTTCTATTTCATATATTTTCGGGTCAATATAACAAACTGCAGGAAGAGTGTGTGCCTCTTCTGGTGAAGCCACACACCTCTCTAACTCTTTTTTAACTTCAGCCGAAATCCCAACCATTGAAGAAAAACTAAAGCAAACAAGGCACGTATACAAATATTTTTGAAGTTATTCTCGGAATCATTTTTACCCTTCTCATTCAGGGTGGACAGAATTGCTATTGTTTCTTGACGGCTATTCCTTTGCTAAAGGCATCATTTATGACCAACTCTGCAGCAGAAAAAACTTCAAAGTCAAAATTCTGGTTTGAAGGTTTAGATGGGCTTCGTGCTTTTGGTGCCTTACTGATCGTTGTGCATCATGCTGGATTCTCTAGCGGCTTAACTTTCCGCAATGATTTTTTCGGTCAATTTTTTAGTCGCATGGACATTGGTGTCTCAATATTCTTCGTTCTTTCAGGATTTCTTCTCTTTCGACCATTTGTTCTTAACCAGTTTGAAGAAACCTCTTCAAGTAAAATCGGTCATTTTTGGGTTCGTCGAATTTGTCGTATATACCCTGCTTATTGGCTAGCTTTGCTTGTTTTGCTCGGTTTTGGCGCCATTGAATTAATTGGAGCCGGTCAAGTGACCATGGCTTTGTCTCTAACGCAAATTTATGACCCAACATGGGGTTTATTTGGAATCAGCCAGTCTTGGAGTTTGGCTACAGAATTAAGTTTCTATTTACTTCTCCCCTTGTTCGCTTTTTTAGCTAGACGACTAACAAGAAGTAAATCGATTGACAGTCAAGCTCGCTTCTTAATTCTTTTTTGCTTTGGGTTGAGTTTCTTTAGTTACGTTTTCCGATTTACGTTAATGAAGACTGCCCCGGAGTCTGGAA
>CATISD010000014.1 GCA_949538625.1 Acidimicrobiales bacterium AG-410-I20
AAAAATCTAAATTAGATAGCAGAGATCGTGCGTTTGTCACTGAAATGGTTTATGGGACTACTCGGATGAGACGTGCTTGCGATTACACGCTTGATCGCTTCCTCCACGATGAGATAGAACCTCTTGCGAGAACAGTCTTACGATTAGGCGTGTGGCAAATTATTTTTGGTGGTGTTCCGGCTCATGCGGCAGTATCTGCAACCGTTGAAGTGGCCCCACGTCGCTTTCGTGGGTTATGTAATGCTGTGCTGAGACGTATTAGTGAAAATCCGGTTACTGATTGGCCATCACGGGCTATTGAACTGAGTTATCCGGATTGGCTTATGAATCGGCTTGAATCAGATATAGGAGAACAAAACGCTTTAAAAATGGCAAAAACGATGAACGAGCCTGCGTTAGCCGTGACTCGTGAAGATGGTTATCGCCAGGACCTTTCTTCGCAAATGGTCGCTGAATTAGCTATCAATGGACTAAGAGCAGGAGATTCCATTCTGGATTTGTGTTCTGCGCCAGGAGGTAAAGCCACACTTATGGCTTCTGGTGGAGTGTGGACCGTTGCAGCAGATGTGCGAGAGAGCCGAATAGGGCTTGTGGCAGATAATGCGCAACAACTGAATACCGATCTTCCTTTAGTGGTTTCTGATGGCTGCTTTCCACCATTTAAGCCAAAATCTTTTGGTCGAGTCTTGGTGGATGCTCCATGTTCAGGTTTGGGAGTTTTACGACGTAGGGCTGATGCCCGTTGGCGGGTATCCCAAGAGGAAATCGAAAGATTGTCTTTTTTACAAGAAGAACTTCTTCTTTCTGCTTTGAATCTAGTGGCCCCCGGTGGGCAACTTATTTATAGCGTGTGTACGGTCACTTCTGCGGAAACAATTGAAGTAGATGAGCGTTTTAGAACTAAAACAGGAGTTCAATCTTGCGGGCCGTTGCCAGATCCATGGAGAGTTCACGGGCAAGGAGGAATGGTTCTCCCTCAGGATCTCAATAGTGAAGGAATGGCAATTTTTCGTTACCAAGTTGAATGACTTTATGAAAAATTCGCGCCTTTAAAGAATTAGACGTTCTTTAAAATGTTCAAGAACTATATTCAAAGCATCTTGAGTCGGATGGCCTGGTTCATCGATTACTTCTTCGGTTAGAACGGAGTGAGCACGAGTTGAAAAACGGTGTGCGTTTCCAGGAGAAGAGTCTATTTCTACTCCTATGAACCCATCTCCGAATTCTTGTTCTAGTCGGTCAAACCTTTCACGAGGAGACATCCCGTCGTTACTGAATCTCAACCCTACGATGCATACGCCATCATTCACACGATCTTGGACTATTTGAAGGTCTTTCTTTGAAATACCTAAAGAACGTTTAGCTCCTTTTATTAGAGGCAAAGGCAAGCTTGGTTGACTCAATACAGGTGCGAGCATTCTTTCGTCAACCATCATCCCAAGAGCAAATCCACCGGTAAAGCACATACCGACTGCCCCAATTCCAGGTCCTCCACATCGACCATGCTCAAAAGCGGCTAAAGCTCTAAGCCACTTAGTAATGGGAGAGGTTCGATTTCTGAGAAAGGCAGTGAATTCACGAGATATACAAGCTTTAGCGAGAGTGGAAGTGAGATATCCCAGTGAAGGCGAACGCCCAGGGGTGCCAAATAAAGAAGGGAGAACAGCGGTGCATCCGATGCTGGCTACCTTTCTTCCAAACTCTGCAACGCGAGGTGTAATGCCTGGCATTTCAGACATTACGACCACAGCAGGACCGTTTCCAATTCGAAATACTTCACGGCTGAGCCCATCATGGCTGAATTCACCTATTTCATAACCATGCAAAGCTTTTGTGTCCATCAAAAGACCTTACAGCCCAAAGTTCAAGACGGTGAGACCCTGCGATACCCTCTGAATATGCATGAAGACACCGAAATTCCGATTTTGGTAAAAATTCTCACTGTTTCTGATGGAGTAATAGCCGGAACACGTGAGAATCTATCTGGCGCGGGACTTGAAGAGTTGATTATCGGCAAGGGCTGGGAGGTCGTAGAGAAATTAGTAGTTCAGGACGGAGCAGAAGAAGTAGCGCAGGAACTGATAGCCGCTTCGGAAGGTTTTCACGGGCTAGTAGTAACAACTGGTGGAACGGGATTCGGGCCACGCGATCAAACTCCTGAGGGAACAAGAATGATATTAGATCGGGAGGCTCCAGGACTAGCAGAAGCGATGCGTCTAGTTAATCCTTTGGGTCGTCTTTCTCGGGGTATAGCGGGAACAAGAGATCAGACACTTATTCTCAATACCCCAGGGTCCGCCAAGGGTTCCATTGAATGCCTTGAAGCTGTGATTGACGTTGTCTCTCATGCTGTTCGCTTACTTGCGGATAATACAGATCCGCATCCCACTTCATCATGAACTCGGTTAACGATTCAGAATTTATGTCTCAAGCAGTGGAAGTTGCTGAAGAAGCGCGACTTCGTTCTGCTCCTAATCCTTGGGTTGGTTCTATTGTTGTCTCTGATGGGGAAGTAATTTCAAAGGCCGCTACCGGACCTCCTGGGGAACCTCATGCTGAGGCTCAAGCACTTCTAGAAGCAGGAGAAAGAGCACAAGGGGCAACTCTTTATACAACTCTCGAACCCTGCAACCACTTTGGTAAAACAGGACCTTGCACGGAAGCGATCATAAACTCGCAAATTTCTCGAGTGGTAGTTGCTGTTAAAGATCCGGATGAACAAGTGTCGGGTTCAGGGATACGTGCTCTTTTAGATGCGGGAATAGAAGTTGAACTAGGCCCTTGTGCAGCTGAGGTACTAGAGCAGTTAGCCCCCTATCTTTGTCATCGGAATACGGGGCGCCCTTATGTAGTACTGAAGCTTGCAGCCACACTAGATGGGCGCATAGCTGCTCCTGATGGCTCTAGCGAATGGATTACCGGAGAAGAAGCTCGAGCGGATGTTCATCGGTTAAGAGCTGAAAGTGATGCGGTGTGTGTAGGGGCAGGAACGGTGCGATCTGATGACCCTCAACTTACAGTTAGGGCAGTAGAAGGAACTGATCCCCGCCGGATAGTAGTAGGCGGTATACCCGAAGGAGCGCTGGTTGAACCTGCTGAATCTTGGGCTGGAGACCTCAAAGAACTTCTTGAGAATTTAGGAAATCAAGGAGTCTTACAACTTCTCGTTGAAGGCGGAGCAGATGTTGCGGGAGGATTTCATCGGGAAGGTTTAGTTGATCGCTATGTGATATATATTGCCCCCGCGTTTCTCGGAGGTGACGATGGTAAAGCACTGTTTACTGGACCAGGGGCACCTACCATGGAGCAAATTCAGAGAGGTCGGTTTGCTTCAATTACACAATTAGGTAATGACGTAAGAGTTGACTTGATTTTAGAAGAAATTTAAATAAGGGCGGGAGAAGCGATTAGATCCGCTATGTTTTTCTCGTGCTAAAACTTGTATTACCAAAAGGATCGTTAGAAGTATCAACCCTTGAACTTTTTGAGGGAGCTGATCTTGGGGTGCTAAGAAGCTCTTCGGTTGATTACCGTGCTGAAATTAAAGACCCAAGAATTGAAGAGGTTCGTATACTCCGGCCACAAGAAATTCCTACGTATGTGGCAGAAGGAACTTTTGATTTAGGTATAACTGGCCGGGATTGGATCGAAGAGACAAATAGCGATGTTGTTTCTTTAGGCGAGCTCCATTACTCAAAGGCAACTGCTCGTCCAGTGAATATTGTTGTGGCGGTTCCTTCTGACGCACCTTGGAATTCGGTTGCTGATCTTCCGAATGGCGTGAGGGTCTCAAGTGAGTATCCAGAGTTAACCCGTAAGTTCTTTGCTGAACAAAATATTGAAGCCGATATTCGTCTTTCTTACGGCGCTACAGAGGCTAAAACTCCAGACATAGTCGATGTAGTAGTTGACATAACCGAAACTGGACGAGCTCTTCGCGCAGCAGGCCTTAAAGTAATTGACACAATTTTGACGAGTTTTACTGAATTAATTGCTAATCCAGCATCTGCAGCAGATCCAGAAAAACGTCATGCAATGGAACAGATTCATCGACTCTTACAGGGAACTCTTGAAGCCAGAGGAAAAGTTCTAGTCAAAATGAATGTAGGTGAATCGGATCTTGATCGAGTGATTAACCTAATCCCCTCAATGAAGGCACCAACAGTCAATGAATTATTTAAGAGATCTGGATTCGCAGTTGAAACTGTAGTAGAAAAAAGCGAAATTAATGAATTAATCCCGGCACTAAGAGATGCGGGAGCAACAGACATACTTGAAATTCCACTTTCAAAAATTGTTCATTAAAATTTTTTGAAATCTGGTAATTAAGGTTTATTTTAATCTTTACTCAGATTCAGAATTTTCGTCTTCTTCGCTGGGATCAGAATTATCTTTATCTCGCTGCTCCAGACTGACATATGCCATGCGAATCTGGTGTAAAGCATCCCTTAGCGTTTCTTCGTTTTCTCCAAGTTGATTAGTTAACTTATCCATTACTGCACCCAGGGCATCTATAGCAAGAGAGGCTTCTTTTAGATTTGGTGGTTGTTGAGACAAATGGATAGCCGCTAATTCATATAACCCCATCAAATGAGTTGAAATTACAACTGAAGCAGGTGTTTTAGCTATTCGCTCTTGAGCTGCAGCCATTTCTTTCACCATGGCTTCTGCTTTTTCACGATCTTCGGGGGAGAGATGATCAAATTCTCCTGAACTTAATAGCGGTTCGTCATTCGAGGATTCAGGTTGGACATTATGCTCTCCATCGGGAGTCCAGAGGCTGCTCATAGTATTTTCCTTTGTTTAATTCTCAGTTCTTCTTAAAGATAAGTGCTGATACGCTTGTCTCAACAACATAAAGAAAAGCGGGATTTCCCACCTGGCCACCGAAGGTGCGATCAGGTCGTTTCCAAACTAGCAGCATATGCTTCTGGTGCGGGTGTCGGCTTTTCGGCACCCGCTTATTTTTTATAAGCGGAGCCAATCTACATGTCAGAAAACTGACGATTAACGCGAAGGAGTGAAAAACAATAGCAACGCCACAGAATCAAGAACCTCGGATAAACGATCAAATTCGAGCCCATGAAGTCAGACTTGTCTCCTATGACGGAGAACAAGTCGGCATTCGACCTTTAAATGAAGCGCTGAACATGGCTCAGGAAATGGATCTAGACCTAGTAGAGGTAGCAGGACAAGCAACCCCACCGGTCTGTCGGATTATGGATTATGGGAAATTCAAATATGAGCAGTCCCAAAAAGCTAAAGAATCCAGAAAGAAGTCCACTCATATTCTGGTTAAAGAAATGAAGTACCGCCCCAAAATTGGAGTAGGAGATTTCAATACAAAGACTAGGAAAGTAGAAGAATTTCTTAAAGAGGGCAGCAAGGTCAAAGTAACGATCATGTTCCGAGGTCGAGAAACACAGCATCCAGAACTCGGTACACGAATTTTGGAGAATGTAGCAGAAGCTGTTGAAGAAGTTGGCCATATAGAGGTATATCCCGAGCAAGAAGGTCGCAATATGACCATGGTTCTTGTTCCAGGCAAAGCAACTCGTAAGCAGCGAGAAGTTGTTGAGAAATTGCAAGCCGAGACCAACGAAGAAGAGATTTTAGAAGAGCAAGAAGAAATAAATGAATCAGAGGACACCGAAATTCAGGATGCGGTGAACGAAGAATCTTAATGTAGAACTAGTTCGAGAATGGAGTAATAATGCCAAAAATGAAAACACACAGAGGATTAGCGAAGCGCGTGAAAGTGACAGGGTCTGGACGTCTTCGTCGCCGTAGCCCAAACCTAAACCACATCTTGGAGAAGAAGTCATCAAAGCGCAAGCGTCGGCTGACCGGCGAGAGCGATATAGCTAAATCCGATGAGCGATCAATTCGCACTCGTCTTGGCAAATAAGAAACCGTTAACGAAGGAATTCAATAAAGATAATTTCTGTTCTTGAATCTGAATTTAGGAAGCAAAGGAGTCTCCAATGGCACGAGTTAAGAGAGCCGTACATAGTAAGAAAAAACATAAAGCCGTACTTAAAGAAGCAAAAGGATATTACGGAAATAAGAGTCGATCCTTTCGTGCTGCCAATGAGCAAGTTATGCATTCAGGAAACTATGCGTTTCGTGATCGTCGGGCGCGTAAAGGGCAGTTCCGCCGCCTTTGGATTCAGCGAATTAATGCAGCTTGTCGACAAAACGACACCACCTATAGCCGCTTCATAAATGGTTTGAAATGTGCAGGAGTTGAAGTGGACCGCAAAGTTCTTGCAGATCTTGCGGTTAAAGAACCTGAAGCTTTCTCTGCATTAGTTGAGGTGGCGGCAGCAGCGCAACCGCAACAACCTTCATCGTCACAGAAATCTGTGAGTGAAGAAGAGCCAATAGTTGAAGATATAAAGGAAGCGACAGAGGAAATTTCTGAAGAGCCGCCCCCGCAAGAAGAGGATCTTTCTTCATTAACAGTCGCCGAACTTAAAGAGATAGCTAAAAGTCTTGATATAAAAATCTCCGGTCTCCGAAAAGCGGAGCTTATTGACGCAATCAATTCTGCTCGGTGATTTCTAACGCAAGTGACAAAAGTTCGCTTGTTCGGCGGATACGTCGACTAGCACGAGACCGTTCTTTCCGAGAGCAAGAAAATGCTTATGTCGTGGAAGGGCCACAACTAGTAATTGAAGCAATTGAATCTAATTCAAAAATACAAGTAGTCGTAGTATCAGAATCCTCTAATCAAGATTTTCTAGTGGAAAAGGCACTTGCCGCCGACATTCAATGCGTATCAATAAGTGAGAGAGCCTTTAATGGCCTTTCGACAACTAAGTCACCTCAGCCAGCAATAGCTCTTGTTGAATGTCACAGTAAAACATTAGAGGGTCTAATCGACCTGCATGGAACTATGTTGGTCCTTGAAGAAGTTTCTGATCCTGGTAACGCAGGGACGTTGATTCGCTCTGCAGAATCTTTTGGCATTTCAGGAGTTGTATTGGTTGGCGGAGTAGATCCATATAATCCTAAATTCGTCAGAGCTTCCGCGGGATCTCTGTTTCGAGTCCCTTTTGCGCAGGCAGATGACTCTCAACGTGTTTTAAGAAATCTTTCTGACTCTGGTTATCTTTGTTGGGCAGCAGTTCCTGAAGGCGGGGTATCCCCGGAAGCCTTGACAAAAGATTCCCCAATAGCAGTTGTTCTTGGTAATGAACCTCGGGGGCTAAATGAAGAAACCGTAAAAGCCTGCGAAGGCAGGTTGAGTGTCCCAACAGCAGGCTTATCTGACTCATTAAACGTTGCAGTGGCAGGCTCAATTATTCTTTATTCATTGTCTCAGAGGGACTAATCATGAAATTAGCCACTATAAACAGTGCCGAGTGTCGTATTCTTTCTTAAGGCAAAGTATTTGAACTATGAAGAATATTGATCTTGATTCTCATTTAACGGAAGCTCTCGCTGCTATTGAGGCAGCGAGTGATTTAGAGACCCTGAACGTCCTTGACTCAGAACTATTAGGGAAGAAATCAGCGATTACTCTCGCTAAGAAAAACCTTAGTGACTTAGACGAAGATGAAAGGCGCAGTAAGGGCAAACAGGTAAATGAGATCCGTGACCAGATTAAAAATCTTATCACTAGTAAAAGAAACGCTCTTGCCGAAGAACACCAATCTGTGCAACTTGAGCATGAACGACTTGATTTAACAGAGTTAGATTCAGGTTTTCGGTTAGGTCATCATCACGTCATCACCCAAACATGGGAACGCCTTGAAGACCTTTTTGTAGGAATGGGTTACACAGTTTCTGAGGGCCCAGAGATAGAAGACGAGTGGCACAACTTTGGCGCTTTAAATTTTCCTCTGAGCCATCCTGCACGCGATATGTACGACACCCTTTACGTTGACTATGGAGAACCGCAGAGTACGTTACTCCGAACACATACTTCACCTGTGCAAATAAGAGTCATGGAAAATCAAGAGCCTCCAATTTATTCGATTATGCCAGGACGCGTATTTCGCTCCGATACCGCAGATGCCACTCATATGCCAGTGTTCCATCAAATTGAAGCTCTCGTGGTTGACAGAGGAATAACTTTCGCGGACTTAGCTGGAACACTTGAGTCCTTTACTTCTGCTTATTTTGGGGAAGATTTTGTAACGCGACTTCGGCCGTCATACTTCCCCTTCACTGAACCGTCTGCAGAGTTTGATATTCGCCGCCCAGACGGCACATGGCTTGAATTGGCCGGATGCGGAATGGTTCACCCCAATGTGCTTAAAGCAGGAGGTCTTGACCCAGAAGAATGGTCTGGTTTCGCTTTCGGGTTTGGACTTGACCGTCTTGCGTTAATGAGACACGGAATAGATGACCTGCGTGAACTTTTCCGAAATGACTATCGTTTCTTGAGTCAGTTCTGATGAAAGTATTACTTTCTTGGCTTCGAGAGTTCGCTCCTTTAGAGGGAGAACCAGAGGAAATTGCAGATCAATTAAGCGGTCTAGGTCTGACAGTCGAAGAGATGACGCTCATCGGCGGGGGCCTAGACGGAGTTGTAGTCGCTCAAGTTCTTGAACTTAGATCACACCCAGACGCAGATCGGATTCAGTTAGTTGATGTAGATAGCGGGGATGGGAAACCTCTGCAGATTTGTTGCGGGGCATTCAATATGAAAATCGGCGACTTTGTTCCTCTCGCGACGCTTGGAACAACCATGAACAATGGGATGGAAATCTCAAGAAGAAAAATGAGAGGCGAATGGTCAAATGGCATGCTTTGCTCAGCCTCTGAAATTGGATTGGGCATTGATTCAGAAGGCATCATGGTTCTTGATTCTTCTCTTGAAGCAGGGACTCCCCTCAAAGAAGCTTTACAAATAAACGATGACGTACTTTTTGATTTGGAAGTTAACCCAAATCGTCCTGACGCAATGTCTGTTGCTGGGGTTGCTCGAGACTTAGCAGCACTTCAAGGTGAAAAATTCTCTCTACCTAAGCCAAAACCGGAAGAAAAAGGTGACTCAATAGATGGTCGTCTCGGAGTTGAGATTATAGACAAAGATCTTTGCGGAAGGTTCGCAGTCAGAGTACTAGACGGAATAACCATAGAACCTTCACCTCAATGGGTGTCTAATCGCCTCATTTCTCTTGGAATGCGTCCAATAAATAACGTGGTGGATGCCTCAAACTATGTGATGCTTGAACTTGGCCAGCCAAGCCATACTTATGATTTAGATCGTGTTCAAGGGGCAGGTTTTCGTGTGAGGAGAGCCTATGACGGAGAACAAATTGTCACTCTTGATGGAGTTGAGCGAGATTTAAATTCGTCTGATGGCGTAGTTGCGGACGCTAATGATACTGCAATCGGGATAGCGGGTGTAATGGGCGGCGCAACAACAGAAATAGATGAGGAAACAAAAACCGTGGCATTGGAGATGGCTTGGTGGGATCCGATTTCAATCTCCGCTACCGCGAGAAAGCTTGGATTGCGAAGCGAAGCCTCCTCCCGGTTCGAAAGGGGAGCGGACCCTGAGATTGCTGAACTGGCCATGAAGCGGTTCGCTGAAATATTGAGCCCATCCGGTGCCTCTGTCGCTCCAGGGATGGTAGATGTTCGAGGCCACTTACCGGAACGTCCTAATGTCAGAGTTAGAACAGATCGGGTAAATAACATTTTAGGAACCGATCTTTCCACTAAAAAGATTACTGAAATTCTCAAATCTATAGAATTTAAGGTGTCCAAATCTGGAAAGGATCTAGATGTGGAAATACCTTCGTTCCGTTTTGATAGCACCACGGAAATTGATGTGATTGAAGAGATTGCCAGATTGTACGGCTATGCAAATATTCCTAGAACCGTTCCACAGTCAACGGTAACTGGAGGTTTGACCGAGCGACAAAAAGATCGACGGATCGTCAAAAATACAATGGTTGGATTAGGTGTCGATGAGGTGATGCCAGTTCCTTTCTTAGCCCCTGGTGATTTGGAGGCTGCTGGTCTAAAAGTTGACGGTATAACAGTTACGAATCCATTGGTGGCTGAAGAATCAGTTATGAGGGCATCGCTTAGACCAGGACTACTAAAAACTTTGGCTTACAATTCTTCACACCGTATAACGGGATTAAAGCTTTTTGAACTCGGCCATGTATACAAACATCCGGAATCAGAACGACCTTTGCCAGATGAGCGTGAACATCTTGGAGTAGTTTTATCGGGCGGTGACGCCGGATCAGCAGTGAGAATTTGGTCTGCATTAGCTGACTCGCTTGCCCTTAGAGAATATGATCTTGTTGCCGATGGCCCCCCTGGTTTACATGCAACCAGAACAGCGCGAATAGATGTAGACGGTCAAGCCGTCGGCTTTGTTGGTGAAATATCCCCTTCAGTACTCAAAGCTTATGGAGTTTCCGAAAGAGTGGGTTGGCTTGAAGTTGATTTAGATACCGCATTACAAATCTCCCATGGCGATAAGCCGTATAAGCCAATTAGTCGCTACCCAAGTTCCGACGTAGATCTGGCATTTGAAGTTCCTGAAGACGTAACAGCTTCAGCTGTCGGCACGACTCTACGTGCTGCAGCAGGGGAGCTATTAGTTGGACTGCAATTGTTTGATGTCTTTAGAGGCCAACCTGTAAAAGAGAATTGCCGAAGCTTGGCTTATACATTGCGATTTCAGGCTACAGACCGAACTTTGACTGATTCAGAAGTGTCTGAGGTGCGTGAACGCTGTATATCCGCAGTAGAAAGCGAACTTTCAGCCTCCCTTCGGGCGTAGCCACTTATCAGATAAGTAAAAATATTCACCAAATTGCATAAATATTTGTATTTATATGCATAATTTTGTATATTTATTTCATGAAAAGAATTGGAATTATTGGAGCGTCCGGTTTTACTGGCGCTGAATTACTCAGAATATGTGCTAACCATCCCGAGTTTCAAGTGCAAACAGCCGCAGCAGATTCAATGTCAGGAACAAAAGTTTCAGATCTTTATCCCGGCCTTGCAGCAGAATACGAGGAGTTAGTTTTTTCTCCAACAGATCCTGATGTCTTTAGCAATTGTGATTTAGTTTTTCTTTGTCTTCCACATGGAGCTTCTCAGGAACTGGTTCCAGAACTCATTGATAAAGTTGCCTGTCTGGTTGATTTAGGCGCAGATTACCGTTTGAAAAATAAAGATTTGTATCCCCTTTGGTATGACGAACCTCACCTCAATCCAGAACTGCTATCAGAGTTCTCCTATGGTCTTCCAGAACTATTTCGAGATGAAATAAAAGAGTCGAATTTAATCTCCGTTCCAGGCTGTTTTCCTACGGCAGCAGTCTTAGCCCTCAATCCTTTTACAGAATCAGAGAGTATTGAAAAATCAGGGCTAATTGTTGATGCGGCCACTGGAGTTTCCGGAGCAGGGCGAGCACCAAAAGACAACACAACGTTTTGCGCTGTCGACGAAAATTACACAGCCTATGGTTTGTTGAACCATCGTCATACCCCAGAAATTGAGCAGGTTTTATCAGAAAAAGCTAGTGATGAAGTTTCTGTGTTATTTACTCCTCATCTTGCACCAATGACTCGCGGTATTCTTGCAACTTGTTATGCCAGACCGATAAAAGACATGGATACTGATTTTGCCTTAGAGGTCTTAGATAGCTATTACAGCGAAGAACCCTTTGTCGTAGTAGATGAAAGATCTCCTTCAACAAAAGCAACTTTTGGTTCGAATGCGGTACATCTGACTGCGCGTGTAGATCCTCGAACAGGGCACCTCATCGTTATAAGTGCTATAGACAACCTTGGTAAAGGGGCATCTGGAGGTGCTGTCCAATGCGCAAACCTTTCGTTAGGAATCCCTGAAATGACAGGGTTAACGGCCGCAGGAGTGACACCATGACAATTACTTCTGTTTCGAATTTCTTTGCCAGTGGCATGAGTTCTGGAATCAAACCCTCTGGAGCGCCCGATCTCGCTTTGATTACACATGTTGATGGAAAGCCAGTAACAGCAGCAGGAGTCTTTACTTCAAACAAAATGACCGCTGCACCTGTTCAGATTTGTAAAGAATTTTTATCTGAAACTGGAGGTCAAGCCGCTGCAGTCATAATTAATAGTGGCAACGCGAATGCAGCAACTGGGGAACAGGGAAAAAAAGACGCCCGCACAATGGCTTCACTAACTGCAGAGCAAATTGGTTGCAGAACACAAGAAGTTCTTGTTTGTTCTACGGGCTGGATTGGTTACCCCCTTCCTATTGAGAAAATAAAATCAAGCATTCCGGACATTATTGAGTCACTTAGTCCTGATGGAGGACTTGAAGCAGCAAAAGCAATCATGACTACCGACACTGTGCCAAAGACCATAGAAATCAAGAAAGATAATTTCACCATTGGAGGCATCGCTAAAGGAGCAGCGATGCTTGAACCGAACATGGCCACAATGCTGGCAGTTATAACCACCGATGCTGAAATAGATTCATCGTCTGCTACAGAAATGCTCCAAGACGCAGTATCCACCTCATTCAATTGCTTAACTGTTGATGGAGCAGAATCCACTAACGACACTGTCTTATTATTAGCTTCTGGAGAATCGGGCCCAACAGATAAAAGAGTTTTAGCGGAAGCACTCAAAGAAGCTTGCAAATCTCTTGCCATTCAGATGGCCGATGATGCTGAAGGATCAACAAAGACAGTATTCCTAACTGTGACAGGTGCGGCAACTGATACAGATGCCCTTAAAGGAGCAAGAGATACTGCAAATTGTCAACTTGTTAAATGCTCATGGTACGGAGAGGATCCATACTGGGGTCGCATCGCAGCAGAAATGGGAGCCGCCGATATCACCTTTGACCCGGAAACGATAACGATTTCATATGGAGATCAAGTTGTTTATGCAAACGGAGAAGCTCAGACAGTGGATCAGCAATTATTAAAGGAGCATATGTCTGGAAGGAAAATCAAACTTGATGTGGACCTAGGCCAAGGTTTCGGCACAGCTCAAATAGTCACAACTGACCTTAGTCATGAATATATAGACGAAAACATGAGAACTTCTTAAAGGAAAATAAATGAATTACATTGAAGAAAATTTTTCGCCAGAAAAACGGGCAGCAGTTCTTGTTGAGACCTTGCCCTACATTCAACAGTTCGCAGGCGAAGTAGTTGTTATCAAACTTGGCGGCAATGCGATGGTTGACGATGAGTTAGCTGCGCAGTTTGCTCAGGACATAGTACTTATGCAGTCAGTAGGGATAAGGCCAGTCGTTGTTCATGGGGGAGCACCCCAGATCGGAGGCATGCTTGACCGACTAGGCATGGAATCACAATTTGTTGACGGACTTAGAGTGACTGATAGCGACACTCTTGACGTAGCACGCATGGTTCTAGTTGGAAAAGTGAATCGAGACATAGTGTCCAGCATTAATATTCATGGACCTTTGGCTGTTGGGATTTCTGGAGAAGATGCGGGGCTGATCATTGCTAAGTCACACAACAAGGACTTAGGTTTTGTAGGAGAAGTACAGGACGTTAACCCTTCACTTATTGAAAGCTTATTAAAAGAAGGCCATATCCCCGTTATTTCTAGCATTGGGACAGATGGGAGTGGACAGTCGTACAACATAAATGCAGACACAGTGGCATCATCTTTAGCTACGGCACTAAAAGCTAAGCGAATCATCTATCTGACAGACATTGAAGGTTTACGTGCAGATATGGAAGACCCAGAAAGTCACATCTCGGAAATTGAAATTTCAAATTTGAAAGAGATGGTTGAAGGCGGAACTATTAGTGGGGGAATGATTCCAAAAGCTAAAGCGTGTCTTGAAGCAATAGAAGCTGGAGTTGGTTCAGCGCACATGGTTGACGGACGTGTACCACATGTCATTTTGCTTGAGCTTTTCACAGATTCTGGTATTGGAACAATGGTCCTTCCTGATCAGGAGAATAAAAATGGCACCTGATCGTTTACTCATGAACAATTACGGAGTCCCACCCGTCAAATTTATAAGTGGTAACGGAACTCTGCTTTTGGATGAGCATGGAAAAGAATACCTTGATTTCCTCAGTGGTTTAGCTGTTACTAGCCTCGGTCATAGCCACCCAAAAATTGCGGAAGCATTAGCAAATCAGGCCAAAACTTTACTTCATGTTTCAAACTTGTTTGATACAGAACCGCATATTGAGGTAGCCAAATCTCTTGATGAGCTCATAAGAAAAGAAACCGGGATCAAGACTCCTGGAAGAGTCATTTTTCAGAATTCAGGGGCAGAAGCCAATGAGGCAGCAATCAAGTTGGCTCGAAAATATCAGGGGCCAGGACGGCATGTAGTTATTTCAGCTCTTCGATCTTTCCACGGACGCACTTTGGCCACATTGGCAGCCACAGGCCAGCCAGAAAAGCATCAACAGTTTCAACCATTACCAGAAGGATTTCAGCATGCTATTTGGAACGATCTGAATAGCTTCAGTTCCTTAGTTGACTCTTCGGTCGGGGCCATACTTCTTGAACCTGTCCAAGGTGAAGGAGGGGTCAACCCTGCAGACCCGGGGTTTTTAAAAGGAATTAGAAACCTTTGTGATGAACACAACATTTTATTAATCATGGATGAGATTCAAGCAGGTTTAGGAAGAACAGGTAAATGGTTTGGTTTTCAACACGCCGGTATAGACCCAGACATAGTTACTTGTGCGAAAGCGCTTGGTAATGGAGTACCTATCGGAGCGGTCTGGGCTACTGAAGATGTCGCTTCAGCTTTCAATCCAGGAGATCATGGATCAACTTTCGGGGGACAGCCCCTAGCTGCTTCAGCGGCACGAGAGGTTCTGAGAACGATGATAGAAATTGATGCCCCTGCTCTTGCTAAAAGCCGTGGTGAAGAACTAACTAACTTGTTAAATGGAGTAACTGGAATTGAAAGCGTGAGAGGTAATGGGTTGCTTCTCGCTGCTGAACTTAATTCAGAAATTTTAAAGGAACATACTGGTCCCGAAATTGCTCGAAAATGTTTAGAAGCTGGACTTGTCGTGAATGGTGTGACTTCCACGTCTTTACGGTTAGCTCCACCGTTAACCGTTAGTTACGAAGAGTTGATTAGAGGGGTGGCCCTTTTAGGAGAAGTTTTAGCTGGCGCGATTGGGGAAAAAAAATGAGACATTTACTTGAAATAGATGACTTGAATGAAACTGAAGTCGCAGAGATTCTAGAAATTGCAAACGCCAAGGAATACTCCAAAGTTCTTGACAGGCAGGGGGTGGCTTTAATTTTTGAGAAACCGTCAGCGCGCACACGTAATTCAATGGAGATGGCAGTTATCCAATTAGGTGGCCATCCTATTTATATAAGTGCTGAAGAGATTGGGTTAGATAAACGCGAATCAGTAGAAGATGTAACTAGAACACTTTCTTGCTTTCATTCCATGATTGGGGCAAGGGTTTTCAAGCACTCAACAGTTGAAAGGATGGCGAAAGAAAATCGAGTTCCCATAGTCAACTTGTTGTCAGATGAAGCGCATCCTTTACAGGCCTTAGCTGATGTATTGACGATGCAACAAGAGCTAGGAGATTTAAAAGGACGTTCTGTCGCTTACATAGGAGACGGAAACAATGTGTTTAGATCTTTAGCTTTAGCCAGTGGCTTTCTGGGTATGGAGGTCAGATTCTCGGGGCCATCTGAATATTCCATAAATGACGAAGACCGAGATCGGTTGAATTTTTCGGGAGTTAATTTCAGTGAATATGACAACCCTGAGGAAGCTGTCAAAGATGTTGACGTGGTTTATACAGATGTTTGGACTTCTATGGGACAAGAACAAGAAAAAGATAAACGCCATAAAGCATTTGAAGGATTTCAAGTAAATGAGGAATTGATGGAAATGGCTGGTAAAAGAGCTATTTTCCTTCACTGTCTCCCAGCTCACCGTGGTGAGGAAGTCGTAGATGAAGTAGTAGATGGCGCAGCAAGCCGAGTTTGGATTCAAGCTGAGAATCGAATGCATGCGGCTCGAGGCCTTTTGAATTGGCTTGTAGAAAAAAATCTAGGAGAACAGGGGCGACATGAGTAAAGTTCAACGGCATCATCAAATAACTCAGTTGCTTTCTGATTTGTCTATATCAAACCAGTTAGACCTTGTAAAAGAATTAGAAGATGTTGGAATACCAGCAACTCAAGCCACGGTATCCAGAGACCTTGAGGAACTTGGCGCAGTAAAAGTAAGGCTTCCGAATGGGGAACTTATTTATGCGATTCCTGAGTATCCGGTAGATCGGGTCCTCCCCGAAGATCATTTAAGACGAGTAATGGGCGAGTGGGTAGTAGAAATAAAGACATCAGAAAATATAGTTGTGTTGAGAACTCCACCTGGTTCTGCTCACGTAGTTGCATCAGCGTTAGATCGCGCTGGTTTATCTGAAGTTTTAGGAACTGTTGCAGGCGATGACACTTTGTTAGTTGTAGCAACCAGTAGTGAAACCGGGAAGTCCTTAACCAAGAATCTTCTGCAATTGGCAGGTCTGTGAACTGGAAAGTATTAGTGAGAGAAAAATGAGTACAAATAAATCTGAAATAAAAAAAGTGGTCTTAGCTTATTCTGGAGGTCTTGATACCTCAATTATTTTGAAGTGGTTGCAGGAGACATATAACTGTGAAGTAGTTACCTTCACAGCAGACCTAGGTCAAGGCGAAGAACTCGAGCCTGCACGCGTAAAAGCTGAGTCAATGGGAGTGGAAGAAATATATATCGAGGACCTACGGGAGGAATTTGTTTCTGAGTATGTTTTTCCGATGTTTCGCGCAAATGCCATTTACGAAGGGGAGTACCTCCTCGGTACTTCTATAGCACGACCTCTTATAGCTAAACGTTTAGTAGAAATTGCTGCTGAAACAGGCGCAGATGCAATCAGCCATGGGGCTACTGGAAAAGGAAATGATCAAGTTCGTTTTGAATTAGGGGCTTATGCGCTCAACCCTGATATTGAAGTAATCGCACCATGGAGAGAGTGGGAACTAGGTTCTCGTCAAAGTCTTCTGGAATATGCAGAGAAACATGACATACCAGTAGAAATGAAAAGAGGCAAAGAGTCTCCCTATTCAATGGATGCCAATTTATTGCACATCTCTTATGAAGGAGGGCCGCTAGAAGACCCTTGGAATGAACCTGCTGCAGAGATGTGGCGATGGTCAGTTAGTCCTGAACAGGCGCCAAATGAAGCAACTTACCTTGAGCTAACTTATGAAAAGGGAGACGTAGTAGCAGTAGATGGCAAAAAAATGACACCAGCTGAAGTTCTGGCATTATTAAATAAAGTGGGTGGAGAAAACGGTATTGGGAGAACAGATATCGTTGAAAATCGCTACGTGGGGATGAAGTCAAGAGGTGCTTATGAAACCCCTGGAGGATCAATACTCCTTAAAGGACACAGAGCTATAGAGTCCATCACACTTGATGGAGGCACTGCACACCTCAAAGATGAGATTATGCCGCGCTATGCCGAAATAATTTATAACGGCTTCTGGTTTAGTCCGGAAAGAGAGATGCTTCAAGCAGCAATAGACCACAGCCAAACCAGAGTAAACGGGAAAGTTCGACTCCGACTCTACAAAGGCAACATCGAAGTAGTTGGTAGAGAATCAAAGGAGACTCTCTTTGATGAAGCAGTAGCAACTTTTGAGGAAGACCAAGGTGCCTACAATCAGGCAGATGCAGAAGGTTTTATAAAACTAAACGCGCTTAGATTACGCACAGTTGCTCGCAGGAACCAATCAAGTCAGGAGAAATCATGACGACGCTTTGGCACGGACGTTTTAAAGGAGGCCCTGCTGAAGCTTTGCAGGCCTTAAATGACAGCATTTCTTTTGATATGAGAATGTATAAAGAAGACATTCAAGGATCAAGAGCACACGTACGCATGTTAGAGCGGGTGGGTCTGATTAATGAATCCGATAAAGAAAAAATTCTTAGTGCGTTGGATCAAACCGAAAAAGAAATAGACGAAGAAAAATTTGTTTTTGAACCTAGCGATGAAGATATTCATACAGCAGTCGAGAGAAGGGTGACAGAAATCGCTGGAGATGCAGGAGCCCGTTTACACACAGGAAGAAGCCGAAATGATCAAGTCGCTACTGACCTTCGGTTGTGGGTCAAATGCGAAATGAAAGAAATTTCTGGTTTAGTTCTTGATTTTCAGGAGACCTTGCTTGCCCATGCCAAGCAGTCAAAAGATACCTATCTCCCGGGTTATACACATATGCAACAGGCTCAACCCGTCTTACTCTCACATCATCTGCTAGCCCATGGATGGGCTTTGAGTCGTGACATAGATCGCTTACTTGAGGCTTTGAACAGAGCTGATATTTCACCTCTTGGTGCTGGCGCATTAGCAGGTTCATCTCTGCCTCTCGACCCAGATGGAGTAGCAGAAGATTTAGGGTTTAGTCGACGATTTAATAATTCTTTAGATGCCGTATCAGATAGAGATTTTGTTGCTGATGCTTTATTTGCTTTAGCACTCTTGGGAGTGCATTTATCCCGTATCGGAGAGGAACTCATCTTATGGTCAAGTACTGAATTCGGATTTGTTGAATTGGATGATGCTTTTTCCACAGGGTCGTCCATGCTTCCTCAGAAGAAGAATCCTGATATTGCTGAATTGGCTCGTGGAAAAGCAGGTCGCGTTATAGGGCACCTTTCTGGTTTACTAGCCACCCTTAAAGGTCTTCCACTGGCCTATAACAAAGATTTACAAGAGGATAAAGAGCCCTTATTTGATGCTTGTGACACAGCGCGCCTCTTACTTCTTGCTCTTAACGGGATGGTTAGCACGATGAAGTTCAATTCTGAAGTCATGAAACAACATGCAGATAACCCAAGCGCTGCAGCTATTGATCTAGCAGAATATCTTGTCGCTAAAGGTGTACCTTTTAGGGAAGCACATGCCGTAGTTGGAGGTCATGTAGCAGTATCAATAGAAGAAGGTAGATCGTTATCAGAAGTTGTTTCTTCCGACGAGAGATTAGGTCCAGAAGCTGCTGCCCTCTTAGCCCCGGGTGCCGCCGTAAATAGGCGCACTAGTCCAGGGGGTGCTGGACCAGAATCAGTAAAGGTTCAGATGAATGAGTTTCAAATTCAGCTGGACTCTCAACGAGAGCGGCTAAAGAGTGGCGTTTAGAACTATCACAGAGCTTGACGCAAGAGCAGGGATTGAACCAAGGGCCGTAATTCAATCTGCACCAGAGAGTTCAGAGAAAGAAAGGTTCTTGCATCTTCTTGATAATTATTCAGATGCGCTTATAAGGACTTGTCGGCCAGGGCATCTAACTGGGTCGTCTTTAGTATTTGAGCCATCCTCTCGCCAAGTCTTGATGCTGTTCCATAGCAAACTACAAAAATGGCTACAGCCTGGAGGGCATGCTGACGGAGATGGAGATTTAGCAAGAGTGGCCTTGAGAGAAGCGATCGAAGAAACAGGTATTTCGGATTTGCGTGTATTAGACGAAGTAGTAGATCTAGATATCCATGAGGTAGATCCGCCTAAAGAAGACCGTCACGAACATTATGATGTCCGGTTTCTTGTAGTAGCTCCAGAAGGAGCAATCCCAAAAGGAAACCATGAATCACAAGAGTTGCGGTGGATAAATGTAGAAGACCTTCACTTATTGGAAGTTGATTCAAGCGTCTATCGTCTCACTCAGCGCGCCTTAGACCGATTTCAAGAAATTTAAATAAGTCTCTTTATTAGAAATCGCCCGGATCAAGACAGGAATCTAAATCGTTAACACGGGCAAAGCCATTCTGGCGATCAAGATGTGAACCAGAACCAGATGGTAACGAAGTCAGTAAAGGAGCAACATCTCCTTTAGTTCTTAATTCTTCTGCATAGTGATTACGGTCGCGGATATAAATATGCCAATCGTAAATCCAACTTTCTATCAGAAAACGATCATCTTCTGTTCCTCCGTCAAGAGACTCGATAGAAGCAACCAGAGAGTTAAGCAGCACGGTTATCCCGTCAATCATGTCTGCACGTTCACTAGGAGAAGTTGCGGTTGAAGCCAACGGAAGATCTTGAATATTTAATCTGAATTCAGCACATAGGTCCTCTGCAGTAGATGCCCAAACTCGATCTTCTATACGATCTGGATTTCCAGAAGGAGCTAAGAAAAAAGCCCAAAACCAAAAAGCAACAAGGCAAATAACTAGAGTGGTTAGACCGGTTCGGACAACTAGTCTGGACCAATCTTGATTAGGGCTTTCAATCATTCTTCTTCAGGCTCTTCTTCAGGCTCTTCTTCAGGTTCAGGCGTAACTTGAACTGTAACTGTAGAACCGACTGGTAGTTCTGTTCCCGGAAGCGGATCTTGTGACCAGACAATTCCGGCAGGAGCCTCAGGATTATCGGGATCCAATGTTATGACTGATGCGAGAGTTAGTCCGCTTGATTCTATGGATGTTTGTGCTTGTTCAACGGTGAGGGTGAGTAAATCACTAACCACAACTGGAGGAGGAGGAACCGCAACTTCTAGCACCATAGATCCTCCTTCTGGCATTGTTGATCCAATAACTGGCGACTGGCCGATTATCACATTTGGATCGTAATCAGTAGTTTCAATTTCAATGGCAGCAAGAATGGTTATTCCTGTTTCTGAGTCAATAAGCAATTGAGTCGCTTCTTCTAGAGTTAGCCCAAGTAATTCTGGCGTGGGAACAATTACTTCAGGCTCCTCAGTAGTCGTAGGAGGCAGTGAAGGTGGTGGTTCAGTAAAGTCAGTCATTGGCAAATTGAGATGTGCTGACTCCATAACATCATGCCAAATCAAAGCCGGGAAAGTTCCTCCAGATACTTTTCTGTCTGTTAGAGGAGGGATCATAGAGATCTGGCCATCAGGATAACCAACCCAGACCGCTGTTGTGATTTGTGGTGTATACCCAACAAAGACTGCGTCAGCATAATTTTGTGTAGTTCCAGTTTTCCCAGCTGCTGCTCTTCCGAAGTCAGCTCGCCACCCAGTTCCATTTTCAATTACACCCTGAAGTATCCAAGTCATCTGGTCGGCTAAAGAGGCGCTCAACACTCGTGTTTGTTCACGCTCCCATTCCCACAAAGTCGTTCCATCAGATCGAGTTACTCTTTTCACATAAGTATGAGGAACTGACACACCTCGATTCGCAAAGGTGCTATAGGCAGAAGCCATGTCAAGCATCGTAGTATCAGAGGTGCCCAAAATACTTGAGTAAACATTTTCAATTGGACTTTGGATTCCGAGACGACGAGCCATAGAAACAAGTCTTTCTGGTCCAATTCCCATCACTAATTGGGCATAAACAGTGTTATAAGAACCCCACATTGCCTCGATCAAAGTGACATTTTCTGGATCTGGAATTTCACCTGTAACCGGGTCTGGATCAGGAAGGCGGTATCCAGTCGCCCCTCCGCTAACTTTCCAAGTGGCAAACTCGTCAGTTGCACCTGGAATATCAAACTCAGTTTCATTTGGAGCGGAATATACAGCAGTAGCACTCCACCCTGCTTCTAAGGCTGCAGCCAATCCCACGGCTTTCATTGAAGAACCTACTTGTCTTCCATTGCCGACAGCCAGATTTACTTTGGCATCTTCATCTTCAGCAAAGAAATCTCGTCCACCAACCATTGCAAGAATAAAGCCAGTTTGGGGATCCATTACGACCACAGAAGCATCTGGGAGCCCTAGTCCTCCAGGAAGGTGTCGCTCAACTGCTGCTTCAGCTTCAGATTGAAGGTCTAAATTAATAGTTGTCTCTATGCGAAGGCCTCCCTCAAACAAAAGAGTTTCACGTTCAGCACGCGTGTCCGCAATATCTTCATTTTCTAGAAACCATCTACGGACTTCTTCTACAAAATGTCCAGCTTCATATACTGTGTCGAGACGAGCAGAGTATTCCTCGAGCACAGGCGGAGTTTCTAAAGCAGTCTCGTACTCTTCGTCTGAGATGAATTCGTTAGCTACCATTCGGTTCAAGACCATGTGGCTTCGCCTAAGACTATTGCTGTAGTTCAAGAGAGGATCGTAATAAGAAGGCCGTTGAATTATTCCTGCAAGCATCGCTGCTTCCGCAATAGATAGATCTTGAACGTCTTTATTGAAATAAGTTAAAGCAGCTGCCTTTATTCCATATGCTCCATGCCCAAAATAGATTGTGTTGAGATACTGCAGAAGAATGAAATCCTTACTGTATTGGTCCTCAAGTCGCATTGAATACCAAATTTCTTCCAACTTTCGACTTGCAGTCTTCTCAGAATTTTCAATAATGGCTAGCTTTACGTATTGCTGAGTGATGGTTGAAGCTCCTTGACTAATGCCTCCAGCTTCTAAGTTTGTGCGAGCAGCTCGAATAATGCCTCGAAGGTCAATTCCGTCATGACTATAAAATCTTTCATCTTCAATAGCGATTACAGCATTACGAACCATTTCTGGAATTTCTTCAATCTCTCTTATGATTGAACGATTTTCAGGAGCAACAAGCGAAGTGATGTAAGTTCCATCTGCTGATACGACAACAGAAGTTTGTGCCTGCTCGGGAATGCTTATTTCAAATTGTTGAGACTCTGACCGGTAGCAAGCGGTAGCAGTCAAAGACAAAACAAAAAAGATTGGAATAGCGCGTCGGATAAAAATTCCCATAATTACTCTCTATTTTGGCCTGTAAGAGCCCAAAAAAGATGTCACTGCTAAAAGGTTTTGACAATATATGCGAAAAGGTTGGACCTGAGCCTTTATATAGGCCATCGTTGAGGGGTGGCAAGTAATGAATTTTTGAATGATCTCGAACGTAGAGGTCTGATTTTTGATAGTACAGATCGGGAAGTTTTGGACCGAAGGCTTTCAGAAAAACCAATAACCCTTTATTGTGGCTTTGATCCCACTGCTGACAGTTTGCATATAGGAAGTTTGTTACCTCTATTACTTCTTCGCCGATTCCAAGATGCCGGCCATCGGGTTATATCACTAGCTGGAGGAGCAACAGGAATGGTTGGTGATCCCAGTGGCAAATCAGAGGAACGCAACCTTTTAGACGAGGAAACCCTCTCTCACAATGTTGAAGCTATTGCTAGTCAAATGAAATCCTTTATCCAACTAGAAGATGAAACCAGTTCAGACTCAACAGCCTCAGTGCTGCTCAATAATCTTGAGTGGACTTCTAACGTAAACGTTCTCGATTTTCTTCGAGATGTAGGGAAGCATGTGACAGTAGGGACGATGCTTGGAAAAGAATCAATTAGGGCACGTCTAGAAAGTGATCAAGGTATTTCTTTTACTGAGTTCAGTTACATGCTTTTGCAAGCAAATGATTTCTATGAGATGTATCAACGTTATGACTGAGAAATGCAGGTAGGGGGTTCTGATCAGTGGGGAAATATTACTGCGGGTATAGACCTCATACGTAGACGTATTGGAGGGACTGCGTACGGACTTACTGTTCCTTTAATTACACGATCAGACGGAGGCAAATTCGGTAAAACAGCTGAGGGGACAATATGGCTAGATCCCAAACGGACGCTCCCGTATCAACTGCACCAATATTTTTTGAATACTGACGACAAAGATGTAGAAAAAATGCTTCTACAACTTACTTTATTGAAAGTAGAAGAAATCCAAGAAGTATTGACAGAGCATCAGAAAGATCCTTCTTTAAGGCTAGGTCAGCGACGATTAGCCGATGAAGTTTGCACTCTTGTGCACGGTGTTGAAGAAAAAGAGAAAGCGGTTTTAGCGGCAGAAATACTTTTTGGAGAAATCTTGCCTTCAAATGAGAACCTTGAAGCTGTTCGCGGCATTATCCCTGAAACATCTATTTCTCGAGAAAAACTCCAAGAAATAGAGTCTCTTGTTAATGCGTTAGCCGAAAGTGGTCTTTGTAAATCGAAAGGTGATGCACGTCGAACAATCAAGGGTGGAGGAGTATCTGTTAACGGAATTCGCCAGGATCCAGAGAATTCAGAGCTATCTCAAGAGCTATTAGAGGACGCACACTTTATCCTTTTGCAAAAAGGAAGACGTTCCCGTCATTTGTTAATAATTTCTTGAATTTGAATATTGGAAAAATTAGCGGAAATAAGGGCTAAAAGGTTGATGTAGACGTGCTTGAGCGCTAGCGTTGCGGAGCGCACAAGTTCAGGAATTTTTTTTTGCTGAAAAGTGTGTAGTTGCTGTAATTCAATGGTTAAAGGCCATAGTAATGCTGCAGCGACGGGCACTACCGGTCTTCAAGGAGACCGGCTGCCGGATGACACGTAAGTCATCATGTGCTCTTTGAAAACGGAACAGAGGACGAAAAAGCCAGTGCGGGCTGGCCATAGACGATCGCGAGTCGTTTCTGGTCAGACCCTGAACAAT
>CATISD010000015.1 GCA_949538625.1 Acidimicrobiales bacterium AG-410-I20
CGCACAAAAAGCGTACGAAGATTTAACAGGAAAAACCGAAGACCTGACAATAACTTATAATCCACAATGGCTCACAAAAGGCCTTCTTTCTTCCTTAAAAGAAATAGAGAATGATGAATTAAGAAGAGCAACGACCTTAATCGGTCCACACCGAGATGATATAGAAATATTTTTAGATGAAATGCCTGCAAGAACGCATGCCTCGCAAGGAGAACAGCGAACTATTGCCCTTTCACTTCGTGTAGCGGGACACCTTTTCTTATATGGGGTTCATAAAGCAAAACCCTTACTTCTTCTGGACGATGTCTTTTCTGAACTAGATACAGAACGAACAGAAAGACTTCTTCACCTACTAGTAGCCGACCAAACATTTATTACAACTGCAATAGAACCAAAATATATTGACGCTAACACATATTACGAAATACAAAATGGGAAAGTTGTAACAGCATGACAGGGGAGTCACCCTACGAAAAAAAGAAGCAACCTAAAAAAATAGAGGTACTTCTAGATTCGCTTCTCCACAAACTAAGTGGATCGACAAGTCAAGACATCACAGAAATCCTCGAGAATTGGGAGTTAATAATTGGTGGACCATTATCAAAACTCTCTTCTCCCACACACATCAAAAATCAAATTTTGTACATACAGGTCGTTGATTCTGGCGTCGCAAGAGAAGTCGAGTGGAGAAAAGCAGAAACACTAAAAGCGGCTAATGAAAATACTTCTAAAGCCAAACTTCAAGATATGAAAATAATAATTAAACAGTAATAAAATCATTAATTAATTCAAGAAATATAACGAAAATTAATAAAACAAAAACCCCTTCTAATCTCTCCAAAATGATAGAATATACCTTGTGTAATTTATGCCTCTGACCACGTGTTTTATAGAAAAAACACACGAGAATTTCGACATAGAGCACTAAAAAACTTTGGTAGGAAAATTAACAAAATATGACGCAAACTGCTGACTCATACAGTGCTGATGATATTCAGGTTCTAGAAGGCTTAGAAGCAGTACGAAAACGCCCAGGAATGTATATTGGCTCCACTGGTCCAACAGGTTTACACCATCTGGTATACGAAGTAGTTGACAATGCTGTTGATGAAGCAATGGCTGGACATTGCACCAAAATAGAAGTAGAAATTCTTGAAGACGGCGCTTGTGAAGTCAGGGATAATGGAAGAGGAATTCCTGTAGGGGCACATCATCAATACGAAGATTTAACAGCTGCTGAAGTGGTACTAACAGTTCTTCACGCAGGAGGAAAATTCGGTGGTGAAGGCTACAAGGTTTCCGGCGGTTTACATGGGGTTGGAGTTTCAGTAGTTAACGCGCTTAGTTCAAAAGTTGAGGTAGAAATTGACCGAGATGGGAATCGCCACTTCATGTCGTTTAAAGACGGAGGTGAAGCAGATGAAAAACTTGCAGTAACCGGAGAAGCTCCAAACAAAAGGACTGGAACGACAGTCCGATTCTGGCCAGATATACAAATATTTAAAGAAGGAATAGATTTTCGAGCTAATACATTATTAGAAAGATTTCAAATGATGGCCTTTCTCAACAAAGGGCTTGAAATTACATTCATTGACAACAGAACCACAAGTAATACCAAAAAAACGTCCTACAAGTATGACGGTGGTATTAAAGATTTCGTTCAGCATGTAAACACATCAAAAGAAGCTCTTTTTGACAAAGTTGGTTTTTTTCAAGAAGAAGATGAAGAACAAGAAGTAGAGATAGCTTTCCAATGGAACACGGGATTTAACTCTGATGGAATTCATTCCTTTGCCAATGGTATTTCAACAACGGAAGGTGGAATGCATGAACAGGGCTTTAGAACAGCGTTAACCAGAATTGTCAATAAATATGCTCGAGACAACGGTCAACTAAACAAAAGTGATGACGGATTACAGGGTGAAGATATCCGAGAAGGACTCACAGCAATAATTTCTGTTCGCTTGCGCGATCCTCAATTTGAAGGGCAGACAAAAAGTAAACTAGGAAATGTTTCTATTAAATCTTTGGTGGAAAAAGCTGCAGGTGAGCACCTAAGAGATTGGTTAGAAGAAAATCCAAAAGAAGCAAAATTAATAACACAAAAAGCTGTTCAAGCAGCACGTGCACGAATAGCGGCAAGAACAGCACGTGATGCTACCCGAAGGAAATCAGCGCTTGATGGTGCAGGATTACCTGGTAAGTTAACTGATTGTTCAAGCAAGGACCCCAAAGAATCAGAGCTGTACATCGTTGAAGGAAACTCTGCAGGAGGATCTGCAAAAGACGCTCGTGATCCGGGAACTATGGCCATTTTACCTATTAGAGGGAAAATTCTAAATGTTGAAAGATCTCGTATAGATAAAATGTTAAATAATACAGAAGTACAGGCACTTATTTCAGCAATTGGAGCTGGATTTGGAGACGAATTTGATATCGACAAAATCAGGTATCACAAAATTGTTCTACTTGCCGATGCCGATGTAGATGGCAGTCATATTCGAACTCTGTTATTAACTTTTTTATACCGCCAGATGAAAGAACTTGTCCTGAAAGGTCACGTATACATTGCGCAACCACCCTTATTTTCAACCGAAGTGAAAAAAGCAAAAATTTATCTGAAGGACGAACATGCCAAGGAGGTATTTCTTAAAGAAAACCCTAAACACAAAGCAGACTTTGGTCGACTTAAAGGCCTTGGTGAAATGAATGCTGACGAACTATGGGATACCACAATGGACCCCGAAAAGAGAACGCTGCTGAAAGTAACTGTTGAACAAGCCTCAATAGCAGATGAAGTTTTCTCCAAATTAATGGGAGAAGATGTCGAAAGCAGAAAAACGTTTATTCAAACAAATGCCAAAGACGTTCGATTTTTAGACATCTAGGCTAACAAAAGGAATTCATGAGCGACACTGACATTACCCAGGATAATAATCCGGATGAGGGAGTGGAAGATATTGAAATACAAGAAGAGATGGAACAATCCTTTTTGGACTATGCCATGTCTGTTATTGTCGCACGCGCTCTTCCTGATGCAAGAGATGGACTAAAGCCAGTTCATCGGAGAATACTTTGGGGCATGTATGACACTAATGTAAGACCTGATAGATCGCATGTAAAATGCGCAACTGTAGTCGGAGAGGTAATGGGCCACTATCACCCCCATGGTGATAGTGCTATTTACGAAGCATTAGTTCGCATGGGTCAACCCTTTTCGCTAAGACACCCATTGATAGACCCTCATGGAAACTTTGGATCACCTAATGATCCTCCTGCAGCCATGAGATATACCGAAAGTAGATTGTCTGAATTAGCAATGGCCATGTTGGAAGGAATCGACGAAGAAACAATAGACTTCCTAGATAACTTTGATGGATCCTCCCAAGAACCAAAGGTTCTCCCATCCCGATTTCCAAACCTTTTAGTTAATGGCGGGCAGGGAATAGCTGTTGGAATGGCAACAAATATTCCCCCTCACAACCTAGGGGAAGTAGCTGACGCAGCAATCCACCTCATTAATAATCCCGACTCAACAGTCAGCGATCTTATGGAATATATCAAAGGACCTGATTTCCCAACCGGTGGTGAAATACTCGGGCATTCTGGGATACATCAAGCATATAAAACAGGACGTGGTTCTATAAAAGTTCGTGCGAAGGCTGAAATTATTGAAGGCTCTAAAAATGACCAAATAGTTGTTACAGAAATCCCATATCAAACAAGTGTGGAATCAATTGAAGAGAAAACAGCAGCACTTGTTGATAAAGGAGAAGTCGAAGGAATTAGAACAATACGTAACGAATCAGCAAAAGGAAAAACACGGCTGGTGTTTGAACTCAAAAAAGACGCGCCTGCTCTAGTAATTCTGAACCAGCTCTATAAAGGAACACCGCTACAAAACTCTTTCTCCGTAAACATGGTTGCGCTAGATGACGGGGTTCCTAAAACAATGACTCTTTTAGATGCCTTATCATGCTGGGTTAATCATCAAATTGAGATCGTTCGACGAAGAACAGAATTTCGCTTAGAGCGAGCACAACATGAGTTACACATAAA
>CATISD010000016.1 GCA_949538625.1 Acidimicrobiales bacterium AG-410-I20
AAAAGCGCCGTGCTGCCTGAGTTAGTGCGATCCGATCTCGGTCTCGTGGAAAGCAACGCCAAACTCAGTGTCGTTGGAGCATTGAGCTCTATGGCTGGAGCAGCAATCGGAGGCCTGGCCTTATTAGGTGGAGACGCTTGGCCAGCATGGGTAGCCGTATTCGGATTTGGGATAACGACCTTGTACGCATTACAGGTACCAAAAACCGTCGTGGCCAAAAAACCAGCATCCGCTAACGAAATAACAGAACTTAAAACAGAAAGCATCGTTTACACCGCAGCAACGATGGCTTTCTTACGCGCAGCAGTAGGGTTTGTAACCTTTTTACTCGCTTTCGAATTCCGAGGCGGTGACGAAGGACTATCACTAAGCGGCATCGGTGAAGCAGCCGGAGTAGCAACTGGCCATCTCCGTAATCAAGATGTTTTTGGAACCCCTGGGGCTCCTGCCTGGCATTTCGGAGTAGTTATGGTCGCCGCCGGACTTGGAATGCTCATAGGAGCAAATCTTGCACCACGCATGAGAAAAAGATTCATCGAAGAACGAATAATCTTTCTTGCACTTCTACTGCTCTTTACTGGAGCCATAACAGCCGCATTCGCACTTGGGGTTCTCGCCGCAGTACTTATTTCCTTTGTCACCACTGTCGCTGGCGGCACAGCCAAATTAGCGTTTGACTCGCTCGTTCAACGTGACGCACCCGATGCAAACCATGGAAGATTTTTCGCAAAATTTGAAGGACGCTTCCAAATGAGCTGGGCAGTGGGGGCGCTCATTGCTGCTTTGGCGCCGATACGCCCTAGCTGGGGTTACGCCGGATTGGCAGCAGTTTCCTCCGTAGCTCTTCTTTGGTATCACATCGCCACACAAGAGTCACGCCGGCGTGCCACCCCAACAAAACCTGATCGCCCAGACGGCCAACTCCCGATTTGGGAACAAGAAAATTTAGATCCAGATCAATAAAGATTTAAGGATCAAGAAGTTCTGTTCTAGCTAACCAAAGACGAGGGTTCTCTACCTCGTTCGGTGTGGGAAGACATCTCTTATCTTCCCATAATCTAAAGAGATCATCGGTCCCACCCCATTTAATTACTCCACTAACGAAACTCGCGCCACGATCCACCTGATCTTGCGTGAGGTTAAGTCCAAGAACCTTCTCAACAAACCGATCTGCTTCACTAGTTTCAACACGTCGCCGACGGAGAGCCTCAGTAATCATTGAATAACTTGGTACAAGACCTGCACCTATCTCATCCATGAAATAGTCCACATAACCAATCACCACCGCGACAAGTGCTTCAAGATGGGGAAGCAATTCCTCTTGATCAGCAGACCTTACGGCACCCAAAATAAAATGAGGATCAATATTTTCACCAATGTTTAAAAGACTTTCAGGGTTTGGAGAAATTCCCATTTCGTTCAATTGCTGCTCAAGCGCAGACGGATCGCTCTGAAAACTACTTGCATGACGTTTCAAGAGATCACTAATTGCCTTATTAACATGCTCAACACCAAATAGTGCATGATGAAGCGACTCATGAAGACACACCCAAAGTCTGAGCCCCTCAATAGGCAGACTCCAATCTTTACCAAAATCATCAATATTTGGATCAATCACCAAAAGATTGTCTTCACTGCGAGGGATTGGAAGATCGTAACTTCCGAGACTCCGAGTGGCGAGCCGTCCAACCATGGTCCCCGTCGTGATACTAGAAATTTGCGGAGCGACAGCTGCAAATATTTCAGCAAAAGCTTCCATAGCACCCTCCGGGAGCCCAAGGAAATCCTCACTTGGAAGATTCTCTTTAAGCGTTTCAGGATCAGGCATACCCTCTTGTAAAGAATCAGTCATTTGAGAAAGCAACGGTTCAAGAGAACTAATGCTTCTTTCCGCCCACAAAGACCGATTAAGAGGCTCAATAACCAGAGGATGCCCACGATTAATCAAAAGACCAGTTTTATTCTCAACTTGTAATTGTGCCACTCGCGCCAATTGTTCATATTCCATTCGAGCAACAGGATCAATATTCGTTTCCGGTCGACCGTCCGTAGCTATTGACATGGCCAAACGTCGAGCATTTTCATTAGGGTTAATTTTCGAAATACCACTAAAATCACTTGACCCTATGAATTTAAAAAAGTCACCCAACTGTTCAAACGGATTTTCACCGAATTCATCATCTGGTGTTTCGTTATTGTCCACAAAGGCATCGTAGAGCAATGAGCACCCAGAAGCCTCGCGTTGTGGTTACAGGATCCACAGGAGCCGTCGGCCGTCAAGTATGTTCACGTCTCGCTGAAGAGGGATATCACGTGCTTGGATTAGACCGCCGATCTGGAATTTCTTTAAATCCAGAAGTTACATTACAAACCGTTGATTTAGCCGTTGCAGATTTACGGGCACTTCTTACCGGCACAGATATTGTCGTGCATCTTGCTTCCGGCGTTCAAGCACATGACGTTGAAGAAGACCCTGGACATAACATGCTTGCTGTCGCTGAACGACTATTAGCGGCAGCCGACACCGCAGGAGTAACTCATCTTGTCATCCGTTCTTCCGCAATGGTTTATGGCGCTTGGGAAGATAATCCCGTACCCCTTACAGAAGATGCAGAAATCCGACCATGCCCAGGTTTCCGATTCGCTGAACACCGTGCCGCTCTTGAAAAAATTGCACGCGAATGGGCGGAAAAGAATCAAAAACGTTCTGTTTCCGTGTTACGAACCGCAGTCACAGTGGCAGAAGAAAGACCAGGTGGACTTGCAAGGGTTTTAGAGTCGGCAAAGAACATCCGAACGGAAGAAGGAGACCCCATGGGGCAGTTTCTTCACGCAGACGATCTCGCAGAAGCAGTTATTTGCGTAGTAAAAAACAACTTTGACGGGCCCATCAATGTTGCCCCAGATGGCTGGATGTCCTCTGCCCTTTTAACAGAATTAAGCGGCCCAGTGCCTCGAATACGAGTGCCCGCCTTTATTGCCCGACTCGCTGCATCAATAAGATGGCAAATCGGCTTAACAGACGCACCCGCTTCTATAGTTCCTTACACCATCTACCCGTGGATTATTTCCAACGACCGAATCAAAGAGTTAGGTTGGGAAGCCCAACACACCAACGAAGAAGCTTATGTTGTTGGTTATGAACCTAAATTAAGTGATCAACTTAATGCAGGAAGCCGTCAACGATTAGCATTTATCGCCGCCGCGATAGTCGTTGGTTTCGTTATTTCCGGGATAGTACGAGCATTTCGAGAACCCAAGTAGGTCCCAAAAATACGTGGAGCCCTAAGAATCGGGTCGTACGATGAAATAGATGTCAGAACTATTGGAAGAATCTTCAAATTTTTCATCTCTTACAGAAGATGATTGGTGTGCGTTGCATGCTGAAGATCTCCCTGTTCAAGAAGCCCTTGACTGGGTCAATAAACCGGACTGCGGAGCAGTGGTGCTCTTTACCGGAAATGCTAGAGACCACGCCCCTGAACGACCGGATGTAAACGAACTTGCTTATGAAGCTTATGAAGAACAAGCACTTCCAAGAATGAAAGAAATTATTAAAGAAGCACGATCTCGTTGGCCTGAAATAAGAAGATTGGCGTTACTTCACAGAACAGGAAAAGTTGAAATAAGCCAAACAGCTGTCATCGTTGTAGCTTCTTCCCCGCACCGCAAAGACGCATTCGAAGCATCCCGGTTTTGTATAGATGCGCTTAAAGCAACTGTTCCAATTTGGAAGTACGAAAAATGGGGTGAAAATGAAAGTTGGGGTGTGGACGCTCAACATGTTCTTAACATTTCTGAACTCCCACAAAATAAAGACAAGGCTTCCTTAACATGAGTTCTTCCATACTGTTTCTTGCCGGAGGAGTCGCGTTTGCTTTTATTGGATCAATCTTGGTGTGGGTGGTAAGCCGTCCACGTTCTCGCCCCCAAGATCCAAATGAATTACGAAACACGTTAAGAAATCTTCATCAAAATGGCACGAAGAGAAGTAGATCCGGGCCCCCAACTCAACCGTCAAGCGGCGTACGGGAATATGAAGAATTTTCCCAAGAACAGCCGTTTGAGAAGTAGGTAGAGAATATGGCACGGGATCTCGCTATTGATTTAGGTACTGCTAATACCTTGGTTTATGCCCGCGGCGAAGGACTAGTTTTTGCTGAACCCTCGGTGATTGCTTTAAATAAGCGCACCGGTGAAGTGCTTGCTATGGGGAATGAAGCATGGAAAATGATCGGCAGAACCCCGGGTCATATTGTTGCTGAGCGACCCCTTCGAAAAGGGGCAATAAAAGATTTCGATATCACTCAACGCATGGTTCGAGTTCTTTTCGAAAGAGTGGGAGTGAGTAGGTTTAACCGCCCAAAGGTTCTTATTTGTGTTCCTTCAGCCATTACAGCAGTTGAGAGAAGAGCAGTAACCGAAGCAGCCAGGCGAGCAGGAGCAACTGACGCTCAACTTATTGAACAACCTCTCGCTGCTGCAATTGGAGCGAACCTCCCGATTAGTGAACCAGTGGGCAACATGGTGGTTGATATAGGTGGCGGAACTTCAGAATCCGCCATGCTGTCCCTTGGCGGTGTTGTTGCCTTAGAAGCAGTTCGAGTTGGATCATTTGATATAGATACCGCCATTCAAGATTACTTAAGGACGGAATATGGAATGGCAATTGGTGAACACACCGCGGAAGAAATCAAAATTCAAATAGGTTCCGCGGCTCCAATGCCAGTCGAGTTAAGAGCAGAAGTGACCGGTCGAGAGCTAATGACAGGGCTACCTAAAAAAGTAATCCTTACCGCAACCGAAGTGCGTAAAGCTATTAATGAGCCAGTCACAGCCATGATTGAATCAGCAGTCACGTGTTTAACGCAAGCACCACCGGAACTTGGCCAGGACCTTATCGCGCAAGGCATTCATTTAGTAGGCGGTGGTGGACTTTTAAGCGGGTTTGATTTGCGGCTAGCCGAGGAAACTGGTGTTCCGGTTTATCAAGTTGAAGAACCACTTGAATGTGTAGTCCTTGGAGCAGGGCAATGTATAGAAAGTTTTGAAGCTATGCGTGCAATGTTTATGGACTCACGACCACGAAAAGTCGGTCGATAACATCATTCATTTGTTGTATTTGACGTTATTGAATTACTTCAATCAACTACAGGAACTTTCTTCGAACCCGTAGTCAGCCGCGTAATCAAAAGCATCGTCGAAACTGGAAAAAGTTCCTGAAAGTGCTCCTTCAGGAATAGTTACCAGTTCAGTCGCTGGTACCATCTCCGTTCCTTCAAGCCGGAAAGGTGAAATGTCTAAAGTCCAATCGGAATCCATATCACCGCTATCTTCTAAATCTGATTTTACTTGTGAATAGACCGTGGTTCCTTCAATGATTTGACATGCAGATCGGTAGAAAGGCGGCATGGGCGTGTAACTATCTGATCCTCTTAAAACCCATCTATAACCGGTTTCAGAATTTGTAACTAGTGTTAGAGCGCAATCGCTGAAAACAGCAAGTCCACCTGGAACTGTCCGTCTGACATCAGGAACCGCTAGCCATACTTCAACAGCTCCGTTATCGTCAATGTCGTGACTAGCCCAAGCAGCAGCTTCAGGCATTAAACCGCCTCCGATTTCAATTACGTGATAGCGGTCTTCGCTATCACCCATTAAGACAACTAGGTACGCTGTGAACGAACTAGATCCTTCATCTACTGTTGCCGCCCATATTTGATCAACGTAGCCATCACCATCTACGTCACCTTCATTTGCTTCTGAAGGATCAAGAGTGATGCCATCGGGCAATGCATCGCCGGCACATTCTGGAGCTTCAGTTGTAGTTGTTGTTTCTGTTTCTGTTTCTGTTTCTGTTGTAGTAGTAGCTTCGGTAGTGGAAGTGGCGTCCTCTAACGCGTCTGTCGCTTCTTCAAGTGCATCCGTTGCCTCTTCTAAAGCATCAATTGCTTCATCTCGCGCTTCTTCTGCTTCTTCTAATGCTTCTTCAGCGTCATCTAACGCATCAAGTAAAGCACTGTCATCAGCTTTACTACTACAAGAAGCAATAAATAAAATCATTAATAATAGAGCTGCCAAAGTTTTCTTTGAATTAAACATGGTGTTGTCCTTCCCCTACTTACCTTAAACGTTAGTTGAAGCAAGTTCATTGTGAAGTGGATGATTGAATTATGAAGTGGCTTAGTTAAGAAAGAAGATCTTCAGCAGCTTGACGAGTTTGCAAATCTCGATCTTCTAATTTTCGTTTTAGGGCTTCAT
>CATISD010000017.1 GCA_949538625.1 Acidimicrobiales bacterium AG-410-I20
ACGAGAGGATCTTCAAGGACTTCTTCAGGTGTTCCTCGAGCAATAACTGAGCCCTGATCCAAAGCAATGAAACGATCAGATATTTCTGAGAGAAGGCCGATGTCATGTTCTATCACCACTAAAGAGGACCCCATTTCGTCCCGGATTCGATGAAGGACTGGGATAAGTGCTTCTGCTTCTTTTTGAGCTATACCACTTGATGGTTCATCAAGAAGGACAACTAAAGGTCTGTGAGCGATAACGCAAGCGAGGTCCACCATTCGACGAGTTCCGGTGGAAAGCTCTCCTATGAATTTATTCTGGTATGCAGTCAATCCCATCACTTCTATAAGTTCTGCAACCTGTCTGGCAACGCGTTTTTCACTTTCATAGGTGGGAGGGAGATGCAGTGCAGCTGAGATAGGATTTCGGGAAGCCGTAAAGCGTTCAAGTGCTACTGCGATTGTTTCCGAAACTGTGAGTGACGGGAATAGCCTCGCGTCTTGGAATGACCGACCCAAACCGAAACGGGCCCGCTCAGCCGGACTAAAAGTAGTGATGTCACGATTTTGTAACTGTACTTTCCCACTATCAACAGGAACGAAACCGCTCAGCAGGTCGAAAAGCGTAGTTTTCCCAGCGCCATTGGGTCCCATCACCCCCACGATCTCTTTTTCTTTAACGTTAAAGCTAATAGAGCTAACTGCCTGTATCCCTCCGAAACGGCGAGTAAGTGCTTCTGCTTGTAGGGTTACCGTGCTTGTAGGTCCAGATAATTCTTTGGTTCCCAATGGTGAAGCATTAACTTGACTTAGAAATACTGACCTAAGTAAATCTGGTCTTTCTAGAAGATCTCTCGTTGAACCGCTAAACCGGATTTGGCCTTTTTCCATGAAATACGCCCTATCGGCGATCGTCAAAGCAAGGTTTACTGATTGTTCAACAACTATCACCGCGGTCCCATTTTCAGCTATGCGTTTAATGACTGGAAGAAGCCGTTCTACAACAGTTGGTGCGAGACCTAGAGATAATTCATCGATCATAAGTACTTTCGGTGAGCTATGTAATGCCATAGCTAAACCGAGCATTTGTTGTTGCCCTCCGGAAAGATTCGCAGCAGGTTCATTCCACCTCTGTTGTATTTCTGGAAATAGCCGCAGTGATTCTTCTACCCCAATAGCTGCCTCTATTAAATCGTTGTTAGTGAGCCACTGAGACGCTTCGATGTTCTCCTTGACCGTAAGGCTGGGGAAAATTGCATGACCGCCAGGGAGTTGGGCTACACCTAACGCTGCAATTTCATTGGGGGGTGCATGTGTGATGTCACGTCCATCAAGAACAATCGCACCTCTTTCGGCCTCTGTCACTCCCGAGATTGCTTTTAGAAGCGTTGACTTTCCAGCGCCATTAGTACCGAGAAGTGCTACGATCTCTCCCTCTCCAACGTCTATGTCAATTCCGAAGAGGACTTTAACTTTGTCGTAACTGACTTGGACGTCACGAGTTAGTAGAAGCTTAGCTTCGCCTCTTTTGCGTGATAAGGCAGCTTCACTTCGCGCTCGGGCGGAAGCTCTAACCTGTTCAATATCCCTATTTATCCCTGCAGCTGCTGAACTTATAATAAACATTCCGATTAAAAGAATCGGAACCATAACCAGCATGCCCTTACGAATTCCCCAGTTATCGCCTACCCAACCAACTAGTGGGAGTGCGAAAAGCCCTGGCAAAGCCCACAATGCCCCCATACTGAATCCCATAGCACGAGCTCGCGGTGGTATTGCTAGTGAAAGTGCGGCTAATAAGCCTGGCCCTAAAATAGCGAATGAGAAAGTAATCAGTGCGCTGAAGATAACTGCCACCCACACGCTTGG
>CATISD010000018.1 GCA_949538625.1 Acidimicrobiales bacterium AG-410-I20
AAGGTCACCCGGAAACGAATCATGCCAAAAAGAGAGATTTCGATAGTCCTCATTCATGCTTTAGATCTTAACTGTCGAAACCAATTCCAAATCGATCAAGCAATTTAAGCCACAAACCTCTTCGCCCTTCGTTACGATCGGACCGCTTCATCATGGAACTTGTAATTTGTACGCCAAGCCATCGAAATGGTTCGGGAGGGAAAGGAAAAGGATTTTTTCTTACCATTTCTAATTCAGTGCGTTCAGTGTCAATTCCATCAACAAGATCTAAAGCGACTTGAGCGCCAAATCTAGTGGCGCCAACTCCTAGTCCTGTATATCCGACTGCCCAGGCCACTTGTCCTTGGTGGCTTGATCCCCATGAACAGGAGAATCGAGTGGTGGTACCAATCGGTCCGCTCCATTTATGTGTAAAAGATAAACCTTCTAGCTGAGGGAAAGTTTCAAAAAAGTGCTCTGCTAGCATGCCGCAGGTTTGATCATTGTTTTCAACTTGGGATCCCATGCGATTCCCGAAATAGTAGTGAGCGTCATAACCTCCCCAAAGAATACGGTTATTTTTCGTTAGACGGTAGTAATGAAATTGGTTTCCGCTATCGCCAATTCCCTGACGGTTCGACCAGTTCAAGGACTGTAATTGAGAGCTTGAAAGAGGTTCAGAAACAAGGACGTGGTCATATACAGGAATTACGTAACGACGTATTTTCTTTAGAACTGGGTTAAAAGCGTTAGTAGCAATCACAACTCGATCTGCAGAGATCCGCCCATTCTGTGTAGAAACCACTATTTTTTTTCCGGATTTTGTTAAGTCGACAACTGGGGACTTTTCAAAGATTGCCACTCCTAGCGAAGTTACCGCATCTTGCAGTCCTCTAACTAGTTTCCCTGGATCAAGCATTATGGCACCATCCCGATTCCAGAGTCCCGCGAGATAAGTAGGTGAATTTACTTGCTCCTTAACAGCATTCGAATCAAGAAACTGAATATCTCCTCCAAAACTCTTAGCAAGATTGGCGCTTTGAAGTAATTGTTCTACCTGCCATTGCTTAACAGCGACATTTATTTCACCAGTTTTTTCAACATCACAGTCAATATTGTGTCTTTCAATAGTCTCAACGATTCCTTTGAGGTTTTCTCGACCGAGCCGCACTAAAGTAGGCATTTCTTCTGGCCAGTGAGAAACACCGTTTTCTAGGCCATGAGTAAGCGATGCGTCACAAAATCCGCCGTTGCGACTGGAAGCCCCGTAACCGACTGTCTCTGATTCAAGAATGACGATTCTGCGACCTGGATTTGCTTCGCTAGCAAGTAAAGCGGTCCATAATCCAGTAAAGCCGCCCCCAATAATCACTAGATCAACTTCTTTGCTTCCGGTCAGAGGAAAAGGCTCTTCTGTTGTACTGTCAAGTTGATCAACCCAAAAAACAGCCTGTTTTGTTTCGGCGAGTGATGGGTGCATTATTATTCCTGATTCGAAGACCTGTTGCTAGAAAGATAGCGGATTAATTTATAGACCATACCAGTCTTAGGAGTGGCAACTTAGCGACGAAATAACTATTGTGACGATAGTTACATTGTCTCTTTAAAAGAGTTAAGTGGTCAAATATGAATGATTCCTCGTCAGCGGTTGAGTTAAAAAATGTAGTTAAAAAATTTGATGAAGTCACGGCTGTAGATGACATTGATCTCACCATTGGAGATGGAGAATTCTTTTCTCTGTTAGGTCCATCTGGCTGTGGGAAAACAACGACACTGCGGATGATCGCAGGGCTTGAATTACCAACAGCAGGTTCTGTCCTAATTCATGGAGAAGAGATGGGCTTAAAACCACCGAATAAGCGTCCAGTAAATACTGTCTTCCAAAATTATGCTCTTTTCCCTCATATGACTGTTGCAGGAAACATTGAATTTGGTTTACAAATGCAAAAAGTTCCAAAGGAAGAGCGAAGTGAACTTATCGAATGGGCGATAAACCTTGTTGAGATGGATGGGCTTTCACATCGTAAGCCAACACAACTTTCTGGTGGGCAGCAACAACGGGTAGCGCTCGCTCGAGCACTAGTGAACCGGCCGGAAGTTCTCCTTCTCGACGAACCTCTCGGAGCACTTGACCTCAAACTTCGACAGCAAATGCAGATAGAGCTTAAAAATCTTCAACGTGAAGTAGGCATTACTTTCGTTTATGTAACTCACGACCAAGAAGAAGCAGTAACCATGAGTGACCGAATTGGAGTCATGCATGAGGGAAAACTCCTGCAAATAGGAACACCCGAAGACATTTATGAACGCCCAACGACACGGTTCGTTGCTGACTTTATTGGAAGATCAAATTTTCTTGAAGCGACAGTTGCTTCTGAAAATGAACTGGTTTTATCCAACGGAGATCGGCTACAACTCCAATCTGATTATGAAACAGGAGAGTCAGTAGCCGTAACTGTCCGTCCAGAACGTTTAACTATTGAAAAAAAAGGACAAGACTCAACTAATCAGCATCAACTAGATGGGATAGTCGAAACAGTGGTCTATTTAGGGAATGCCATCGTTTATACAGTTGCGATTGATTGGATGCATTTGGAGGTTAGATCCTCTGAAACATCGAATAGTCGTTACTCAGAGGGCGATGAAGTCACAGTCTCGTTCGATCCTAAATATGTATCAGTGGTTTCGGGGTAACCCTTCATGAAGAAGTTACTAACGAAGAAACAAACTTCTTCTGGTCTTGAACATCAAGCAGTAAAAGCAAAAGCACGCCAAGGATTTTTTGTTGGACTTCCTTCAATTGTTTACCTTCTTATATTTTTTGTAGTCCCTCTTGGGTATGTAATTGCCTATTCTTTTGCGACACGGAGCAGATCAGGAAGAACAGTACTTCGCGATTGGAACGTTGATGCTTACATTCGCCTCGGAGAAGATGTAGTACAAGCTGTAGCCTGGCGCTCTCTTTGGATAGCAGTACTCACCACAGTCATCTGCCTGCTTCTGGCTTACCCTTTAGCATTTTTTATTTCAACTCGCCGTCCTGTTATTCGCAACTTACTACTAGTAGGAATCATGATTCCTTTCTGGTCAAATTTCTTGATTCGCACCTATGCATGGAGAGTCTTACTATCCAGCGATGGTCTCTTCACAAAAGTTGTTGAAGGGCTAGGACTCGGTGATGGCCGAATACTGTTCACCAGACCAGCAGTAATTCTGGGCTTGGTTTACGGCTACCTTCCGTTCATGGTGTTACCTCTTTATGCCTCTATTGATCGAATCAACTGGAGTCTCGTGGAAGGAGCACGTGACCTATATGCATCTGGATGGAAAGCTTTTCGAAGAATTGTTTGGCCGCTTTCAAGGCCAGGCGTTATTGCAGGCTCAATTCTTGTTTTCGTTCCTAGCTTCGGAGCCTATGTAACTCCAGCGATACTCGGAGGAAATAAAGAAAGTTTGATGGGAAGTTACATTGTTGATCAATTTATGGATGCTCGGAATGGACCACTTGGATCTTCACTCTCGGTCCTAGTCCTTGGAGTCATGTTGATAGGAACA
>CATISD010000019.1 GCA_949538625.1 Acidimicrobiales bacterium AG-410-I20
GGAAATCGCCTAACCGAAAACACAAGACCCCCTGACCCATTAAACGGAGTAAAAAAAGCGTTTTATACAACCGATCACGTCAGAATGCCAGAGTTCAGCGTTTTAAACATAAAAAATCATTCATTTCAAATAACAGCTGAACTAGAAACTGAAACCGAATTTCCAGAAGGTGTCATTGTTTGCCAGGGAGGTAATTTAAACGGATGGTCACTGTACTTGGATAAAGGTGAACCGATTTGGCATTACAACCTGTTTGGGCATGAACGCACAACTGTTTCATCGGGTGAAACTTTGAAGCAAGGTCACAATAAAGTAACTGTTTTCTTCGACTATGACGGTGGATTCGGAAAAGGTGGAACTTTCTATCTCTTAGTGAATGGTCAACAAGTTGCACACGAACGAGTGGAAAAAACCGTCCCGGTTGTGTTTTCAATGAGCGGAGAAACTTTCGATGTTGGAGTTGATACAGGTGCTCCAGTTGGTTTATACCCCCATCTTTTCCCTTGTACAGCAAACATTCATGGTGTAACCATTGAACTGCTTGATGAATTAGATGAAAAAACTCGACAAGCAGTTATAAAAGGGGAGTTTCAAGCAGGTCTTGCAGCCCAATAGATCTAAAAAGAAAAACGACTTGCTTCCACCGATGGTGGTTATTTGTTGTGAACTAATGCTCTAAGCAGGCATGTTTATTTGTTTTGCCTCAAGGAATTCTTCCATACCAAATCGGCCTAACTCTCGCCCGTTACCAGATTTCTTATAACCGCCAAATGGAGCATTCGTATTCAAGATAGAGCCGTTGACATCTACCTCTCCGGTCTGCATGCGCTTAGCGACTTCAAGAGCACGGTTGTTATCGGAACTCCAAACACCGCCTGAGAGTCCATAATCAGAATCGTTGGCAATACGTATCGCATCTTCGTCATCTTCATAACCGATGATTGATAGCACTGGCCCAAAGATTTCCTCTTGAGCGATAGTCATTGAATTATCAACATTAGCGAACACCGTTGGTTGTACGTGGTAGCCAACTTCACGGCCTTCAGGTTTTCCAGTACCTCCTGTAACTAATGTTGCACCTTCATCAATGCCCTTTTGGATATATGACTGGACTCGATCCCACTGAGCCTGAGAAACAAGTGGTCCAAGTCGTCCACCTGCAGCTGCCGCTGCTTCTCCAGCTAAAGCTGCAGCTTCGTCCATACGAGATGATGGAACAAGAAGGCGAGTCAAAGCACTACATGTTTGACCAGAGTTCAGGAAACAAGCGTTAATCGCACCTGGAATAGCAGAAGCAAAATCTGCATCGTCAAGAATAATGTTTGCTGATTTACCTCCGAGTTCCTGGTGAACACGTGTAACGTTCGGTGCTGCTACTTCTGCAACGCGAGTCCCTGCACGGGTAGACCCGGTGAATGAAATCATGTCTATACCAGGATGAGCAGCAATAGCTTCACCTACTATTGGGCCAACACCCGACACAAGATTAAAGACCCCTGGAGGAAAACCGAGGTCATCAATAATTTCTGCTAATAAGAAAGCATTTAGAGGAGCGACCTCACTTGGCTTTAGAACTACCGTGCAACCTACTGCTAATGCCGGAGCCACCTTTGCCATGATTTGATGTAGCGGATAGTTCCAAGGCGTTATACAACCAACGACCCCCATCGGTTCACGGGTAACCAAAGTGTTTCCCATTTGTTCTTCGAACGCAAAAGAGCGAGCAGTTTCTAACACACTGGCTGTAGTTCCAGCAGGTAAACCAGCTTGGATTATGTTTGCTAAAGGCTGCGGCATACCCATTTCAGTGGAAATAAGTTCCCCAACTTCCTCGCTACGTGCTGCTAATTGACCTGCTAAACCTTCAATAAAGGACAAGCGATCTTCCAAACTAAGAGCTGACCACGCCGGGAAAGCTGCACGAGCAGACTCGACCGCTGCGTCAACGTCAGAGGCAACTCCGTCAGGGATAGAGCCAACAACTTCTTCTGTTGAAGGATTCATTACTTCAATTGAGCCGTCTCCACCTGAGGAAACCCACTCTCCATTGATATAAATATTTTCATGATTTTTCATTGATTAACCTCACTGTCGTACCACGATGATACTGCTCTATTTCTTCTAAATGCACACAGTAGCGAAAGATCACTGAAGCATAAAATCTCGGAAAATATCGAAACTGTCGTCCGAGATCTTTAGCCCTTCCCTACGAAACATCTCCCATGAGTCCCAGCCGGACTCAATAGCAGAAAAAACCGACTTCATATATGACGGCTTACTCATCACCAATGAGAGAAAAGGCTCAAGGTCACGATTATCAATTTCTGATTCTTTAAATCCCATTTCTTTAGCAAGCCGTTGCTTGTAAGACATTATGTGCAACTCGATTTGGTCTTTACGGACTTCGTTACTAAGCAAAAAATCATCAATCACTTTTTCTTCTTCAACTCCAAGAAGTCGCAGAAGAATAGCCGCCACAAAGCCAGTTCTGTCTTTACCTGCAGAGCAGTTGAATAACAAAGGATAGTTTTTGGGCTGTGTTGCTACATGAAATACCGGTTGGTACAGATATAAACGCTTCGTAATAATTCCCTCAAAATATCCATCAATAAGATTCGATGCCTGTTCAGCCATATCCGGCTTATTTAGAGATCCCGCAACCACTGCAAATTCATTATCAGAAGAAGACACAGAAATTTCATGAGTTAGACAACCTTCAAAATATGGATGAGGCCTCTCTTCAATTTCTTTTGGTCTCCGCAAGTCAATAATCGTACGAAGGTTCAAATCTGAAAGAATTGTTTTTTCTGAACTTGCGAGCTCACATAAATGTCCTGATCGAAAGATTTGGCCTAATTGAATTGTTTTACCTTCATGGGTTTCAATTCCACCAATGTCGCGAAAGTTTGCTTTTGGAATGAGCACTCGATTGTTGTTTCTCATAATCACTCATTAACCAGTGCAACTAAAAAGAGATATCACCAGTTGCTCTTACATTGTCGTATTTGGTGGTCGGGACCGGCGTCGATCCGGTGACCTTCCGCTTTTCAGGCGGACGCTCTGCCAACTGAGCTACCCGACCCCAATGCCTATACAAAGATAAACAATGGTTTGCGGTCCTGACGAGATTTGAACTCGCGACCTCCGCCTTGACAGGGCGGCGTGCACTCCAGGCTGCACCACAGGACCAGAACTGGTGAATGGTAAAACCATAC
>CATISD010000020.1 GCA_949538625.1 Acidimicrobiales bacterium AG-410-I20
CCAGATATTGTCACCTTTGCTTGTGATGTATCTGGTACCACTGCTGAAATTATTGGTTTTTCCATTGTATTTTCCTCCTTATCTACCCAGGTTCCTGGTTCCCAAGTAAATGCTGATCGGACATGAAGACGAACCCCGTATGAGCGAGCCACTTCAACGGATCTCATTGCTGGTTTAGGACATCCTACGGCAGTCATTTCCAGTAGTTCATCAAAACTAATTGAAGCTAATTTTCTGGCTTGGTCACATACTCGTGGGTCTGTTGTAAAAACTCCTGAAACGTCGGTGTAGAGTTCGCACGCGTCGGCGTTTAATCCATGGGCCAAAGCCACAGCAGTTGTATCAGAACCTCCACGCCCTAAGAATGTCACATTATTATCTGTTGAAACTCCTTGTGATCCAGCAACAACAGCTACTCTTCCAGCGTCAATTGTCTCCTGAACACGTTGTGGGTTGATTGTCAGAATTTTAGCATTTTGATGATTTGTATCAGTGAGGAAGCCTGCTTGGCTTCCAGTAAATGAATCAGCTTGCACATCCATGTCGTGAAGAGCCATGCACATTAATGCAATCGCTTTACGTTCCCCAGCTGTGATTAGCATGTCCATTTCTCTTGCTGGCCGTGTTCCGGAAACTTCTTCAGCGAGGCGCAAAAGATGATCTGTCTCTTTACCCATAGCACTGACAACTAGCACAACATCGTTCCCATGATCCCGAGTTCTTTTTACGTGATCAGCGACTTCTCGGATCCTCTCTGGATCCGCTACTGATGTTCCACCGAATTTTTGGATTATAAGACTCACAGGTTTAAACGCTACTCGGATTGGCGGCATTTAGCGTGACATTTTCCCTTACAAATTCTCTTCCGGTGATCTTTTCATTCTTGCTGTGCCATAGACGTATTTTGGGGCGCGCCTGGTTTTCCCTATTGTGAAGCGTTCACAATAAATAACCGACCATTTCGCTTCCCACAAAGCACCAGTGATGTCGTTTTTTGCAGATCCATTATTTCCAGTAGGGGTTGTTGTACGGTCACAAAAATAGAGCAGGGTTTCTCTACCGGCATACCGTTGGAGTTCTACCAGATAGTCATTTATGTTTTCTGAAATAGCGAGATTTCCAATTGAAAGTATCGCATCAAAAGGTTTTTCTGCCGAAACTTTTGGCCATTCTTGAATGGATATGACTGATGATGGGAGTTGGGTTCGTAAATTCTCTTTTGGTGTGAGAAGAAGACAGTGTCCTTGGAGATTAGAAATAAGTTTAGCTAAGCGTTGCTCATAATGTTTTTTGCCAATATGCACATTTTGACAGTATCTCGTGCAGATCTAAGAAGAAAGTATCTACTGCCCAGCTTTTAGCATTAAGTATTTTAATTTTTCCAATTTCTATGTTCGGATCTTGGATTTGATTGATCAGCCCACCATCGACCACTGAAACGCCACCGATAAGAGAATTCATCTTTTTTCTCATTGGGCCATAGTTCATGGAATGCTTTAAGGATCGCTTCTCGTTCATCTGGTGTCGGATCTGGTGTAATGGAGAGAAATTCTGGTTCAGAGTTCATAAAAGTTATAGGGGAATAACGCCGTGTTTACGTTGTGGGAGTTCTTCACGTTTGGTTCTTAGAGCAGAGAAGCCTGCAATAATTTTTTTTCGTGTTTCGGCGGGGTCGATGACATCATCTATGTAGCCCCGTTCTGCCGCTATGTATGGGTTAGCGAACCTCTCTGTGTAATCATCAACAAGTTCTGTTTTTTTTGCTTCCGGGTCTGCTGCTGATTGGAGTTCTCGGCGGTGCAGTATTTCCACTGCTCCTTGTGGCCCCATTACCGCTAGTTCAGCTGTTGGCCAAGCAAAAGAAAGATCAGAGCCAACAGATTTTGAATCCATAACAACATACGCTCCACCATAAGCTTTTCTTGTAATGACTTGGATTCGGGGAACTGTCGCTTCACAATAGGCGTACAGTAATTTTGCGCCATGACGAATTATTCCTCCATATTCTTGGTCAACACCTGGGAGAAATCCTGGTACATCTACGAGGGTGAGTAAGGGGATATTAAATGCGTCGCATGTGCGTACGAAACGGGCAGCTTTA
>CATISD010000021.1 GCA_949538625.1 Acidimicrobiales bacterium AG-410-I20
CAAGTTGGTCTTCGAAGTGAACACCGGCAGCGCCTGCCATGATCATATTTTTCATTAATTCGAAAACATTTAATGCACCACCAAAACCAGCTTCAGCATCAGCAACTATTGGAACTAACCATTCGCGAGAAGCTTCACCACCGTTTTCTGCCCATTCGATCTGGTCAGCTCGGCGCAACGCGTTATTGATTCGTTCAACAACCGACGGTACGGAGTTAGCTGGGTAAAGACTTTGGTCAGGGTAAACCTCACCTGAGAGGTTGGCATCTCCAGCTACTTGCCATCCTGACAAGTAGATGGCTGGAAGGCCCCCTTTAACGTATTCAATGGCTTGGCCACCAGTCATAGCCCCAAGAGCATGAACATAGTCCATGCTGTGGAGTTGCTCCCAGAGGAGGTCGGCTCCGTGGCGAGCTAAAGAACATTCTGGTATGAAAGATCCACGCAGGCGAACAACATCAGCGGCCGTGTAGTCGCGTTGAACTCCAGCCCATCTTTGATTTCCTGCCCAATCTTGTTCTAGTTCTTCAACTTGTTGATCAAAACTTTTTTTCATTGTTTTTCTTTCTTTCTGCTAGGGGTTTCCTAGTGAGATTTGTTCGTTATTTTAAAATTTTGTAAGCGGGTATGGTAAGAAACTCTTCAAAGTTTTCTGATAAAGCTAGGTCTCGGAAAATGTTTGTTGCTTGTTCGAATGGCATAGCATCAAAGTTTTCAGGACCTATCTCTTCAGCAATAACGGTTAGCTCTTCCTCAATTAGAGATAAAACGAGTTCCTCGGTTACTTGCCGGCCATCGTCTAGGGCACAGTTGTGGCGAACCCATTGCCATACTTGCCCACGACTTATTTCTGCCGTTGCAGCATCTTCCATAAGATTGTGAATAGCAGCAGCGCCCGTGCCATCTAACCAACTCGCTATATATCGGATACCCACATGAATGTTGGTACGTAACCCTGCTTCGGTAATGGCTCCTCCGGTTTCAGAAACCGCTAAGAGGTCATCGCCGGAAACATCAACATCTGTGCGTTGTCGCTCAAGCTGATGGACCTTTCCTCCAAGAACAGCGTCAAATTCAGCTTGGGCTATAGAAATTAGGTCTGGATGAGCCACCCAAGTTCCATCACAACCATCTGCGGCTTCACGCGCTTTATCTTCGGTGACTTTTACCAAAGCTGCTTCTGTTACTTCTGGCTCACGTCGATTAGGGATGAAGGCGGCCATTCCACCAATAGCGTGGGCTCCACGTTTATGACAGGTGGCAATCATCAATTCGGTGTATGCCCGCATGAATGGAACGGTCATCGTCACATCTGATCTATCCGGAAGAACAAAGTCGGGGTAAGAAGAAAATTTCTTTGCTACAGAGAAGATGTAATCCCATCTGCCGGCGTTTAGGCCAGCAGAGTGTTCCTTGAGTTCAAAAAGGATTTCATCCATTTCAAAAGCAGCAAGAATGGTTTCAATTAGAACCGTCGCCCGAATTGTTCCCTGTGGAACACCAAGAGCATTCTGTGCGTGAATAAACACGTCGTTCCACAGTCTTGCTTCTAGGTGATTCTCTAGTTTTGGAAGATAAAAATAAGGCCCAGCACCATTGTCTAAAGACGTTTGAGCGCCATGGAAGAAGGCTAAGCCGAAATCGATAAGGCTTCCTGGAGCAGGTTCACCATCTATCACGACGTGGCTCTCATCTAAATGCCAGCCCCGGGCGCGAACAAAAAGTGTCGCTATCTCCTCGTTGAGTTCATAGTGCTTGTCGTTTTGGTCAAGTGATAAATTTCGCCTGTAAGCATCTCTTATGTTGATTTGACCCGAAACAACATTGTCCCATGTTGGACTTGTAGCGTCTTCGCAGTCAACCATGAAGACACGCGCCCCTGAGTTCAATGCATTGATCATCATTTTTCGATCAGTGGGTCCAGTTATTTCCACTCTTCTATCCATGAGCTGATCGGGCTCTGGAGAGATAGTCCAGTCGCCGGAGCGAATCTCAGCTGTTTCTTCTAAAAACCCGGGCCGTTCACCATCAGAAATTCGCTTTTGTCGTTCCTGACGATCTTGGAGAAGCTGGTTTCTTCTTCCGCGAAAAGTTGTTACGAGATCCACTATGAAATCAGTGGCTTCTGGGGTAAATATTTCGTCTAATTGTGGATGAGGGGAGATTTGTATGTCAGACATTTTCTATAAAACTTCTTTGAATTAATTTCAGTATTGATTATTCAATATTTTTCTCGAAAAATTGATCAATTTGTAGTAAAAAAAACACGTATCCTTTCAAATAACGAAAAAAATGCAATAGTTCGCGAAATGTGAGGGTAAATGAGCGAAGAACAGTTCAATACGAGAATTCTTGGACAACAAATTCGACACTACCGAAAAGAGGCTGGGATGACGCTAGTCGCTCTTGGGGAGCTCATAAATCGACCAGCGTCCTATTTAAGCCAACTTGAAAATGGTCACATAGAACCAAAACTCAAGGTTCTGTCTGATCTAGCGAATGCTTTAAAGTGTGAAACCTCAGAACTCCTGTCATCGGATCCACCAAATAAAAGAGCATCGCTAGAGATTGAACTCCAAGAACTGCAAAACAGTCCTTGGAGAAATCAGCTAGACCTGCCTGAAATCCGTGTTGGTGTAACCGTAAGTAATGAAGTATTAGAAACACTTGTCGGGCTTTATAGAGCGTTGCCCGCATTCCCAATGAGCCCCACAGGAATGGCCCGACAGGAAGCAGGCGACCGCGCTCGAAGTGCAAATCTCGCACTTCGAACAGAAATGAAAGAACGAGATAACTATTATCCCGAAATTGAGGAAATAGCGATAAAGAGTTTGCAAGCTGTTGGCTACACCGGGGGAGGGCCACCTTCTGAAAAAGACATAACTGATTTAGCCGCACATTATGGCTTCACCGTAGAACGAGTAAAAGGAATGCCGGTCACGGCTCGCTCGGTTACAGACACACGTCGTCGAGTTATTTACATACCTCAACGTGATGATCTGGGCGTTAGAGGGGCTCGATCAGTTTTGTTACAAACACTCGGACACTTTGCACTAGAGCATGCAGAAACAACAGATTTTGAGAGTTACCTCCGTCAGCGCATTGAATCCAACTACTTCGCAGCAGCAGTACTTATACCAGAAAAAGCGGCTACCGAATTCTTAGATGCTGCAAAGAAACAAGAAGATCTTTCAATTGAAGACTTAAAGGAGAGATATTACGTCTCTTACGAAATGGCGACACATAGATTCACTAATCTTGCTACTTCTTATTTAGATGTTCCCGTCCATTTCTTACGCACTGACCCAGAGGGAACGATCACTAAAGCATATGAAAATGATGGAATTGAATTTCCTTCTGATGCTGACGGTGCTCTTGAAGGAGCACGTGTGGGCCGCCATTGGGGAGCCAGGCAGGCGTGGGCTTCAGCGGATGTACTTCATTACCAGTACACAACTTCTGACACTGGAGAATACTGGTGTGCAACTTATGTGGAAAACTCAAACGAGCGCACACCTTACGCTGTTACTTTAGGTTGCCGTTCCAAAGACGCCCACTGGTTCAGAGGGAGTGATACTTCACGACGGCTTAATGCCAGAAGCGAAGATGCGACAGCTCGCCCAGAAATAATTCGACGCTGGGAAGGGGTAGCTTGGCCGTCAGCAGCGGAAAGAAGTTTCGTTCTTACTGGGCTTCCTCCCGCTAGTCGTGACTTCACGCCTTTCCCTGGTGTGGACTTAATAGACGTTTATAGATTCTTGGAACGTCAAAATCGAACGAGCTAAAACTAAAAACTATTTCTTTGGAAATCCAGAGTCGCCTGATGCATGTTCAGCAACCTTGCTGATCCATGAAGAAAGATCATAGGTTTTCCCCTCCCAAGCTAAGGCTGTGTGGGTCACAAAACGAAGACCATCCCAACGATGCAGTTGATAACTTGGAGGTTCGTCTACTAAAGATCCTCGTTCTGGGTTCAAATCAAGTCCAAGTTGATGCGACGTAGAAGGGCAGACAGACGCAATAGAAGTTCCAATTGTTGTAGTTATCGGTCGATGGAGATGCCCCGAAGTAACAAGTTTTATTTGTGGGTTCTTCTCTACTAATGCGCAAAAGCGTTCTGGATCCTTTAAGCCAGAAATATCCATGAAGTGAATACCACTTATGAAAGGAGGAAAGTGGGTGAAAATCAAAGTGGGTTTATCAGGGGACTGATGTAGTTGTTCCTCTAGCCACTCAAATCGCTCATCATCAAAGTGTCCATCATGACGGCCTGCCAAAGAAGTGTCGAGGCCGATAAGTCGAACCGGGTATCTGTCCTCTACGTAACTGCAATGAGTTTCAGGCAACTTTTCCGGCAAATAATTTGTTAATGCCTGTCTAAATTGTTGACCTTCGTCGTGGTTGCCTGGAATTGGAAGTACTGGAATATCAATAGGAGAAAGTAATTCAAGTAGCAGTGAATACTCTTCTTGCGTCCCAGATTCAGTTAGATCTCCTGTTGCTAATAGTACATCTGGGGTGATGTCGCTTGACATTAAATGCGCAACTACCCGTTCTAGGGTTTCTGTTGAATCAACGAGTTGATCAAAAGGACTCTCGTCACTACGGATATGACAATCAGATATTTGAGCTATTAGCACGATAAGACCCTAGTCAGATTCTTTTCTTGTGCCACCAAAATGAATGGAGCGGGCGACGAGAATCGAACTCGCATCATCAGCTTGGAAGGCTGAGGTTCTAGCCGTTGAACTACACCCGCGGCGTGGTTGATCGTAGCGTGGAACTGAGCAGACCACAGGCTTAAAGGCCCTGCTATTGACTAAAAATTTGTTATTTGCAGAAAAATGACGGGTTTACCCCTTAAATCTGAGATGAGTTAGACGAGTCAGCGGTACACTTCAGACACTGTGAATAGCACTTGTGAAACATTAGAAGACAACCAAATCAAATTAGTCATCACACTAGATGAACAAGAATTTGATGAAGCAATAGAAAAAGCTTTTCGGCGTATAGCTAAAGAAGTACGTTTGCCTGGATTCCGTCCTGGCAAAGCACCGCGCAAAGTCTTAGAAGCTCGCTTAGGAGTAGGTGCAGGGCGGAGCGAAGCGATTCAGGATGCGGTGCCAGAGTATTACGTTCAAGCTCTCATAGAGCATCGTGTGGACGTAATTGATTCTCCTTC
>CATISD010000022.1 GCA_949538625.1 Acidimicrobiales bacterium AG-410-I20
AACGTGGCCAGTGACCGCTTCAACAAAAATAATTGAAAGGGAATAGATGTCTGAGCTTCCATTCAATTTTTGTCCACTGGCTTGTTCTGGTGAGGCGTAACGCACTGTTCCAGTGAACCCTTCAATGGGAGTTTCTGATTGAGTTGTTTCCCTTAATGCATTAGTTAGTCCAAAGTCGCTTATACGAAGCACTCCGTCTTGACTAAATAGAAAATTTGCAGGCTTTATGTCTTGATGAATAATTCCGCGTTCATGGGCGTGGGCCAAAGCCTTACATGCTTCTAACCCGACGAGAAGCGTTTGCCCAGGAGTAAGCCGATATCCAGTCATCAAGATACTTCTTAAGCTTCCGCCTCCTAAATACTCTGTTACAAGATAGGGGGAACCATCAACTCCCCAGTCGTATACGCGGAGAATATTTGGATGGTTCAAGGAACTAACTTTTTTAGCTTCTCTATAAAACCTCTCAAGAAACTTGTTATCGCTGCTTAATGATGGATTCAGAACTTTTACCGCCACTCGTTGACTGGTATTTAAGTCGACTGCTACATAAACAGTCCCCGATGCGCCAGTTCCAATTGCTTGATGTAAGCGATACCGGTTATTTAGCGTCTGCCCAGTTAAATCAGGGAAACTATTTTTTAATGAAAAAGATTTACTTGAATCACTCACCCCCTCTACGCTAGTCCGCTTATAACCGAGGTAGTCTCACTTATGTGAATCGTCGTAACGCTTTATGGATTTCGCTTCTTCTTGCTTTAGGTGCGGGCGCGATAGTTGCTGCCATAATTGCTACTAATGACAATGTTGATGATGTGAGTGTAGACAGTAATCCGGCCATCGTTGAGTTAATTCCACCTCGTGGAGACACCATTCTTCCACAGTCAAATGTTGGTGTCATTTTGGCTTCTGGCTGGTTAGGCGAGTTGACCTATATTGATGGCGTTCAAATACCTTTAGATGAACAACGAATTGAGCGTGCTCTCAATTCAGTAGTCTTTCGCCCTGATAAAGGTCTAGTTCTTGAGCGACTTCCAGCTCAAGAAATTTGTGCGCAGATTCGTTATTGGGAAGTTCGTTCACCAGATAGGGACCAATTTTTTAGTTGGTGCTTCCGTGTTGACGGTTAGTTAGAGTCTGAAACTTTTCCGGTTTTTAGTAATTGGATAAAGGATTCTTCGTCAAGTACAGGAACATTTAAAGATTCAGCTTTGAGGAGTTTTGAGCCTCCCCCTTCTCCTGCGACTAAAAACGTTGTTGATGAAGAAACAGTGCTTGGACTTTTTCCTCCGCGTTCAAGAATCGCTGCCTTAGCTTCTTCTCTTTTCATCACGGAAAGGGTTCCGGTGACTACGATGCTCATACCTTCAAGTAATTGAGTTTCCGTAGAAGAAATAGAACTTGAGGCTGCCGTTAAATTGATTTCTGCTTCTCTGATTTTAGAAAGAAGTTCTTGATTATGTTTTTCACGCAACCATTCATATATTGAAGCTGCGATAACTGGACCGAGTCCTTCAACTTGTTCTAGATCTTCGATTGTGGCTTTTTCTAAACCATCTAGATTTTTAAACGATCGCGCTACGAGGTCGGCGACAGTGGTTCCTACGTGCGGGATTCGTAAACCAAAGAGGAGTCGTCCTAGAGGTTGGTTTTTTGATTCTTCTATCGCTGTTTTTAGGTTATTTATTGACGTCTCGCCAAAGCCTTCAAATTTAGCGATTCTGTCCATATCTAAAGTAAAAATGCCTGCTACATCTGAAATAAGTCCTTGAGAGACAAATAGGTCAACTGTTTGCTCTCCAAAGCCTTCTATGTCCATGGCTCCGCGTGATACGAAATGCGATATTCTGCCGCGTACTTGTGCTGGGCAAGCATGGTTTGGACAGAAGGTGGCTGCTTCTCCTTGAGGGCGTACTAGTTGGGCTTCACAGATCGGACAGTGAGTTGGGAATATCCAGGGCGTGCTATCTGAATGTCGTTCAGATAAAACTGGTCTGACTACTTCAGGGATAACGTCGCCTGCTTTACGAACAACGACTGTGTCGCCCGGTCTGACATCTTTTGCTTCTACTTGGTCTGAGTTGTGGAGGGTGGCGGTGGATACTGTAGATCCACCAACTACAACTGGATCTAAGCGAGCAAATGGTGTTGCTTGGCCTCCGGCCCCAATTGATACCTCAATGTCTAGAAGTGTGGTTGTCTGTTCCTCTGGAGGCAATTTGTAGGCCATTGCCCATCTCGGTGCGCGAGCGGTAGCGCCTAACGTGTCTTGCATGGATAGGGCGTCAACTTTTACTACGACTCCGTCTATCTCATAGTCCAAATCATGTCGTGTTTTTTCTATTTGATTGATGAAATCAATAACAGAAGAGAAATCTTCGAACTTTTTAGCTTTTTCATTTACAGGGAGCCCAAGTTCTTTTAAAAAATGCAATGTGTCTAAGTGGGAGTCTTGTAATTCTTGTCCCTCTACATCGCCAACTGCATAGGCCCAGAAAGACAAGTTGCGTGTAGCAGTGATTTTTGAATCTTTTTGTCGTAAGGATCCAGCTGCGGTATTTCGCGGGTTTGCGTAGGTCTTCTCCCCTGAAGACTGTTGACTCTTATTTAATTCAACAAATGCAGTGAGGGACATGTATACCTCACCGCGGACTTCAAGAAAGGTTGGTGATTTTTCTGGTAACCGGTGCGGGATGTTTTTAATTGTTTGGACGTTGGCTGTTACATCTTCTCCTGTTGTTCCGTCACCTCGGGTCGCTGCCTGCACGAGTTTGCCTTCTTCATAAATTAAAGAAACAGCAAGCCCGTCAAATTTAAGTTCACATACCCATTGAGGATCAGTTTTTTCTTGTTGGAGCCCCTTCCTGACACGGTCTGCCCAAGATTCAAGTTGTTCAATAGAGAATGAATTATCTAAAGACATCATCGGTGTTCTGTGCACAACTTCTTCAAAAGTATTGATTGTGCTGCCTCCAACGGTTTGGGTTGGAGAATCAGTTGTGATGAGGTTTGGGTGAAGTTGTTCTAGTTCGTTTAATTCTCTAAAAAGGGCGTCATAGTCAGCATCAGGTATCTCAGGAGAATCCAAAGAGTAATAGCGCTCGTTGTGATATTGGACCAATTCGCGTAGTTCTTGAATTCTTGCTGCTGTAATATCCTCTGAATTGCTGTTATTTGCCACACTTTGATTCTACCGGAGTGCTCTGGTAGGGACAGGACGCTATTAAATCCTCTAGCGTTATCTTGTGGACATTTCTCTTAGGGATAAAAACTTTCTACTCTTAACAGGTTTACGCGTTATTTGGCTTGCTTTGCCTTTAGGAGTTGGACCGTTAATGGCTGATGGATTGCACCCTCTGGAGAATACTCCGCGTTCAGTGCTTTCTGTAATTCTTTGGGTTTTGTGGGGGATGGGGATTTTTTCTACTTTTGTTCCTCGCCCTCTGTCTCTAACAGTTATTCGTTTTGGTGCTGTCACATCTTTTATTCTTACACTCTGGGCCGCTACAACTTCTTCCACCGCTTCGGTAATTATCTGTGCGTTTATTTTTGTGACCGTTGCTTTAGCGATCGGTTCTAGTGCAACCATTGGTGATCTATTCATTGACCGGATCTCTTACGGTAACGAGCGTCGATTCTTGTTGAGAGCGCCAGCAGCAGTTACAAGTTTTCTTCGTCCTGCTACCTATATCACTTCTGTGGTTGGTTTAGTCGCTGGACCTTATTTACTTGCTGACGGGCGAACTATAGCTGGCGTTATTGCTTGTGTAATCGGGTTTCCTCTCACTTTTGTTGGTTTGCGGTCTTTGCATCAAATAAATCGTAGGTGGGTAGTTCTTGTTCCAGCCGGGCTGGTGTTACATGACCACTTATCGTTAAACGAACCAACTCTTTTCCAAAAAAGCGAAGTCGAAAGCGTCGGTCCTGCACCGGTGGGCACTGACGCTGTTGATTTCACCCAGGGGGCGTACGGTCTCGCTCTTGAAGTTCGTTGCAGTTCTCCCCATGATGTGTGGCTGTCCGCTGTCAAAAAAGAAACAGAAAAACAAGCAATTGAGACGTTTCTCTTTGCTCCGGTGCAACCCGATCATCTTTTAACTGAAGCTACTCGCCGTTCTTTAACAAGCCATTCCCCCACCTAGGACTTTGTCTTCGCTATAAAACACGACCGCCTGCCCAGGTGCGACTCGACGTTGAGGCTCAGCCCAGTAAACGTTGTTATCTTTTAACGTCGCCTCCATTGGTTTACCATGTGCGCTAATTTGAACGAGGATTGATCCGCTTGTTGGCTGATTGGCCCAAACACAGTCCTTCACAGGCATGGAGTCCACCAAAAGGTCTTCTGGCTTTCCAACCGTCACTGTTGCATTAGGAACATCAACATCTATCGCATAACGTGGGTCTGTTCCCCCTGCTGTTGCCATACCTTTTCTTTGTCCTATTGTGACCATCTCTACTGCTTCGACACTTCCTACTTCAGTTCCAGTGGTGTCAATCACTCGCCCGGGGGTAAGTGGGATTCTTTTACGGAGGAAGTCGTTGCGTCCGTGTTCTCGAGTTATGAAACAAACATCTTGACTATCTGGTTTGGTTGCGGTTCGGAGGTTTAATTTTGTTGCTAAATCGCGTACTTGTTCTTTAGTTAGGTCGCCTATGGGAAGGTCTAGTATCGCGAGTTTGTTTTGATCAAGCATGTACAGCACATAGGACTGATCCTTGCTTGTGTCAATGGCGCGTGCGAGATAGTGGGTTCCGTCAGGTTGGGTGATGATGCGAGCATGATGGCCGGTGGCGAGACGATCGAAGCCAAGGGCTTGAACTCGATGATGGAGTAGATCGAATTTTATGTGTCGGTTGCATTCAATGCAGGGGTTTGGGGTGAGGCCTGCGGCATGGCTTGAAACGTAGGGATTTACTACATGGTTGTCGAATTCGTCGCTCATGTTGAATACATGACGATCTATTTTTAGTTCGTCGCAGACCCGGCGTGCGTCATCCACATCAGAAATTGCGCAGCAACCGGAATCCGATTCCCCTCCCCAAAGTCGAAGGGTTACTCCTACGACTTCGTGGCCTTG
>CATISD010000023.1 GCA_949538625.1 Acidimicrobiales bacterium AG-410-I20
ATTCTGAGCCACCACTACTTCACCGCTTGTAAGAGGATCAAGCCCTGTCATCTCTGCATAAACGTTCATCGAGGGACCTTTAATACCTTTGCTTCACTACCGGCCTCATAGTCTTCAAACTCTGGGACTGTTTCCATCCATTGACTAAGCAAGGTTTTGTCATGAAGAAGGTCAGCAATTTTCAATTCTGAGTATTCATATTCTGGAGTCCAAAACAATGCTTCAAATGGGCAGACTTCAACACATATTCCACAGAACATGCAAAGGGAGTAGTCAATGTCGAATCGATCAAGGGCATTTTTCTTTCTTGGTTTTCCACCAGGTCGACGTGGAGGTGCTTTATATTTATGACCTTCAATGTAAATACACCAATCTGGACATTCCCTGGCACAGAGCATGCAAGCAGTGCAATTTTCTTCGTGAAGTGCGATTACCCCTCGAGCTCGGGTTGGTGGAGATTCCTTAACATGAGGATATTGAACAGTATGAGCACCTTTCGTAAGTGTCCTTATGAGGGTCTTAAATGTCACCCCTAAACCCTTAATTAGTCCTGGCACTTTGATTTTTTTCAACATTAAAAGACCACCTTAAGTACACCCGTTATCACGATATTGATCAACGACAATGGAATAAGCACTTTCCATGCCAATTGTTGGAGTTGATCTTCGCGAAATCTTGGATAAGTGAACCGAAACCAGAAAATAAAGAATGCTATTAATAAAGTTTTTCCGAGCAAGATAATAGGTCCAATGATGTTGAACAGGTTGTCTGTTACGTCAAGGCCAGGAACATACCATCCTCCAAGGAAAAGAGTGGCAGCTAAAGCAGAAAAAATAGCGGCCGTAGCAAATTCTCCGATAAAAAACATTAAGAATCGTAATCCTGAGTATTCAGTTAGATACCCAGTTACTAACTCAGATTCGGCAACTGGCATGTCAAACGGTGGTTGTGTAAGTTCAGCTTGGACTGCAATCAAGAAGATTAAGAAACCTAAAAATTGTGTGATTACAAAGGGGTTCCCTATTCCGCCAAAGCCAAAGATTTCTCCGGTGGCTTGAGCAAGAACGATGTCTTGAACATTAAGAGTTCCCGCCTGAATAATGACCCCGACTACAGCTAGAACCATTGGAAGTTCATAAGCAATAAGTTGTCCGGTTGCTCTTAGCGCCCCTAAAAGTGAATATTTTGATGATGAAGCCCATCCGGCCATAAGAATGCCAATAACCGAGATTGATGAAACGGCAAGACCAAGGAATATGCCGGTGTCTACATCTATGAACCAGAGGTCTGGTCCTGCAGGAATAACTAAAATAAGAAGAAAGGTGGATATAAGTACAACAAATGGGGCAAGTTTGAAAACAAGACGATCCGCAGCTTTCGGCAGAATGTCTTCTTTTTGAAGAAACTTGCCTACTTCAGCTAAAAGTTGCAGGGAACCATACGGGCCTGCCTCCATGGGGCCAAGCCTGCTTTGCATGAAACTCATCATTTTGAATAAGAAAAGATAAACCAACGTTCCAGCTGGGAGAAGTACAGCCATTAACCCGACAACCAGACGAATTGTCGTTTCCTGCCAGTAAGCAAGGTCTGCTAATACCATACTCATCGATCAATATCTCCCAAGATGAAATACAAACTGGCCAAGATGGAGATTACGTCCGGAACATAAACTCCCTTTAGTAGCCATGGAGTAATAGAGACGTTGTTAAAGGAAGCAGATCTAATCTTGACACGAAATGGAGTTAAGTCTCCTTTAGAAACAACGTAATAGCCCATTACCCCAAGCGGATTCTCTGTTTCAACATATGCTTCGCCTGGTGGAACTTTTATGATTCTCGGAACTTTAGCCATAACAGGACCTGCTGGTATTCCGTCAAGTATCTGTTCGATCATCGTGCACGATTCACGTACTTCTTGTAAACGTACCCAAAATCGTGCAAAAGAGTCTCCGTCTGGATGCGTCCAAACTTTCCAATCTAATTCATGATGAACAAGACCTACTCCACCGTCTCTTCGTATATCCCAATCAACTCCGCTTGAACGGATATTTGCTCCTGATAAACCGTAAGAAAGTCCAACATCTGGAGGTATCACTCCAATATTCCTTGTTCGAGACTGAAAGATCTCATTTCCGACAACAAGCGTTTCGATTTCATCACAGAAATTCCGTATCCGCTTTAAAACTCCCTGTGTTTCTTCAATCCATCCTTTTGGCAGATCATCTCTTAGCCCACCTATTCGATCAAAATTAGGATGAAACCTTCCACCAGTTACCGCTTCTATTTGATTAAGAATGAACTCTCGGTCACGAAATGCGAAAAATACGGGGGTGACAGCTCCAAGTTGAACCCCCATATCACCGAGAAAAAGTACCACATTCGCAATACGCGACATTTCAAAAAGTGCAGTACGTATCCATTGTGCACGAGGGGGAGCTTCTACTTCCATCAATTGTTCTGCAGCTAAAATAAATGGAACTTCGTTAGCGAAACTTCCTAACCAATCAATACGATTTACCAGAGTGGTTACCTGCGGATACGTTCGCACTTCAGATAATTTTTCATAACCACGGTGCATGTACCCCATTAGTGGTTCAGCTGAAATGACCTGTTCCCCATCAAGTTTTACCACTATCCGTAAAGTTCCATGAGTAGCTGGATGCTGCGGACCGATGTTGAGAGTCATTCCTTCAGTTTCGATTTCAAGATTTACTCTGGCGTCAGCAGCTTGTGACGCAATGTAAGCCATTTGTTTGGTATCAGTCACGTCAGTCATGCCTCCACCTCTTCATCTTCAGATTCGTCTCCAGGCATATCCTCAACATCAACTATTCCGGGCCATGGTTTAATTCGTCTAGACAATAAAGCGAAATCTTTTCGTAATGGATAGCCCTCAAAATCTCCGGGAAGATAAAGCTTCACCGGATTTGGATGATTCAGGAAGACGATTCCAAACATCTCGGAAGCTTCTCGTTCATGCCAGTCTGCACCAGGATAAATTGTCGACCAAGATTCAACAGAAAGATCGCTTTCTTCAAGATCGGCTTTTAATGAAATTCCTAAATGATTTTCTGGGTCATGGACTCGCGCAAGCATCTGAAATCTTGTTTCTCCTCCAGTTATTCCCCAAGACATTTCTTCTGTCGCTATTGGTTCAGGTTGATCAACTTGAGCATCTAAATCTCGTCCAAATGGAGAAGGCATCCAATCAATTGCAGAAAGAAAATTAAAATATTTCATGTTGCAGTGATGTAGAAGGATTCTGGCAGTATCAAGCCAAGCCTCTTTTGTTACACGTGCCCAAACATCAACTCCTGGAACAATTTCTTTAGCAATAAGTGCATCACCGAGTTCTTTTTCTATCTCGGCCACTAGCCCCTCTCGAGCATCATCACTTTGAGGAGCTTCAATTTCTTCTTCTGGTTCTGTATTTTCAGGAGACGACAATTGGATCACCGTTCCATCGTTCTGTCATATCTTCTGATGCGATACGTTCTTGAAGTAATACAACTCCCTCTAATAAAGCTTCTGGTCTAGGTGGGCAGCCCGGCACATAAACATCTACTGGAATAATTTGATCAACACCTTTAGTCACGGAGTAACTATCCCAATAAGGACCGCCACTATTTGAACATGAACCCATAGATATCACATACTTTGGTTCAGGCATCTGTTCATAAAGCCTTCTTACCACTGGCGCCATTTTGTCAGTGACAGTGCCAGCGATAACAACCATGTCGGCTTGACGCGGGCTGGCGGGGAATGGAATAACCCCAAGACGCATTACGTCATATCGTGGAGAGGCAAAAGCTGCTCCCATTTCAATTGCGCAGCAAGCTAACCCCCATTGATATACCCAAAGAGAATATTTTCGGCTGACATTCAATAGTGACGTCAGTGGCTTAGGTAACTTGCCATTTTCTACTAGACCCATCGAAGAAGACCTTTCCGCCAAGCGTAAAACAAGCCAAGTGCAAGGATGAAAATGAAGATAGCCATTTCCACTAACCCGAACACACCATAGGTTTCGAGTCTTGCGGCCCAAGGGAAAATGAAAACAGCTTCAACATCAAACAAAACAAACATAAGAGCAAAAACGTAATAACGGATGTTTGATTGGCTCCACATATCTCCTTGTGGATCCACACCACTTTCATAATTAATGGTTTTTTCAGGGGTGTCTCGGCGAGGTCTAACAAGACTAGCTAAACCTAAAAAAGTGCCTACGACGACAACTGCTAAACCACCAAAAAGTACTAGGGTCAACCAACTACGAAGGAACTCTGACACGGAATTAGAACCTAACTATTTCAAGGGGTAAAGAACAACACCAATAGGAAATATTTGGCATTAAATCAAGATTATCTGACGAAATACTAGGCATTGGGGAAATCAGAAGAGATTCAGACATTTATCCTCCCACCAAAATCGGTATTGCTTTATTTGCAAGATCAACCAAGAACGATGGGAACACTCCTATCACCATAGTTAATGCTGCTGATACAGCTATTACTAAGCGTGCTCCAAGGTCCACGGATACAGAGCCTTCTTGAGAAGGTTCTGAAAGATACATGCTCACAATGATGCGCAAATAAACAAAAGCGGCAATTGCGGTAGCTAACATTGCGACAATTGCTGGTACCCATGATCGGGCTTCAACCGAGGCAGCAATAACACCGAACTTCGCTATAAATCCAGATGTGAATGGGACGCCTGCTTGTGCAAGTAGAAGAACGGTGAATGCTCCGGCTAGTACAGGTTTACGAGTTCCAAGCCCCTTATACGTTTCAAGAGTATGTTCGTTATCCCCTTCATTACCTAGAACAGAAATAACTGCAAAACTTCCGACTGCAAGAAAAGCATAAATCGCCAGATAGGTAAACGTCGCTGTCGTGCCACGTTCAGTCGCTGCTTCCACACCTATTAGCAGAAATCCGGCATGAGTTATAGACGAATAAGCCAGCATGCGTTTCACATCTTTTTGTACAACTGCACCAATAGATCCAGCTAATACAGATGCAACAGCTAGGGCTGCTAATGCCGGACGCCAATCAGCTGAATAAGAACTAAATGTAGACACGAATACTCTTAATAAAGCAGCAAAACCGGCTGCTTTTACTCCGGCGGCCATCCACCCGACAACGGGACTTGGTGCGCCTTGATAAACATCTGGGGTCCAAGCATGAAATGGAACTGCAGCAACTTTAAAACCAAGACCGGCTAGCAGCATTGCAAATCCTGCTAAAAGTAGTCCATCTTCGAAAAGAATATTTATGGAAAGCCATTCATTGATCTCGACAAGGTTTGTAGATCCAGTCGCTCCATAAATTAAAGCAATTCCATAAAGTAGGAATGCAGACGCGAATGCACCAAGTATGAAATATTTAAGTGCGGCTTCTTGAGATTCAATTCTCCTCAAGTGGTATGCCGCTAATACGTAAGTAGCTAGTGAGAGTATCTCAATTCCAAGAAATAGAACTATAAGTCCATTAGCAGAGGCCATTACTATTCCCCCCGCTGCAGCAAGGAGAAGGAGAACGTACAGTTCTATTTCCGGCAAATCTTCTCTTTGAAGATATGAATGTGAAAGTAGCGTTGTTGCGATAACTACTAAAACCAAAATTCCTGTAATAAACAATGAACTATGGTCTATGCCGACGGCGTCAGAAAGGAACGTTCTCGGTCCTTCTTCGGAAATTCGGTTCCAAATTGGGAACAAAGAAATGAAGGCGCCTATTGAAATGCAAATTACCCAAGCTGCAGAAAACCATCTTGGGAGATTAGTTCTAAGTGAAGAAAGGGTTAAGAGAAGTAATCCGCCTCCACTAAGAAAAAGGAGGGGGGTTAACGCCCACCACAGTACTTGTGGACCAGGAATAGTCTGCAACTCAGCAAACATTATTCGTGCTCTCCATGGTCTGAAGAATCATCCACTTGAATAGATGACCCCTTTTGTGTGATTGGTTCATGAAACCCTTCAACATGGACTTCAATATGTTCAATAAGAGCATCTACTGCAGGTTCCATGCGTTCAATAACTGGACGCGGGTAGACACCCATGAAAATTATCAGGCCAACTAGTGGCCCAAGAATTAGTTTTTCTTTAAGAGACAAGTCTGGAATTTCTTCTTTAGTTTCGTCTTTAGTTTTGCCGTGGAATACGCGTTGGTAAGCCCAAAGGAGATATAGCGCTGCTAGAACAACTCCGACTGTCGCAACTACAGCCCACCAACGATGGGCGTTGAAGACACCAAGGAGAATGAGGAATTCTCCAACAAACCCGTTAAGTCCTGGCAATCCGATAGAAGACAACATCACCAAAGTAAAGATCCCAGCCATCACTGGTGCTGATTTTTGAAGACCTCCGAGGTCTTGTATCTGTCGAGTATGCGTTCGTTCATAAATCATTCCGACAAGCAAGAAAAGAGCGCTTGTTGATATTCCATGATTAACCATTTGGAGAATCCCTCCTTCAATACCTTCTGTATTGAGGGCAAAGGTTCCTAAAACGATAAAACCTAAGTGTGCTACTGATGAATATGCCACGAGACGCTTGAGATCTTTCTGCATTGTTGCAACAACTGCGCCATAAAGAATCCCTACTACTCCCAGAGTTAGAAATACTGGAGCGAAGTAATGTGATGCTTCTGGGAATAGATATAGCCCAAATCTTAAAAATCCATAAGTTCCTAGTTTGAGTAAAACGCCAGCAAGAATAACGGATCCGGCTGTTGGGGCTTCAGTATGAGCATCTGGTAGCCACGTATGTAGAGGGAAGATTGGAACCTTGACTGCGAATGCAAGAGCAAAAGATAAAAACACCCACCGGGCCGTAGTTGTTGCCAGACTTTGTGATTCAGCAATTTCTACAAGGTCGAATGTAACTGCATTACCTGTTGCATCTGCATGTAAAAATGCTAAGGCAAGAATTCCTACCAGCATTAAAGCTGACCCAGCCATGGTGTAAAGGAAAAATTTCGTTGCGGCATACGTTCGATTGCCGTGCCCCCAACGACCTATAAGAAAATACATTGGTACTAGTACGGCTTCGAAACATAAGAAGAACATGACTAGGTCCAAACTGATAAATACTCCCATTACTCCGGCTTCTAGAATTAACAGCCATCCGTACCATGCTCGTCCACTATGTTCCGGGTCAGTGGCGAGAAGGGCAAGGGGAAATAGAACACCCGTAAGGACAACTAGGAATAAAGAAATTCCATCAAGACCAAAAGACCAAGAGATTCCAAGATCTGATAACCATTCATGGTGGCTCGTGAATTGAAATGCTTGAGATTGGTGACTTGAATCAAATGCAGTTAAAAGCCAAATCGAAATAGCTCCAGTTGTTATGGAAGTAATAACGGCTATTAATTTCAATAGTTCTGGTCTTTGACGTGAAGTAATTGCTATTAGGAACGCCCCAATAATTGGAATGATTATTAATGAAGGAAGCACAGGAAAACTACTTGATGTTGCTAACGCGAAAGATGTGGTATTCATAAGATGTTAGACCTCACCAAGAACCAACAAAGCAAAGCAACTACTCCCACTCCAATCAGAGCAGCGTAAGTTCGTATTAACCCGTTCTGTATTTTCTGTAAACCCTTCGACTTCCATTGAATAAGGCGAGCCACTCCATTAATTGTTCCGTCTACTACTTGACTGTCAAATGAAGAAACTGCTTGGAATCCTCGAGTTCCGGGACCCCCCATGAAATTTGATACTTGTCGATCTATAGTCCATGCTTCAGCGAGAAAGGGTTTTTCAAAGACTTGAGGGCGAATACGTTTCTTCTGATAGACGAACACCGCAAATAAAATACCGAAGAGTCCACTAACTACAGCTATTACAGCTAATAGCCACATTGTCCCTCCGCTAATTGTCAAATGAACTTCGTTACTAAATAAAGTTGGTTCCAACCAATGCTCAAGCCGCTTAAGGGTGCTTGAGAAAGGAAGCTGAATAAGACCCGCAACTATTGCAAGTCCGGCAAGTACAACTAAAGGAAGCGTCATAGTCCATGGGGACTCATGTGGGTGATGTTCAACTCGTTTTTCAACTTCAGCTGGTAAATACTCTTTAACTTTGTTTACATCTGGAATGCCATCAAAAATAGAACCCAGTATCTGAGACTCTTCTTGAGCTTCGCTTTTTATTTCTTCAATTTCACTTTTGGCTGCTTCATAGTTTTCTTCTGCAAGTTGTAAAGCGTTTTGAAGTTCAAGAAGTTTATTCTCAGCGTTGACTACCTGGTCCTCTGCTTTAATTACAGCTTCTGCCAAAGCTTCAGAGTCTGATTCAGTGTCACCATTTGGATCTACTTCTGTTGCGGCTTGTTGAGTTTCAGTTAAATGTGTTTTTGCTGTTGTGATTTCAATTTGAGTTTCTTCTATTTCTTTTTGGATTCTTTCAATTTCAGTAGCGATGCCTTCAGCTACTTCAACAGTTTGTTCTATACGTGTTTCCCATGCTGTTGTTATTTCTTCAGGTCGAGCATCGGCGAACCTATACCGTCCAAAGAAAGTAAGAATCACTTGTCTTGTCATATAAAAAGCTGTCAGAACCGCGGTTACTAAACCAACCGCCCATAAAGCTGGTGATTCATTCCAAGCAAAAGCTAAAATTTCGTCCTTTGACCAGAAGCCGGAAAATGGTGGCACCCCTGCAATAGCTAGCCACCCAATAATGAAAGTGATGCTGGTAATTGGCATTAGCCGGCGTAAACCTCCATAATGCCGCATGTCTTGATCCCCATTCATTCCATGTATTACGGATCCTGATCCTAAAAACAAAAGTGCTTTAAAGAATGCATGGGTTACCATGTGAAAAATTGCAGCAACATACGCGCCAGTTCCTACTGCTAAAAACATGTAACCAAGTTGGCTGACTGTTGAGTAAGCCAGAACTTTTTTGATGTCGTTTTGCGCCACGGCAACAGTGGCTGCAAACAGAGCAGTTCCTACACCAACCCATGAGATCATCGTAGGAACCCATGAAGCCGCATCTGCGAGTATTGGGTTTACTCGGGTTAAGAGATAGATCCCTGAAGTAACCATGGTTGCTGCATGGATTAATGCTGAAACTGGAGTTGGTCCGGCCATAGCATCTGGTAGCCACAGATATAAAGGAAATTGAGCAGATTTCCCAATCGCTCCAATAAATAGCATGACGGCTATTAATGTTGCTGTCGATTCAAGAACCTGATTCGCTGCAGTTGTGTCAAGAATTTCAACATAATTTATAGAACCAAAGGTGAAGAAAGTTAAGAAAATCGCAATCATGAATCCCCAGTCACCAATGCGATTTGTTATGAATGCTTTTTTCCCTGCCGAAGCATTTTTTTCATCTGTAAACCAGAAAGAAATGAGCAAATAAGAGCAAGCCCCAACGCCTTCCCATCCTAAAAATGTGAGTAGTAAATTGTCTCCAAGCACGAGCATCAACATCGAGAAAGTAAAGAGATTTAAATAAGCAAAAAAGCGGCTGAAATCAGAATCTCCATGCATATATCCAATGGAATAAAGATGTATTAGCGCCCCGACTCCAGTTATGAAGAGGCACATTGTGAGAGATAAGGGGTCAATAAGAAAGCCTATGTCTACAGAAAAATCTCCAGCTGGAATCCATGTAAACAAAGTTGAAGTGAAGCGGCGATGATGCTCATCGTGAGATAAGACATCAAGATAGACGCAAAATGTTAAGACAAAAGAAGCTAAAACTGCTGAAGTGGCAATCCATCCTGACTTCGGTTCTCCGATACGGCGCCCCGATAGCAACAAAGTCAACGAACCGAGCAGAGGAAGTATGGGAATTAACCAAGCTAAATCAGACATCCATTAACCCCTCAGTGTTGAAAAATCATCAATAGCTGTAGTTGGATGCCTACGAGCTATAGCCACAATAATGGCTAACCCAATCACTACTTCAGCAGCAGCTACGACAAGGGCGAAGAAAACTGCCATCTGGCCACTTAAGCCTCCAAGAACTGATCCGAAAGCAACAAACGTGAGTGTGACTGCATTGAGCATTAACTCAACGCACATAAATAGAACAAGTGGGTTTCGTCTTATTAGGACACCAACTGTTCCAGTCGTAAAGAGTGCTGCTGCTAAAACGAGATACCAAGTTGTGGTGACTTCCATTACTCCACATCCTTAGTTTCTTTGACTTCTATCTCTTCTTCGCTAACCAATTCAACAATTGGTAGAGGTTGAAGAGGCCCTTTTATTCGTCGCGCTAACGACACTGCTCCAACAACAGCTACTGTAAGCAAAAGGGCAGTAAGTTCAACTGCAAATAAGTGATCTGTAAATAACGTTTCGCCAAGGTTTTTGGTATTCGTCATTGGTTCTGGTTTCGGCGATAAGCCTCCAGTGGGTCCATTGACTGAAATCAAAAGAGTTGTGAGCACTAAACCAAGAATTGATGTTCCAATAATTATCGTCAATGGTCGTTGACCGGAAATCGGTTCAATTCCAAGATCTTCTGCTTTATCAACACCGAGGAGCATGATGACGAAGAGAAAGAGGATGACGATAGCTCCTGCATATACAACAACTTGAACTGCCGCTAAGAAAGTTGCGTCCAGCATTATGAAAAGAACAGCTATCCCAAACAACGTCTCTACAAGAAAGAGAGCGGCATGAACTGGATTTCGAGCGATTAAAACGCCAAGGGCTCCTGAAAGCACTATGACGCTACAGATAATGAAAACTGTGACTTCCATTATCGACCATCTTCAATCTGACTATCTTCAGGGGCCCGTATTCCGTAACCTAGTTCACTATCCCAAGCGATTTTTCCAACATAGTCACTTGAACCATTTGGAGAAGTTGCTCTCATCCATGCCGAAGTTTGTAAATCTTCTCCTGGCCGCCAATCTTCCCAAGGTAAATGCTGGGGTAGGCCCGTTGTTTCATCAACAATTAATTCATCTCTGGTATAGACAGCGTCTTCGCGGTTAGTGAAAGAGAATTCAAATAGTTTTGTCTCAGTGATTGCTTGTGTTGGACAGGCTTCAACACATAGATCACAATGAATGCATCGAAGATAGTTGATTTCGTATATAAATCCGTATCTTTCACCGGGTGAAACTGGGTTGTCTTCGGGGTTGTCTGCTCCACGGACATAAATACAGTTTGCAGGACAGACTCCTGCGCAGAGTTCGCATCCGATGCATTTTTCCATTCCGTCCTCATAACGATTTAGTACATGTCGTCCATGAAGTCGTGCGGGTTTGGCGCGCTTATTTTCTGGATAAGGAACAGTTACCCTTTTTTCCCATAATTTTCGGAAAGTAACAGCGAAGCCTTGTAAATATCCCATTAAGTTGCCTCCTCAAACTCTTGAGAAGCTCTTTGACTTTTTGCTTTACGAATAGACGCCATGAGCGCTAAGGCTCCAATAGTCATGCCTATTAAACCCACCATGATGACAATCCAAGATTGCCATTGTCGATCATTTGCAATATTTAAAGCTGCAATTAAAAGGAACCATCCTAAAGCTGCTGGGATAAGTACTTTCCAACCAAGATCCATGAGCTGGTCATACCTAAGTCTTGGAAGAGTAGCTCGGAGCCAGACAAAAACGAAAAGGAACATCCCCACTTTTAAGAAGAACCATAATGGTGGCCAAATCCATGAGACACTTTCGATCAGTATCGGACCATTTGGCCCTCCTAAAAATAGTGTTACTGCTATAGCGGACATAGTTATAACGTTCATGAATTCCGCAAGGAAGAAAAGAGCGAAACGTAAGGCACTGTATTCAGTGTGGAATCCTCCGACTAATTCCTGTTCTGCTTCTACTAGGTCGAAAGGTGGCCGATTAAGTTCCGCTGTTCCTGCAATGACAAAAATAATAAATGGCACTACCCCTGTAGTTGCTAAATTCCAATTCCAGGTTGATTGATCTGAAACAATTCCGTTTGTTGATAATGTCCCGCTCATTAAAAACACTGTGGCAATTGAGAGTCCAAGAGCTGCTTCGTAACTGATCATTTGGGCAGAAGAACGAACAGCTCCTAACAATGGATACTTAGATCCTGATGACCATCCAGCAAGCATGACCCCATAAACAGCAATTGAAGACATCGCAAGGAAGAAAAGAATCCCTATTGGAGGGTCAGCAACTTGAACTAACGTTTCGCGGCCGAACCACGTAACGATGCCTTCTTTACCATCACGAAAATCTCCGCCGATTGGAACAATTGCAAAAACTAGAAATGCAGGTACAAGTGACAGATAAGGAGCAAGTTTGAACACAAATCGATCTGAGCGATTTGGTATTAAGTCTTCTTTAAAAAATAACTTTATTCCGTCGGCAAGTGTTTGAAGTATTCCCCAGGGCCCAGCGACAGAGGGGCCAATTCGGTTCTGCATGTCACTTATCAATTTTCTTTCAAACCAAATCATCAACATGACTGCTACGAGTAAGAAAGCAAACGCAATCCCAACTTTCATTAAAACGATAAGTACTGCAGTAAGGTCTATATTTCCACTCAGTAATGGATCGGTCCCAAGAATCATTATTTTGAAACCACCGTTAAATCGGTTACAGGAATAGACGCGTCTATGAGTTCTGAAGCAGCAAACCTTCCATGGTTGAACCCAATATGAACAGTCCCTTTTGCTACTTTTGAATCTGGTCTAGCGGGTAGAACCACTGATCCTTTTGGTCCAGTAACTTCTACTTCTTGACCTTTTTCAACTCCGAGAGCGGCAAAATCAGTTGGCTCAAATCCGAGAAAAGAATCTGGGGCTAAGCCTTTCAGTGATTGACTATGGCTGTTAAATACTCCTTGGTCATACATTGATCTTGTGACCACTAAACGGAATGAGTAAGCGTCATGACTCTGAACTTTGGTTTCTTCTGGCCGTAACAATTCAAGTTCACCTTCAACCAATACGCCTTCGCGCACGTTGTTAGAAAGTGTTTCAATGACGTTGTTGTGGTTAGGTGAAATTTTTTCAATTTCTGCCCAAATTTCTTCAATTGAGTTAAACCCAAGATCTTGATTTAAGTAGTACGCAAGGTCTACTGCAATCATCCAGTCGGGCCGCGCTGTTCCAGGAGGTGTTACTTTTCTTGAAACTAAGCTGATACGTCCTTCTAAGTTGGTAAAAGTCCCATCTGCTTCTGTTGGGCCTGCAGCCGGAAATACTATGTCAGCTTTCTGATTAGTCTTGGTTGGAAATAAATCAATTGCGATGACTTTTTTTGTATTGTCGATAGCTTTTTGTGCGAGTTCTTTGTCAGGAAAATCTCCAAGTAAATCTGCTCCTAGGAGTAATAGAACGTCTATCTCTCCCTTTTCTGCTGCTTTCAGAGTTTCTAAGGTTGTATTTCCTTTGTGTGCGGGTGTTGTTGGCCATACTTCGTGAATGGCTGTTTGATTTGCCGTAAATGTAACTCGTCCAGGTAATAAATTTGGAGCCATACCCATATCAAAAGCTCCATGAACGTTTCCCCGTCGTAATAGGGATAGAAATTTAACATCTGCTAAGCGGTCATATAGGGCTAAAGCAGCGTCTACGACTGGTCCTTCTGCTTCAGCTAAAGAGGAACGACCAAGCAACACAGTTACGTCATCTGTGTTTTGTAATAACGCTCCGACAGTCTTTGCTTCTTCAGGGTCAACCCCCCCGATTGGAGCCACACCACCATCTTCAAACATTGCTTGTATTACTTCCAGTGTTTCTCCTGGTCTAATTCGAAGGCTATGTGTGGCGTATGGGGTTAACCCAGTTGATGCAGGTGTTAACTCAATAAGAGTCGCTCCGTCATGCACCACAGCATGACGAATACGCAAGTAAAGCGAACCTAGTTCTTCTTTTAGGTCTGGACCTAAAAGCACTATTGTTCCTCCCGGACGACAAGCTTGGTTGATTGTTGCACGAGGCAGTCCGAGTAACACCTCCGCTGGAAGACCATCTCCAATCTGAGCATCTACATGATCTGTTCCTAAGATTCCTTTAGCAACTTTTGTCCATGCATACTGTGATTCATTGGTTAATCGTGAACCTCCAATTACAGCTATTCGATCCGATGAAGTTTCACTTAGAGAAGCGGCAGCTACTTTTAGAGCTTCTGGCCAAGAAGCTTTTTCTTGCTGAGAATTCGTATCTTTATTTTTCGCAATTAGCGGAGTATGTAAGCGATCAGGGTGACTAAAGGCTTCAAAAATAAACCGCTCTTTATCGGAAAGCCATCCCCAATTCACTGAGTCTGAATCCACTCCTTGAAGACGTAAAACTTGATTTCTGGAAGCTTGTATAGAAATACGGCTTCCAACTGAGTCGAACATGCTGGTTGATTCTGCTTCCTCAAGGTCCCATGGTCTTGCTTTGAAACGGTAGGGCCGAGCGGTGAGTGCACCGACAGGACATATCTGTACAGTATTTCCGCTGAAATAAGAACTAAATGGCTCTTCAGGAAAAGTGTTTACTTCAGTTTGAGCGCCTCGTCCTTGGAAGTGTATTAGTTTGTCTCCAGCTACCTCGTCAGCAAATCGAGTACATCGGTCGCAGAGAATGCATCTTTCTCGATCTAAATAGACATTCTCATTTATAGGTATAGGTTTTTCAAAGTTACGCTTTGGTTCGATGTACCGGCTTTCACCAGGTCCGTAAGCGAGTGTTTGATCCTGCAGAGGACATTCTCCTCCTTTGTCACAAATTGGACAGTCAAGAGGGTGATTTATGAGAAGAAACTCTAAAACACCATCTTGTGCTTTAACAGTTTTTTCTGATTCAGTTTCAACGGTCATCCCTGGCTGACAAGTCAACATGCAAGACGGCTGCAAACTTGGCCCTCTTCCAGTATCAACTTCTACAAGACACATGCGGCACATCCCTACCGGCTTAAGGCGAGAATGATGGCAAAATCTTGGAATTTCGGTACCCATACGCTCAGCGGCGTCGATTAAAAGTTCCCCAGGGTTCGCAATTACTTTTTCCCCATTAAGAACTATTTCAATTTCATTCATTGTTTCATCACTCATTGTTCCCCCTCTACTGGGGCTGCGATGACTGGGATGCTCTCACGGAGTGTTATCCGGCTTTCAAACTCATCTCTAAAACGGCGTATTGCTGAAACGATTGGAGCGACTGATGATGGGCCTAAAGGGCAAATCGTGGTTTGGCTGGGTGGAAAAGGAACTGCTTCGAGTCCCTGATCGCTAAAGGCCGCTACCGGATAAGGACCAGGACTTATATTGTCTCCTATATCCAAAAGAAGTTCGATGTCTGATGGCCTGCCTTTACCTTCATAGATTCGACGTAAGATTTGTTCTTCCCATGTAGTTCCTTCTCGGCACGGTGAGCATTTCCCGCAAGACTCTCTAGCGAAAAAACGAACTACTCTTAAGCAAGCTTTAACAGCATCTGTTGTTTCGTCCATAACTACGATGGCTCCTGAGCCAAGCATTGATCCAGCGTCTCCCACAGGTTGAGCTTCTAACGGCAGGTCAAGGTGTTCTTCAAAAAACCATGGAGCGGATCCTCCCCCAGGTATAAACATTTTAAGTTGATTTCCATCTCGAATGCCTTGGCAGAAATTCTCTCCATAAAACAAATCACGAAATGTTGTAACACCTTGTTCAACTTCATATACCCCCGGCCTATTTACATGTCCGGATATGGCAAATAATCGTGTGCCAGGAGATTTTTCCGATCCCATTTCTTTGTATGCAGAAGCACCGTTGTCAATTATCCAGGGAACATTTGACAAAGTTTCTACGTTATTTACGATTGTTGGCTGACCATAAAGACCTATTGCGGCTGGGAAATATGGCGGCTTAAGACGGGGCATGCCTCTGTTGCCTTCAAGGCTTTCAATAAGTGCAGTTTCCTCTCCGACAATATAAGCACCGGCACCCCAATGAAGAATAATGTCAACTGAGAACTGTGTTCCTAGGATCTCGCGACCAACGTAGCCAGCTTCATAAGCTTCATTAAGTGCTGCCGCTATACGTTCTTGGGCTAAAGCCATTTCTCCTCGTACATATAAGAAGCATTGAGAAAGGCCAAGTGCATAACAAGCAATAAGGCATCCTTCAATTAACTGATGAGGGTCTCTTTCCATAAGAAGGCGATCTTTGTAAGTCCCAGGTTCACTTTCATCTCCATTAACTACGAGATATCTTGGCCACACTCCTTCAGGGCAGAATCCCCATTTCACTCCGGCAGGGAACCCAGCACCACCTCGGCCTAGTAAAACGGCGTCACGTACTTCATCGTGAACTTCTGAAGGTTTTCTTTCAAGAGCTTTACGAAGCCCGTTGTATCCACCTGTGTTCAAAAATCTCTCTAACGTAAATGAGTCCTCGAATTTGAATCTTTCAGTAATGAGTTTCGGCCCATCATTATTTATATAACCAGCGGCAAAGACAGGAGCTGAAGCAGTCATGATTGAACTCCTTCTGGGCTTTGATTCATCCAATTCGGAGCATTCTTTGATTCTTCTGGTGGGACTATCCCTGCTTTACGATCTGACGGAATGTGCTGTTGAATTCGGGACAAAGTTCCATGAGGGGGAATTTCCCCATCATCGCCTTGGTTTCCTTGGCCTAATGGGCTCCGGCCAGAACGTAAATCAGCCACTACTTCATTAAGTACATGCTCATTAGCCCGATGGAAATACCGATAATTTACTGTGAAGCATGGAGCTTCTGTGCAGGCTGCAATACATTCAACATCTTCAAGTGTGAATAAACCGTCTTCAGTAGTCTCACCATCTGATATCCCAAGAGTTGATTCTGCGTGCTCTAGAAGTTCTTCACCTCCTAGAAGTAGACAAGAAATGTTCGTACATATGTTTATTAGATACTTTCCTACAGGATGGAATTTGAACATTTCATAAAAGCTGCCTGTTCCTAAGACTTCGGCAGATGTGACTCCTGTTAATTCAGCAATCTGAGTCATTGCTTCATTGGTGATCCAACCGCTTTGTTCTTGCGCTAGGTGGAGTAACGGAATCACCGCCGACTTTGGACGAGGGTATTTTCCGATAGTTTCATGAGCCCGACGGAGATTTTCTTCGGTGAAGTAAGACATTACCGATCGACCTCCCCCATGATTGGGTCTACTGAGGAAATCACTGCTACTCCATCTGCTATTAAGCCACCTTCCATCAGATGAGGGAGGGTTTGGAGATTTACGAAACTTGGTCCACGTATATGCATCCGGTAAGGGTTAGGGCCTCCATCAGAAACGATGTAGCAGCCAAGTTCCCCTCTTGGGCTTTCTACTGCTACATAGGCTTCACCTTCTGGAACATGAAAGCCCTCAGTGAATATTTTGAAATGATGTATTAATGCTTCCATCGATTCATCGATTCTTGCTCTTGGTGGTGGTGTGACTTTTTTATTCTGGATTCGGTAATCACCCTCGGGCATGCGTTCTAGGATCTGTTCAATTATTTTTAATGATTCACGAATCTCATTTAAGCGGATAGCAAAACGGTCAAAACAATCCCCGTATGTTCCGACTACTACATCAAAGTTGACTTGATCATAAGCGAGATAAGGGGCATGACGACGTAAGTCCCATGCGTAGCCAGTGGATCGCAGAATTGGTCCAGTTGCTGATAGGGCGAGGGCTTCAGCCGGGTTTAATACCCCTACCCCTTGTAATCGCTCACGGAAAATAGGCTGACCAGTCTGCAAAACGTCATACTCTTCTAGGCGGGGAGGAATGATTTCGAGCAACTTCTTTACATCTTCCTCCCAACCATCGGGAAGATCTGCTGCTACTCCACCTGGCCGGATGTAGTTATGATTCATTCTTAGGCCAGTTACTTTTTCGAAGAAACGAAGAACTTCTTCACGCTCCCTCCAGCCATAAATCATCATTGAAACAGCGCCTAAATCCATCCCATTTGTTGCCTGAAATAATAAATGAGAAGAAACCCTGTTGAGTTCGCACATCAGCATACGAATCCATGTCGCCCTAGGAGGGATCTCAAGACCTAATAGTTTTTCGGTTGCTAACGAAAAAGCTAACTCAGAAAAAAGTGGGGCTGCATAATCCATACGCGTAACGTTGGTGGCTCCTTGTAGATAACTTAATCCTTCAGCCGTTTTTTCCATTCCAGTATGTAAGTAGCCAATTACTGGCTTTGACCGGAGAATCGTTTCCCCTTCCATCTCTAACATAAGCCGAAGCACTCCATGGGTAGAAGGATGAGATGGCCCCATATTCAGAATCATTCTGTGATCGTCGTCAAAGGTCTCCGGATCGCCCACGAGAGCATTTGCCTCTTCCTCGTTAAGACGAAGAACTGGACTCTCATCTCTTCTAAAGACTCTTTCTGATTCTCCGAGAAGTAGCTCTTTACTATCTGTCATTAGAGCCTCCCTACTTCTGGAGAGAATTGAACTGGAATTTGCCCTACATCGTGGTCTTTTCGTAGTGGGTGTCCTTCCCAACTATCAGGGAGAAGAATTCGAGAATGATCAGGATGCCCATCAAATTTCACACCGAATAAATCCCATACTTCTCTTTCCATTGCTTCTGTTCCAGGAAATAAATCAAAAAGAGATGGAACGGTTGGATCGTCAGTACCGGCTTGTACTCGAAGCCGAATCCTATTTCCTTGACTGTGATTTATGAGGGAAATTACCACTTCAAATCGTTCTGGCTTGATGCAATCAGGTAAATCTTTTCGGCCAGGATGTGTTAAATAATCAACAGCAGTGACATCGATTGCCATACAGAAACCCTCTTCCTTTAAAAGAGCCACTGTTTCTGACAACTGATGTGGCATCAAATGGAGAACTGTCTGCCCATGCAACTCTGTAACAGGTACTCCATAAGATGTAGGCCCGGAATACTCTTGAATTAAGTCTTCAGTCTCCTCAACTGTTTCTTCTGCTTCCGTCATGATGTTTATTTCTCTACTATCTCAACGGGTGTTTCATTACTAACTTGAGGAAGATCTAAATCAATTGCAGCGCCTCCTTGGTTTATCTCTCTACGGCGTGTAAGTTCACCGTTTTGAATGTTGTCGTGCAATGTGAGGATTGCGTGCATCAGTGTTTCCGGTCCAGGAGGACACCCAGGAGCATAAACATCCACAGGCACTATTTGATCTACTCCTTGAACAATGGCGTAGTTATTAAACATCCCACCACTTGAGGCGCAAACTCCCATTGAAATAACCCATTTGGGTTCCATCATCTGGTCATAGATTTGACGCAATATCGGGGCCATTTTTTGTGAAACCCGACCTGCCACGATCATGAGGTCTGCTTGTCGGGGAGAGGCTCGAAAGACTTCCATCCCATACCTTGCAAGATCATAATGTGCTGCTCCTGTCGCCATCATTTCAATAGCGCAGCAAGCAAGACCAAAAGTTGCAGGCCAACAACTTCTTGCCCGTGACCATTTAACTAAATCTTCAATCCGGGCCGTAACAAAATTATGTTCTAGCCCTTCTAAACCTTCAGCTGCAATGTGGCTTGTATCGCCGAGTAGTGGAATACGTGCCATCAGATTGCTACTCCTGTGTCTTCTTCTGGTCGCCCTTCTAGACCCACTTGACGTACACCAGTATCCTGTATGCGAACTACAGTGGATTGAGTTGTTCGATCTGTTGAAATTTGACCAGAGTTGCTTCGACCTCTCCGAACAGGTCCCCATTCAAGAGCACCATTCCCAATTAGATATATAAATGATTCAAATACGGCTACAGAAAAAATAATTACAGCGACAAAACCCGAAAGCCCGAGCTCTCGATGCGCTAATGCCCATGGGTAAAAGAAAATAATTTCAATATCAAAAACAATAAAAATCATCGCGACAAGAAAGAAACGCACTGGAAACCGTTCTGGATTATTTTTTGTTGGCACTATGCCGCATTCATATGGAGCAAGCTTTTTATCATTTGGGTTTCGAGGTGCCAATAATTTCGTCGCTACAAAACTTAAAGCAGCAAATAGAAATGCGAGTACTCCTAAAGCGAGGATTGGAAGATATTGGCCGAGCATTTCAACTCCTAAAACTGAAGACAGTAACCACAGTAGTCACTATCTAATTCCCCGTTTTTTCAAACTCCTCACGTCGGGCCATGACTTCTTTATCCCGAACGTGAAGCCAATAACAAAGTGCTAAAAATATGAATAATGACCCAATGGTGACTAAAGCAGGTCTAAGTCTTACCGTTCCAAGGTCTCGAATCATAATCACTGAGATGACAGGTTTATTTTCATCAGCTACTGGCCGAGGAGGGGTTTCTCCGGGAGCCACTTCTTGGAAAACGACTTCTTGTAACTGAACTATGCTGTATCGAGTTGGATGCGTAATTTGAGCTGAACTCTTGATCCACTGCACGATCCGATCTATCCGGTTTGGATTCTCCTTGAGCGAATCCTTACCTCCGCGTGTATATGCATCAAGTAGTTTGAAATCTGCGCTCGATGTGAAATTTAGTGAAGGATGTTCTAACACATCAGCTACTGCTTGAGCTTGAGCGTCACCGGCGAGTGTAGTTGGTAGTAGTTTCCAGCCACTTAAATCATTGAAGCCAGCATTCTTAGTTACTTCAGGTGCAACTGCTGCTAATTCTGAGCGAGTTACAATCTCATTTCTCAACTGAACTGATTCTTGGAGTGCGGCAAGTTCCTCTTCAGATAGATCTGGGTTATCTACTGCGCTTGGAAGCGTATTGTATTCTGCCTCTGCGCGTGGATCATTTGAACTTATAACTAGTTCATAACCGCTTGCTAAATCATCTGGATTTGGTAATAAGCGAGCTTCTGGTAGCCCACTTTGTTGTAAGTCTCCAACATTGATATCAATTACTTGCCATGATGGACTTTCACCTTTCCAGCCGGTCCCATAAATCCACCAAGTTGCTGCAAGAATCGTCATCCAACCAAAGAACCCTGCAGCTGAGATTAAAGTACCAAGACGTGTTCCGGAATTTGTAGAAACGATAAGCCAAACTGAGCCCATGAGTACTACAGCTCCTACGGCAACTGTCAAAATACCCCGAATTTGAGGATCCCAAGCGATTCCAGCCAATGTGATAAGTTCGCTCACCCTAGGCTCCTCTCATATGCGACAATAGCGGCAATTTGTTCTGGAGTGTAGATCTGACTATAGGTAACTGAGGCTCCAGTTTCCCGATCTGTAAGGTCATCATCAACGCGACCACCGAAACCTGGCATACCACCAGTTCCGCTGCGAGCGTTCCCATAACTGACGCCTAACTCAGAGCCACTGTGAATAAAGCTTTCTTGATCTCCGGGTGTTGGGAAGTGAGAATTCACACCATAAAGGCTGGGTCCAACAGCACCCTTACCTGGTTCCCATCCATTGAGAACACCACTTTCAACTAGTTTGGGCCATTCAGTTAATAGCTCTTCCGTGCTTTCAGCATCTACTGCGCCATAAGAAAATCCTGGTGTGTGGCATCGAGCGCAACTATTTGCTCCTTGAGCTGCAGAATTGTTGAATAGTAATTCTCCATAGGCTAAATAATTTTCACTATCTGGATTGGATGCTTCTATTAGCCACGCTTCTACTGCTGCATCTATCTGTTCATCTGAGAAATCTGGATTGGCATGTTTAACTAAAATTCGTGCCCCGGTTGTTAATCCGGAATTAACTTCGTTGATTACTTCTTCTTGGTCCAACTGTATTGACCGTAGATAGACAACCAATTGATGAATTTGTTGTTCTGTTAAAGGCCCGCCTCCGGGAAGCCCCCAGGCGGGCATAGGGCTACCTCCACGTCCATAGTTAAGTATGTGTGTTACTTCTGACTCATCAAATCTTGAGAGTACGGTAGTTAATGCTGGTGCTTTCCAATCAACTTGAGCAACAAAGCTTCCTTCACTGTCTGTAAGAGTGAAAGAAGTTACTCCGCCAACCCCTCCTGGTCCATGACATCCTGCACAGGCTTCTTCATATTCTGCTGCACCTCGTTTTTCGAAACGTTTAACCCAGCCATAGTCAGCATTTTCTTGACGAGCTGGCTCCATTAGCCAATACAAAGGAAGAATTATAGAAATAGCTGCCAATGTAACAAGAGACCAGCCTAGGTGAGAGTCAAGTTTTTTTGTTTCTAACTCATCATCATCTGAATGTGGTTTACGATTTGCAGCTACTTCTATTTCTGAACCGATTTCTCGTTTCCCGATTCGAAAGTTAAATAGGAGATATACCAAAAACCCGACCGCCACAACAGAGGCAATAACTACACCTATAGTCCTCTGGGTGCTAGCAGCGAAAATCATTTCGGACATTTGATTTAAAACTTCTCCTTAAAACAAATCAGTGGTCAGCCTGGCCTATACAGTTAGGCCCTTCAGCTTCTTGACCAGTTGTATTTACTCCAATTGGTGGACCTTGAACAATCATTCCAGTGTTAACTGTTAGAACTCCGTCAGCGACTGAAACTCCGAACCTGTCCATACCTCTTGGGGCAGGGCCGCCGCGCTTCTCTCCAACTTGGTTGTATTGAGATCCGTGACAGGGGCATTCAAACCATTGTGAAGAAACGCAGTTAGGTACTCTGCAACCAAGGTGCGGGCATTTCTGATAAAGCGCAACAACACCAGCTTCGAATCCCTGATCAACTCCTGCTGTCATACCGCTTAATTCGGCTGCTGAATAAGTATTTCGTGCCTTTTCTACTGCATTGTTTGGATAAGCAGTAATCCACATGCGTCCTTCTGGTTTATACAGGAAGCCATTATTTGCATCAATTTCCGCAAGGATCTCAACAATGTTTCCAACTTTGATCTTTGACCCAAATCCACTCACCCCTTGAGGCCATAAAAAAGCAATACAGGCGGCTCCAAAACCTGATAATCCAAATCCCATCATTCCAACCAAACTGCGGTTAAAGAACTGGCGGCGTGTCACTCCCAAAGTTTGAGGATCAGGAGCAACAAATACTTCTTCTGGAACTGATTCGACAACTGGGACTGGTACTTCATTTCGTTCTGCGATTGCCGCAGCTTCTACTTCACGCCCAGTAAGTGGTTGTGGTTCTCTAGATAAAACTGGGTTTGATTTGTCTTTTTGTCGTGCTTCTTTTGATAATCCTGCTGCAACACGATCCCGTCTTTTTGAAGCACCAAAAAGAAGCACTGCTGAAAGCACAACCAAGATAATCACAGCAATAGCAATAGCCATAATTAACTCCTTGCCCTTGAATCAGTACCGCGGTTACGTTTAGTGCTCATAATTCGAAGAAAAGTCCTGCGTCCCATGGAAATACAAAGTTGAAACCTGGGCCACGGAAGAATGACCCAATCATCACAAGTACTGCCCAAAACATTAAATGCACGGTCATAAGCGATATAGCGAATTTACGATCTTCAGGTTTTTTAGATGGATTTTTATCAATGTAAGGAGCCATCACTAAAAGAATGAGCCCCATTCCCGGAATAGTTACTCCTGCGACCATTGGATGAAACATTGTTAAAAGTTCTTGAAGACCTAAAAAGTACCAAGGAGCTTTTGATGGATTAGGAGTCTTATTAAAATCGGCTAGTTCTAATAACGGGGCGTTCACAAAGATCGAGAACAAAAGCGTAAATAAAGTTATCCCTAACGCAGCTAAAAATTCAATTACTAGCAGATGTGGCCAGACGTGAACTTTGTCTACGGGGGTTGCTTTAGTGTCTTGAATAGATCCTGACTTTACGACCGCTAGCAACCTTTGAGTGTTGCCATCTGGCCCAGTTCCTATACCAGGTTCTGAAGGTGGTGGAGATGCGGGCTGGTCCGCGGCTGCTTTTCCTCTGTCAAGAAGATGCGCTGGAATTTTTTCATCTCCAGAAGAGGCTTCAGCGGAAGTAGTCGACGTATCTGATTCAGTAGAAGCAGGTGTTTCTTCTTTTGCTCCAGCTGCTTTAGCTCTAGCCTCTTCTGCTCTTTTACGTAAGTGTTCAGGTATTTCTGTCATGAGTGCCCCGCCTATAGCGGCCCTGATATGCCGCCGTCTTTACGGACGCGCCAGAAATGAATAGCCATAAAAATTACAATTACAAAGGGCAACATCAGTACGTGTAGCACGTACCACCGAAGCAAAGTATCGGTACCTATTTCTACCCCACCAAGCAAAACAAAGCGGACCTGTTCCCCGAAAACGGGAGTAAAGCCCATCATGTTAGTTCCCACGGTGACCGCCCATAGAGCTAACTGATCCCACGGCAACAAGTACCCAGTGAATGAGAGAAGGAGTGTTAGTTGCAAAAGCATTACTCCAATCACCCAGTTGAATTCTCGAGGTGGTTTATATGCACCGTGATAAAAAACTCTTGCCATATGTAAGAACACAGTAAGAACCATTAGGTGAGCAGCCCAGCGATGCATGTTTCTTACTAAAAGACCAAAGCCAACTGCTGTTTGAAGAATCTGTATGTCATCCCAAGCCTGTGCAGCTGTAGGTCTATAAAAGAACATCAAAAAGATGCCGGTGACTGTCAAGAGAATAAATAGAAAGAAGCTGAGTCCTCCTAGACAGAGGGTGTAACTGACTTTTACGGCATGTCGTTTTACTTTGACCGGATGCAGGTGGTACATAACGCTGTTCATAATTACGTATGACCTGTTTCTAGGACTGTCGCTATATCCTTTTCGGAAAATTGATCCGGGTCTAAAAATTGACGACCAAGCTTGCGAGTCCTGCATGCGGTCGTTGACTTGACTGAGACGCTCTTGAAGCGCCTGTCCTGCCGGTTTTTTACCGTTTTCTTCGGCCACCTTTAACTCTTTCCCTACACTAAATAACTACTTTTGAATACTGTTATGCGAGCCGCATCCCGTATCCATAACCATGACTGTTTGTGCGTTGATGACCATCTCCTTCAGGAGGGGCTTCACCAACTCGCCCTAAAATAATAACGCCTGTTGGACAACGATCTACGCAAAGCGCACACCTTGTACATGCATCGTCATCAATTGTAAAAATCACATGATCGCTTGGGTCTTCGCCTGGTTTTTCAGTCCCAATTGATTCTGAGATTGCATCTGGCGTAACCATGTGAATGCACTTCCAAGGACAGATGTCAACACATCCTTCACACATGATGCATTCGGATTGATCAATATGAATAAATTGTTTTGGTTTTACAGATTTGAGAAGCCAATCAGCATCAACTTCGCGCAAAACATAGTCATCAATGAACTTTGGATGATCAGGATTAGCATCTACACTGCTCATGATCCCACTCCGTCTTTAATTAATGGCCGTCCATACTCTGAAGTTGAAGCTGGCGCATCTTTGTCTTGACCTCTTTGCTGCCAAGATCGCCACATGGCTACGTTCCCACCCAGAGCAACGATGTAAATAGCGACAGCAATAAAGTCGCGAATTATGAGATAAGAAAGGGTGAATGGTAATGCCCATTCAACTATTCCTTGTTCTCCTGTCCAAAAAAGTTTTGGTCCGACGATATAGCGATCTGGTCTCCAATTAAGCTCGCTGTCTGCCCAAACAAGCCATTGATGAGGGACAACTCCATAAATCCACCAGAAGATAAAAAATACGTAGGTTGCAAAAAGCATGGCTTCGCCCCAAGTAAAAACTTTGTCAGCTGGGCAACGCTTTGTGTACCAATTAATCCCAAGAGCAAGCAATGCAGTAACAATGATAGATAGTACAAACGCTACCATTTAGTTTCAGCTCCTCTATTGGTAAATGGACTTAGTGAAATATTGCACAAAGTTTTGTAATCACTAGCGTAACCGAACAAGCAGGAACGCGGTGTGCTTCTTTTAAAGTTCCTATGATATTTTTTCTATCATCTCAAACAGAGATTCGGCTATACCAGTAAGACAAATTTCTGATAAAAATTTATGTTGATCTATTTGACAAAATCTATGAACTATTACGCCATTTATCGTAAGTCCGCCGCTACCCTCGCGGAAGTACTTATTATTAATAGTTCCGAACCAGATCCGTTGCCTTGGAGGCCACGTTGACTGAAATACCCGAACATCTTTTAAAGCGATCTAAGGAAGCACGAGGTGCAAAATCTGATTCGCCAGAACCTGCTGAGGTAAAGCCTGAAGTAGCGCCTGCCGATCAGAAAGTTGAGCCTGTAGCCAAAGAAGAAAAAGTTGAGACTCCACCAAAACCTAAAGCACCTTACGTTACTTCTGCTAATAAACGTAAGAAAATACCTTGGTGGGCGGCAAGCACTCTTATCTTTCTCCCGCTCTGGGCATATGTTTATGTTGGGACTCTTGAACGTCCTCCGGAAGAGGCTGAAGGTATTCTTGCTGTAGGCGAACAAGTTTATGATGCTCGCTGCGCTTCTTGTCATGGCGCTAACGGTGGTGGTGGTAGCGGCCCAGCACTCAACGATGGTGAGTTGCTACTGGTTTTCCCTTCTGTCGCGAGCCAAATGGATTGGGTTATAAAAGGATCTGATATGTACGGTATTGGAAATCCTTATGGTGATCCTGCTGTTGGACGAATTGTCGGAGGCGGTATGCCTGGCTGGGGTGATGTACTTACTGCCGAGGAACTCATTGGTGTGATCCTCTATGAACGATCACACCATGGCGATTCAGAAGAAGATACGGTTCTAGCGGAAGCTGTGGAGCATGCTTTAGAAGATGGATCATTGATGCTTCCTGAATATTTTGACCCTATGGCTGGGACTATTGAAGACTTAGAATCGCTCTTAAGTCCTCTTGAAGAACATAGTGATTAACAAAAGATAAAAACCAGAAACTAGGGTTGGCTGAAATTATTTTCCTTGTTTCACTAGTTAAATCTGTCACAGGTAAACAACCTTAATAACAAGGTCGTTACATTGGGCATGTAATTGTTTTATGAGTAAGCACATCCACGATCTTTTGGTAATAGGAGGAGGCCCCGGAGGTTCTTCGGCTGCCTTTTGGGGTGCTTCATCCGGCCTTGATACTGTTTTTGTTGAGAAAAAAGTTTTTCCACGCGAGAAAACCTGTGGAGATGGGATACCACCACGTGGCGTTCACCAACTCATGGAAATGGGTCTCGAAGACAAACTCAATGATTACCACCGGTTCAACGGATTAAGAGCTCTTGCACATGGCAAAACTTTAGAAATGTCTTGGCCAGAGCATTCCACTTACCCGCAGCATGGATATGTGATACGTCGTTGTGATCTTGATCAATTTGTTGCAGAGAATGCAGTGAATGCGGGAGCAAGCCTTCTTCAAGGAGTCGAGGCGCTACGCCCAATTGAAGGAAAGGACGGAATGCTAGAAGGGGCCGTTTTATTAGATAAAGCAACGGAATCTGAATTCGAAATATATGCAAAGTACGTTGTAATAGCTGATGGAGCGAACTCAAGATTTGGAAGATCTCTGGGCGCTTCCCGGGACAAGAGCTTGCCTATGGGTATTGCTATTCGGGGCTATTTTGAAAGCCCACTTCACAACGACCCTTGGATAGAAAGTTCATTAGATATTCAAGATCGCAATGGAAATGCTATGCCGGGTTATGGATGGATTTTCCCAGTCGGCAACGGAACCATAAACGTCGGTATTGGTTTGCTTTCAACTTTTCGAGATTATAAATCAATTAACACAAGTCACTTATTTGAAGAGTTTGCGCATTCATTGCCTGAGTATTGGGGAATTGATCCAAACAAACCGATAGCTCCACCGACTGGAGGTCGACTACCTATGGCAGGTTCTGTTGGTCCAAAATCTGGACCGAACTGGCTCTTGGTTGGTGATGCTGCAGGATCAATTAATCCTTTTAACGGTGAAGGAATCGACTACGCCTATGAAACCGGGAGACTTGCTGCAAGTCTTGTTATTGGGGCTGTTGAACACGACGATCCGGCAATCTTGACTAGATACTCTGGGATGCTTGAAGATGAATATGGTTTGTATTTTCGGGTAGCCAGTTTATTTGGACGAGTTATAGGCAACCCATTACTTATTCGTGAGTTAACTCGGATCGGCATGCGATCTCAACCGTTAATGGAATGGGCGTTGCGTGTAATGGCAAATTTATTACGTGATGAAGATAAAGGGTTTGCAGAAACGGCGTATAAAGCGATTGCTAACGTTGTGCGGCTCGTTCCTGACAGACTAGTTCATAACTAAATTCTAAAATAACGCCTGAAATCTGTATAACGGGGGAAGAATAGAAGGTGTGAACATGTCTTCAAATTCTGATAATTGGCAGGAGTTACTCCGCCATTATGAAGCGACCGTTAATCTGTCGCTTCATAAAAGGTTTGATGCTGATCCGGAGAGAGCGAAGAAATTTGGTTTCGAGTGCGGGGATCTATGGATTGATATAGCAAAACAAAAAGTAGATGCAGAAACTATTGATCTTCTTTTTGCTTTAGCCGAAGAAAGCGGTGTAAACGACTTTTTTCATTCGATGTCTTCAGGAAATATCGTTAATTTATCCGAAAATCAGCCTGCGCTTCATACTTTTCTGCGCCGTCCATTAAGTCACGAAAACAATAAAGAACTTAGAAGCGTCTCAGAAAATATAAATGAGACCTTTAACCGAATGAGTGAGTTGGAAGAGAAAATAAAGAATAAGCAACTCTTTGGTTTCTCTGGAAAGCCAATCAATTCAGTAGTCAATCTGGGTATTGGGGGATCACATCTTGGCCCATTTATGGCTTTTGAAGCACTCCGGGATTACGCAAACCCTGAAATTGAAATGAGATGGTCTTCCGGACTGGATACTGCTGATTTAGATGATGCTCTTCAAGGGCTAGATCCAGAATCAACGATAATCATTATTTGCTCAAAGACTTTCAACACTTCCGAAACTATTTCAGTTGCAAGTCGGGCTTTAAATTGGCTTTCGTCAGGTGGTGTATCCAATACTGTCTCACAAGTTTTTGCTGCCACTTCGTCTCCGAAAAATGCTTTGTCTTTCGGAGTTCTGCAAGAAAATATCTTTCCTTTTTCAGAGTCAATAGGAGGAAGATTTTCTCTTGCTTCTCCTGTAGCTCTTGGGCTAATGATCTCGATTGGTTCTAAAAGCTTTAAAGAAATGCTTAATGGTATGGATGTAATTGATCAGCACGTTCTTGAAGTCCCACGAAACATTCCGATGCTTTTGGGTCTTATTGATGTATGGAATAACTCCATATTTGGTATTAATTCCTTAGCAATCGTTCCTTATAGTTACCGGCTACGTTATCTTCCTGCACATCTTCAGCAGTTAATGATGGAGAGTTTAGGCAAGTCTGTTTCTACTGAAGGAGAGCCTTTGAAAATAAAGAGTGGTGTTGCCGTTTTGGGGGCAAGTGGAACCGATGCTCAGCATTCTTTTTTTCAAATGCTGCATCAAGGTACAGAAGCTATACCAGTAGACCTAATTGGCTTTGCTCATCTATCAGATGAAACCAGTCAGGAACTTATAGCCAATCTAATTGCCCAAGCAGAAACTCTGGCATTTGGACAAGATGTTGATGAAATAGGAAACCCACTTTTGCCTCATAAAATTCTTTCCGGAGACAAACCCTCGACAGTGATTCTGGCTCCTAGCCTTTCCCCGTCAATTCTTGGGCAATTAGTTGCTCTTTATGAGCACCGAACAGTTAGTGCTGCTGTGACTTTGGGAATTAACCCTTTTGATCAATGGGGAGTTGAATTTGGTAAGCAGTCTGCAATAGAAATAGCGAATGAACTAGCAACTCCAGAAATTGTTTCAAATCGCGATAGTTCAACTAAAGCTTTAATGGCGCGATATAGGCATTGGAGAGACGCTACTCCCTAGTCAAATTGATGTAACCGCTGAAGCCGCCAAGTCAAGTGTTCGATCAATAATCTCATCGGTGTGAACCAGACTTGGGAATAAGCCTTCGTAGGGGCCAGGAGCAAAAGCCACCCCTTGTTCAAGTAACGCATGAAAAACTTTTGGGTATATCCCGTTTTCTGCAAGTTCCTGTGCTTCATCAAAATTTGTAGGTAATTTTTCTCCAAAGAACAGACCTACAAGTGAACCAACTCTTGGCAACAGAGCAGGAAATCCAGCAGCAGAAAACACATCAGTTAATCCATCTGCCAGTCGTTCAGCCGTTGTAGTCAATTGCTTGTAAGCATCATGGCCAAGAAAATCTAAAGTTACGCGACCTGCCGCCATCGCTAAAGGATTTCCTGAGAGAGTCCCTGCCTGATATACACCTCCTAAGGGTGCAATATTTTCCATTATTTCTCTTCTCGCTCCAAATGCGCCTACAGGAAGGCCCCCACCAACTACTTTCCCAAAGCACCAAATATCGGGAGTGACTCCAAAATATTCAGCTGCACCACCATAGGACAGTCGAAATCCAGTAATAACTTCATCGAAAATCAACAACGCACCCGTTTCATCACATACATTTCTCAACGCTTCAAGAAACCCTGAGTTTGGTGATATTAGACCCATGTTTGCAGCAACCGGTTCAACAATAACTGCCGCAAATGTCTCATCAATTTCGGGTACAACGTTGTATGGGGCAACGACGGTATCCGCTACCGCCCCTGGAGTTACTCCTTCGCACCCACTTAGTCCTTGATTTGCTACGCCGCTACCACCTGCTGCTAGAAGAGCATCAGAATGGCCGTGATAACACCCTGCAAATTTCAATATTCGGTTTCTTCCAGTTGCTCCTCTTGCAAGCCTCACTGCTGACATCGTTGCTTCTGTTCCACTTGAAACAAAACGGATTAACTCAAGCCCTTGAATTCTTTCGATAACCATTTCAGCGAGCTCTACTTCTGCTTCAGTAGGGGCGCCAAAAGTCGTTCCTGATGCAGCAGCTTTTGTGATCGCCTCTATAACCGCGGGATGGGCATGGCCAAGAATGCCAGGGCCGTATGACTGTACATAATCAATATAACTATTTCCTTCAATGTCATATATGTACGGGCCTTGGGCGTGAGTAACAAAATATGGTGTTCCTCCAACTGATCCAAAAGCTCTTACTGGAGAATTAACCCCACCGGGAATAACTTGCTTAGCCCGCAAAAATAGTTCAGAATTTGAAATCATTTTTGAAGTGTTTCAGCTGCTCTGCAGGCTAGATAAGTCAATATAAAGTCTGCTCCGGCTCTTTTTATTGATAAAAGATGTTCCATCCCTACAGAGTCTCCGTCTATCCATCCATTTGCAGCCGCTGCTTCCACCATGGCGTATTCCCCGCTTACGTGATAAGCGGCTAAAGGTAGATTTGTTTTTGCCCGCACTTTAGAAATGACGTCAAGATAGGAAAGAGCAGGTTTTACCATCACCATGTCTGCACCCTCAGATATATCGAGATGAACTTCCATCAATGCTTCCCGAGCATTTTTGGGATCTTGTTGGTAACCCTTGCGATCCCCTCCATCAACAATTTCCACATCAACTGCGTCTCGGAATGGGCCATAAAGTGCTGAAGCGTATTTTGCCGCATATGCAAGAATGGCAATATCTTCAAAATCTTTACTATCTAAAGCTGTACGTATTGCTTTTACTTGACCATCCATCATTCCCGAAGGCGCTGTCACATGTGCTCCTGCCTCAGCCTGAGCAATAGCAATTTGTTGGTATAACTCGAGTGTGGCGTCGTTATCTACTGTTCCGTTACTTTTTACAATTCCACAATGTCCATGATCCGTGTATTCGTCTACACAAAGATCTGCGATCAGGACCATTTCGTCATTTAATTCATTTCTCAAATCGTTAAGCGCTACTTGAACTATTCCATTTGGATTCCATGCTTCCGAACCTTCTGCATCTTTTTTTTCCGGGATTCCAAATAAAACAAGGCCAGGAATTCCTCTATCTCGGAGTTTTTTTACTTCTTCTAAAAGACTTTTCCTTGTGTGCTGAAAAACTCCAGGTAACGAATGAACTGGTTCAGGTTCTTTAATGCCTTCACGAATAAATAAAGGCGCTACTAAGTCGTCAACAGACAACTGAGTTTCAGCAACAAGCCGTCGAATGGCTGCCGTTTTACGTAGACGTCGAGGACGATTTTCTATCACAAGAGTAATTCTACGGAGTTAGTTGGCTGCCCACTCCCGCGCTACTGACATAAGTCCTTCTAACGAGTATTCCTTTGCTTGGTAAATATTTTTATATCCATTTTCTCGTGCGGCTTGAGCAGTAACTGGCCCAATGCATAAAGCTGCCGCTGGTGTCGGCGATTTAACTAATTCGGTATATCGATTAACTGCTGAAGCGGAAGCAAAAATAACGGCATCAGACATGAGAGCTTGAGCTACTTTATTCTGATCAATAGTTGGTTGTATGTTTCTATAAGCCACTACTTCTTCGACTACCCAACCAAGATCTCTCAAACCATCGGCTAACAGAGGACGAATTCTTTCTGCACGAACAAAAAGTATTTCATTCTCTTTTTGAGCTGGTGAGGAGAATTCAGATAAGAGTGAATCGCCTACCGCTTTACTCGGTACAAGTCCTATTGAACACCCTGCTTTTATTAAAGGTTCAGCGGTCTGGGGACCAACTACTGCAAAAGAAACAGAAGGGATTACTCCATTCAAAGCTTTGATTAAGCGATTTGCGGCATTAGAAGAAGTAACTACTACCCACTCATAGTTCTCAATTTTTTTAACTGCACTTTCTAAGGCCGCTCCCCCATCTACGGGATCATGAATTTCTATAACAGGCAACTCAATCACATTGGCTCCTTGCAAACGTAAGAAGTTGCACAGTGATTCTGACTGTTCTTTTGCACGTGTTACGACCATTGTGCGGTCAACTAAAAAGCCACTCATTGTTTCTTTAGTAACTCACGACCGCCTTGGGTGTCAAGGAGAGTTTGAGCAACACTCTTCCCTAGGCTCAGACTTTCTTGCCCTGTTTCCGTAGTTTTGAGAAAAGATTTACCATCCATTGAAGAAACGACGGCTGTAAGTGAAATTTCATCTTCCGAAACAACAGCATTTGCTGCAATCGGTAGATCGCAACCTGTCCCTAATTCATATAGAAATGCTCTCTCTGCTGAAACGGCGCGATGTGTGTCTTTATGATTTATTTCAGAGAAGAGAGACTTCAGTTCTTCATCTTGTGAACGGCTTTCAATCGCAAGTGCTCCTTGCCCTACTTGTGGAAGGAGAGTGGAAGGATTAAGTACATCAACAACTTCCGGTGTTAAACCCAATCTATCTAACGCAGCTTTAGCCATAACTATCGCATCATAATGTTCAGCTTTTTTGAGCCGAGTTTCAATATTTCCTCTTAGATCTTCAAAACAAAGATCTGGCCGTAAATGTAATAAATGGGCTTTTCGCCGGATAGACCCGGTAGCGATGCAGGCTTCGTGAGGAAGATCTTCCCAACGGTTTCCAACAAGAACATCTCTTGGATCTGCTCTCTCAGGAAATGCAATTAGTTCTAATCCATCCAGTGATGTCGCTGGCAAATCTTTTGCTGAATGAATAGCAAAATCAGCTTTTCCTTCTAGTACTGCAAGTTGAACTTCTTTAACAAAGACTCCTTGTCCGCCTAACTCACTCAATGAAGTCTCGCGATCTTTGTCTCCTGCGGTTTCAACAATAACTATCTCTATTTCAAGTTCTGGAAAGGCTGCAGATAGCAAAGAAATGACTTTATTTGTCTGCCATAATGCGAGAGGGCTGCCTCTAGTAGCGGCCCGAATTTTCATAACGTTTAGACCTATAGATTGAACAAATCACGCAGTGCTTCTGCAAGGCGCTCCCCGCGAGCGGTCCCAGCAGCATCTTTCATGCGGACTGTGGGCTCATGCAAAAGTTTTCCTACTACTCCAGATACAAGCCCTTCTACTATGTTTCGTTGATTTTCGTCTAGTTCTTCTAATTTTGAGGCAAACCGAGCAAATTCATTTTCAGTGACTTCTGCAGCACGATCTCTAAGTCCAGCAACTAATGGGGCAACGGAACGAGCTGTTGATTCGTCAACATATCGATCAAGTTCAGTATCAATTATCTTTTGAACCGAGGTAATTTCTCGACGTCGTGCTTGAATGCCCTCTTCAACGAAAGCCCGTAAGTCATCCATGTCTAATAAGGTCACCCCATCGATCTCTCCTGACGCAGGATCAACATCTCTAGGGACAGCGATGTCAACGATAAGAAGTTCTCGGTTCGATCTTCTTCTCATGACCTCGTGAAGATCCCCATGTTCAAGAATCACAGAAGACGCTCCAGTTGAGGTTAGTAAGACATCGATTTCAGCTAGATGCGAAGGAAGTTCTTCAAGTTTTACTGGGGTTCCATTGAGTCGTTCTGCGACCTGAACAGCACTCTCCCAAGTCCTATTTGCCACAAGGATCTCCGCTACTCCACCGTTATTTAAGGCTCTTGCTAATCCTTCACCCATCTTTCCGGTTCCTACAATAAGAACTCGGCAATTGTTTAAACCCCCAAGACGTTGATTAGCCATTGCTACAGCGGCTTGAGACACTGATGTTGTTTTTTTAGAGATCTCTGTTTCTGTTCTCACACGCTTTCCAACTTGAAGGGCATGCCTAAACATAGGATTTAATACTGGCCCGACTGTAGATTCTTCGGTTGCTGCCTCCCACGCCATACGAACTTGACCAAGTATTTCGTTCTCCCCTAACACTACTGAATCCAGTCCGGATGCAACTGCAAATAAGTGCCTTACTGCATCAGTATCGTAAAGACCAGTTAGGTAGTCAGAAAACTCTTCAGGGGCTACATGTGTGACCTCTGCAAAGAAGTTTCGAATATCTTCATACCCTCCATGAAATTTCTCAGCGAATGCATAAACTTCAATTCGGTTACAGGTAGACAAAATGACGGCTTCTGTAACGTTTTCTCTTGAAGTGAGATCCGAAAGTGCTTTGGGTATATCGGTTTTTTGAATGGTCATCCGTTCCAAAAGCTCAAGAGGAACGTTTTTATGATTTAGACCTACGACAACGATAGACACTGTCTGGTCTCCTTAACTATTACTGACAATCCCAACACAACAATTTCTGCACTTTGGCTATAGAGAAAAACTTATTTTCTGCAATTTAAAGATACCTTCTATCTACCTATCATGACTGATTAGAAACCTCTTTAACAACTTGTCTGAAAGAGAAAAAGGTCACTATTGGATCTATTCATTTCGTTCTCTTTGTTGTTCATGAAAAGCAAGAATATGAAGTTCAGTCGCCAAATCTACTTTTCTAAGAGTCACAGATTCTGGAACCGTTACCAAACCTGGCGCAAAGTTCAAAATAGAATAGATACCTGCTTCAATAAGTTGATCTGTAACCACTTGCGCTGAAGAAGCAGGCGTAGCAACGATGCCTAGTGTGCAGTTATTTTCTTCAACTACGTTGGATAACTCTTCAATTGGATAGACAGTTATCCCTGCAATTTTTTCACCTACTACCTCAGAAGAAGAGTCAACTAATCCTTTAATAGGGAACCCGCCAGATGCAAAGCCACCATAACGAGTTAATGCGCGACCAAGGTTTCCAGCTCCAACAATCACAACTCCAACTGGGTCGCCATCTCCCAACACAAGTTTGATTTGTTGAATAAGGAAATCAACTTCGTAACCAACTCCACGCTTCCCATATGACCCGAGAATAGAGAGATCTTTACGTACGTTTGCAGCGTTCACCCCTGCGATTGCTGCTAATTGTTCAGAAGAAACTGTAATGGTTCCGTTATCTGCTAAATCAACAAGCCCTCTTAGATATACAGGTAATCGGGCGACTGTTGCCTCAGGCACCAAGGGGCTTTCTATATCTTCCACATCCTTAACTTAGATGTTTGTGAAGCCTTCAGAATGGATTATTAAACCAAAGCTGGTTAATTAATCTACAAGAATGACAAATTGGACGATTGCTGCACTCATAATTGCTATCAGCAATACCGCAGTGACAACTGTTGTTCTTAACCTCATGTACTTTCCTTTTTGGGCGTTAAAGATACTTGAGTGGTGATTGTTGTTTCATCCGTAGCATTCAATATTTGAATTGAATCACCTGTACAAATAGAAAACTCTGATGCTGCAGAACTCCTTAGGGTAGCAATAGCTACTAATCCGGCTGAATCAACTATTAGACCTGCTCCTCCTTCGGGTATTTGGTCAAAGGCAGAAACAACATTTGTTGGATAGATTCGCTCTCCAATTTTTATCTGCAGTTTGCCTTCTGGGAGGTCATCTATTCCAATATTTAATTGGACATTTCCGTATTGGTCTATCCAAAGAACTTCAGTAAATAAAATTTCTTCTTCAATATAGGAGACAGGAATAATTGCAGGCATAAGACTATTTGGGTCTATCGGATCACCAAACTCTGCTAGAGGAACTCCATTTGCTAAATGAGCGGCAACTGGAGCGAACACGTCTCGGCCATCAAATGTTGTAGAGGAAGTTGCTAAATGAAAACTGTTATTTGTTAATTCTATGACTTGTTTTGGTCCCCCAACCATTGCAACTGCAGGAGCTAACAACCCGTTATCTGGTCCAACTAAGACTGACTCTCCTTCTCCTACTTCGACAGCGATTCTTCGTCGATCAGTGCCTACTCCAGGATCTACTACTGCTACTACGATTCCAGGGCATAAGTATTCAACACTTCTTGCTAAAGCAAGTGATCCGGCTCTCACATCATGAGGTGGTACACCGTGGGTTATATCTATTATTTCAACTTCTGGAGCGATACTTCGAAAGACTGAGTGGACCACGCCAACAAATTCATCTGATACGCCGAAATCAGATAGAAACGAGATAGTTGTATACCCAGAAGGCACGCTAACTAACTCCAAGTTCTCGAGAGCGATTTGCTGCGGCATTGACTACTTTTTTAATAAGTTCAGAAAAGTTCGCTTCTTCAAATACTGCTAATCCAGCAGCAGTAGTGCCACCTTTTGATGTCACGTTTTCTCTTAATACTGAAGCCGGCTCATCACTTTCTCTCAGTAATGTCGCAGCACCCAACAAAGTTCGCTCGGTTAGTTCGACTGCGACTTGATGAGTTAGCCCTTCAGATTTGGCTGCTTCAATTAATTTTTCAGCTAATAAAAATACATATGCGGGTCCCGATCCAGATATGCCTGTTACTGCATCAAGATCGGATTCATCTACTACCACAACTCCGCCAACTGCAGACAAAATACTCTGTCCCCATTTTAAATCATCTGACGAAGCTAGGGATCCGCTAGCTAGACCTGCTGCTCCCTGTCCAACTAATGATGGCGTATTGGGCATTGCTCTTAGTACTGAAGTATGCGGCCCTAATTCATCTTCTAGCGATGAAAGAGTAATACCAGCAGCAATTGACAAAACTCTTGTGACACTCGCTTTACGAAGAGAAGAACAAACTTCTAAAACAATATGGGGTTTAACTGCTATAAGAGCGTCCGTCCCTTCCAAGAGTTCGACTCCTATAGTCACACCCTTTAGCTCAGTTTCTAAATAACTTCTTCTGTCTGGATCAGGTTCTACGATGTGCATCGCTTCTGCATCTGCCCAGCCTTTAGATATGAGCCCTCCGAGAAGAGCTTCACCCATTTTCCCGCCACCAATAACTTGTAATTTTTTATTCACTTTGTGGAACCTATCCGATGATTAACCGACCAACTCCTAAGAGCTAAACCGACTAGCGAAACCAATCCTTAAACCGGGCTTAAAACACTCTTCGATTGCCATCCAGCATGTCCCAAGAATTCGATCAAGTTCATCTTCTGTGACTGTTGATACAGGTATAGCACCTACGAGAAATACCGAATCTTCCTCTCCTATACAAAGAGTTACACCAATAAGCCGTCGATTTTTTCTCAACATGTACTCCCAAAAGTCCGAATGATTCTCCTCTGGTCCAGGCATCAAATACGTTTCATAGTGAAGCATGCGTTGCTTTAAAGTCACATTAAGCATGCTCGACTCTTTCTCTTCGCCCAGAATCCTTGCATGCCAAATATGTTGTGCCGGAGCAAAATCTAAATCTTCTTCAACACTTGCCAAAATTGGGTTATTAGTTAATTGTTCATTAAACCACGTATTAATACGTTCAATAAATACTTGAAATTCATCTGAAGTTAGTGGTGAATTTTCATTCACGATTAGCTGCACTCAACTAACGCAAGTAATGCGCGACTATCACAAATCTGTTTTAGGCGTTCCGCTGTAGCTTGCCAAGTGAACGACCAAGATTTTTCAGCCGCGGCAACTGCCATCTCCGCTCCAGCTATAGGGTCACCGAATAAATTGTTTATATGTTGAGCGAAATCTTCAGGTTTGCGTCCCTCAACAAGAAATCCTGTTTGCCCATGGTCAACTAGTGTTCGTAGACCACCAACATCAGAAGCAACTACTGGTATACCGCAAGCGGCCGCTTCGAGCGCTACCAAGCCAAAGGACTCAGATCGACTCGGCATAATCAAAACATCTGCAGATCTGTACCACATACATAGATCATGATGTGCCTGTGGAGGAACAAATAAAACACGATCAACAAGCTCTAATTCATTAACGAGGGACCATATCTTCTCTTCAGTAGCAGGCCCTTCAGGACCACTAGCCCCTCCAACAATAACTAGTTGGGCATTTGGGTACTTTTTTAAGTGAGCCAGTGTCTGGATTGCTACCTCAACACCTTTTAATGGTTGTATGCGACCGACAAAGAGTAAGACAGGGTCACCGCTTAAGCCAGTCGCTTTCCTAGCTTCTTCTCGATCTCCTGGCGAAAATAAAGAGTGGTCTACACCTGGTGGAACTATTTCTATCCGAGAAATATCTGTTCCATATAAATCGACAAGTTGTCGAGACTCTTCTTCGCTATTAGCAAGAACGATGTCCGAGCAACGGGCGACGGCTGTTTCTGCATCCATTCGGCGTTGAGGTTCTATCTCACCCGTTTCAGCTTTGACTCTCGCCAGAGTATGAAAAACAGTAGTCAGAGGTAAACCTAATTCATGCTTTAAGCGGTGACCGGCAAGCCCACTTAACCAATAATTCGCGAGTAGTCCATCAAATCCGCCGTGTGTGCGAATCCATTTCGATACTTGATCGGCAAACAAACCAACTATCTCAGGAAGTTCCTCTTTTGATAGATCAAGCGCTCCTGCGGTGACGTGAACAACTCGAAATCCTGGTTCAACATTAACTACTTCAGGAGTAGTTAAATCTGTTCGTCTTACAAAAACGGTTGATTCACGACCTGATCTTGCAAGTGCAGATATGAGTTCTCTTACATAAACATTCATTCCACCGCTATCCCCAGACCCTGGCTGAACTAGTGGTGATGTATGCAAAGATAAAACGGCAAGATGGTTCATATTTACCCTCCAGATACCGGTGGAAGGAGGGCTACTTCATCTTCATCTACTACAGACGTACTCAAGTCTGCTTGTTTACCATTAACCCAGATTTTGCAGTTTGGTAAAAGAGTAGAAAAAGTTTCGCCAAATTGTTTACTTGCCGTATTTATAACTTCGCCAACAGTGTCTCCTGGAATTGCAGTTTTTCCAGTACCTGCAGCAACTCGAATTGAAGCGAAGAGTCTTAGTACAGCCATTCATTTAGTCTACGAACGGTTTACCTTTTCTGAAATCTAGTTCTTCCGATAAAGTCATCTAAGTGACCCGTTTGCTACTTGTTAGACATGGCCAATCTGAATGGAATGCTCTTGGAAGGTGGCAGGGACAAGCCGATCCCCCCTTAACTGATATTGGGCGGGAGCAAGCTCGACAGGCTGGTTCTGTATTAGGACAGTTTGATGCAATTTTCTCTTCTGATTTACAACGCGCTTCAGAAACAGCAGCAATTATTTCTGAAATTCTCGGAATTGGACCTGTTGTCACTGACTCGGATCTCCAGGAAAGATGCGCTGGACCTTGGCAGGGATTAACTCGTGAAGAAATTGAGGCTGGTTGGCCCGGGGCTTTGGTTTCTGGAGATCGCCCAGAAGGGTACGAGTTAGACCATCAAGTATTAACACGAGTGATAGATGCCCTGAATCGGATTACTGATAAAGCCAATAGTTACGAAAACATTCTTGTAGTTACTCATGGGGGTGTGATCTATTCAATTGAAGGATCTGCTGCCGTGCCTATGGTTCGTATCCCTAATCTTGGGGGTCGCTGGATTTCATTCAATGACGGCGAAGTCGCACTCGGTAAAAGAGTTGATTTAGTAGGTGACGGGACTACTCCTGACTTACTGTAAAGAACTTTCTTTGGTTCTGCTTTTTACCTGAGACATCAGGTCTTCAGCAGCTTCAAGATCTCCATCTACTGCTTTGTCCATAGCAGCTTCAATAAGAGCAAGATTTGATTCAATTCTTTTTAAATCAGAATCTGAGTTATCTTTGGTGTGCATATTTGAACCTGAGGCGTGTTCGTTTTGAGTTTCTAGGTCTTCAGGGGCGCTTTGCTTATTTTTGTGGGAATACCAATCGGTGAAAGTACCCAGTATTTTTTTATCTCTGTCCCAAGTTAACAATTCTTTAGCTTTTTCATAATTAGCCCATTGAATCATGTCTACTTCATTATTTGGTTTGAACTCCCCAGTTTCTATTGTCATCGCCCAATAAGTGACTTCTTTTTTCAATTTTTTGTTACTTACTGAATAGTTCACTTGACCAATAAGGTCTTCTGCGCGACAAGTGAAACCTGTTTCTTCTTCCGTCTCTCTTATGGCAGTTTGTAGAAGTGTTTCACCTGGGTCTTGTTTTCCTTTTGGAAAACTCCAATCACGATCAGGTCGATGGATTATCAGAACCTCAAGACTTTTGTCTTCTAAGTTCTCTCTATAAATAAGACCACCAGCGGCATACACATCTATATCGGAATTTGAGCTAATTGAAGAACTTGACTCTTGAATTTGTTCTTTCACAACCGCTCCATTAACTATTGAATCTGAACGGCTTTGACACTACAACCATATTGAAGAGTTAACGTGGATTGAATATATATGGAGAACTTTCGTCATAATGACAAATTTAGATAGAGAAGAAAATCATGCGGGCTATTGGAAAAGCTCATGGCCAGTGGAATGTGGTGGCAACCGAAGACAAAAATCTGCAGATGGGAATTTAAATGCTCGGACTAAAAGCGCTCAAGTTTTAAGTAAAAAAAGTGACCGTTGGAATGTCATGGCAGTGGAGCGTGATAAAGGCGAATGGTATTTGGGGGGGACGATGCCCGCTTTTACTGGTCCTCCTCCATTTGGCTGGGTTCAAAAAATTGACTTATCTACTCTTGAACCAATAGCTGAATCAGACAAGCTGCCTTGCGGTGAACATGTATGGTGTGGTGCGATTCTGGTTCATTCAAATGGTTCAGTAATGTCTATAAATGGTTCTTACTTGCACCGACTCTCTCCAATAGATCTATCTGTGGAAGCTGAACTTGAACTTCCAATTGACCGTGCTCATAATGGTTTACTTGCTCTTTCAGACGGAAGTCTTATAACCAAAGATCTCCGAATTGAGGATGAGGGCAGAACTACGATTACTCGTATTTGCCCGGAAAGTTTGGAAGTTCTGGATCAATTTTCTTTGCCGGAAGGTTCTATGGGTCGTATTGCTGCTGACATCGTGACCCGCTCTGATGGATCATCAACCGAATACGTCTATGTTCCTGGGATTAGTAAAGTTTGGCGACTTGTTGTTGAAGCGGACTCAATGACAATTGATGACTGGCAGCCGATCTACCGGTCTGGAAATTCTGACCATGGCTTAGCTTGGGATTCTTGTATTTCTGGCGAGTCCTGCTGGATTATGGATTGTGGTGATATTCAATCAGTAAGAGCGATACATACAACTGAACCAAATGGAAGATTTGTTACCGAAGAGACAAAAGATAAAGTTCGGCGTCTCTCTTGGAGGTCTCCCGCTCCGTGGCGAGGGGCACAAAGACTTATTCAAATAAACCTTAATGATCAGAATAAATTTAGAAGTATTGAACCGTTTGGGACACCTGGTGGTGGAATTATTGCTCCTCCGGTTTACGTCCCTGAACTAAGTATGGCTGTTGCCTGGGATTCAATTAACGGAGGGTTAGCAGGAATTTCTTCTGCAGGAGAGAACTTGGAAATAATGTGGCATCTTGATGTTCGTCCAACAATGCAGCCACTTGTCTTCCCTGAATCGAATGAACTTGTCATCAATGACTTCGTTGACAATAGCGATGATTTAATTGTTGTTGATATCCAGTCCGGTGAACTAATTGATCGAGTCTCAACAGGGTCAAGTCTCGCTAACGGAATGTTTCTTAGTCCTACTGGTGATGGAGGAGTTATTTACTGCACCACGACCACGGTTTCAGTCATTAAGTGGGTTTGAAAATGGTTAAACCACTTATTCTTATTCCACCATCAGAAGGAAAATCTTCTGGAGGAACACAACCATGCTGGTTAGAAACCGACCAGTCTTTCAAGAATTTAGAAGCCCCTAGGCTTCAAGTGGTTTCATCTTTAATTGAAGCCATGAAGGAGCCTGAATCAGATAGAGCCAAGTTGCTTGGGGTTAAAGGGAAAAAAGTAGCGGAAGCGACTTTATCAAATCGTGAAATTCAAAAAGCAGAAACACTTCCTGCTATTGAACGCTACACAGGCGTTCTTTATGATGCCCTGAACTATTCTGCTTTATCCGAAGGGTTAAAAAGAAAAATTGACCAGCAAGTAGTTATCTTCTCTGGTCTATGGGGAATTGTGAAACCAAAAGATTTAATTCCTGACTATAAGTTGAAAATGGGAGCAAAGCTTCCTGAGATAGGAGTTCTTTCGCGGTTTTGGAAGCCCCATTTAACTTCTGCCTTAGGGGAAACCGACATAAGTTGTGTATGGGATCTTTTACCCGGGGAGCATTCAGCTGGATGGGACCCGGGAATTGCACAAAAAAGAATAAGGGTTAAATTTCTTGATGAAGTAATAAGAGACGGTGAAAAAAAACTTGTTTCTGTTTCCCACTGGAACAAACTTCTTAAAGGAGCGCTCGTCCAATACGTCGTAGATAAACAGTTAGTGGATCCAGATGGGCTCATAGATTTTTCTCATCCCGAAGGATATGTCTTTGCGCCGGACCATTCGATAACAACTGGAAACACTATCGATATAGCTCTTATTTCTAAAAGATAATTAACTCTCTATTTTCCCAAGAACACGATCCAATTCATTGTTTGTAAAACGTCCATGTGGATCTAAGTTTGCACGTATTTCTTGGAATTGGTCCCAGTTGGAATATTTCTTACTTAAGGTCTCTGCATTTTGGAAATGGAGTTTCCCCCAATGAGGTCGTCCTCCAAATTCATCCATAATTGACTCAACGCCGCGAAAATACTCTTCATATGGTGTTCCAAAAAACACATGAACAGCAATATAAATTGTTTCTTGTTCTGACGCCGTTGAAAGTGGAATATCGTCAGCACCTAAGACTCGTACTTCAATAGGAAAACTAATGGGATGATCGAGTGTGTCTATTAACGCTCGCACTTTACGGAAAGCTTCAATCCCATTTTTTCTTGGTACTGCATATTCCATTTCATAAAAGCGAACTCGTCTTTCACTGGCGAATACTTCATAACTCGTAGTGACATAACTTGCGGAACCAACATCTGGAACAACAAAACTATTCATTTTTGGAATCAAAGCTGGCTGCATACGCCCCAAATAATTCATTGCCCCAAAAGCAAAATTCTGCAAAAGTTCTTCATTTTTGAACTTCTTCCATTTCCGCTTCACTACATGTTTCAAATCTTTAGGTTTAGGAGGTGTTTCATTAGTGCGAGTATTTCTTTTGAGTAAGGCGTTACTGGTGTGTGGCATCCAGAAGAACTCCGTGTGATCGGTATTTTGAATATGATCATCAAACGTCGTTAACAAATCATCAACATTTACGACCTCTTCGACTGCATGTAAATTAAAAGCGGGTACACACTGGAGAGTGACTTCAGTGACAATTCCTAAAGCACCTAGTCCGACTCGTGCTACGTGAAGAATTTCAGGATTCTTCTCTTCACTGCATTCGATGACCGATCCATCACCAGTTACTATCCGAAGACCTATTACTCCAGCAGCGATACTTTGAAATTTCAGACCAGTTCCATGAGTCGATGTAGAGATCGCGCCTGCAATTGACTGATACGCGATATCTCCAAGGTTTGGCATTGCCAGCCCAGCAGCATCCAAGAGTGGGTTCAAATTAAAAAGCCGAATACCTGATTCAACTTTTACTTGACCGCTAACTCGTTCTAAAGAAACGACGGACGCCATATCATCAAGAGTTACAAGGACATCATCTGTCACCGCAAGACCAGTAAAAGAATGTCCGGCTCCTACTACACGTATTCGACGATTTTCTTCAGTTGCAGATTTAACCAAATTAACAATTTCGTTTTCATTCTTTGGCCGTTCTATTCGTAAAGGTTTCGCGTTTTGATTTCCAGCCCAATTCATCCAAGTTCCATCATTTTGAAAGCCACTCTTAGGCCATAAAAAACTCATATCTACCATCCTCGCAAATCAATTGGCCAAGTATCTATAACGGGGCTGTCTTCAGCTTCAGAAACTTTCTTAACTAAATGCATTACTTCATGTTTTGAGATAGTTGGATCAATATGAGCGGGTCGTAATAAAACCCGATCACCTACCTTCCAAGAGGCACCTGTAATTCCTGTATGTTCGTCTGCACAATACATAATTTCACCCTCACCCACTAAAGAAGGAGGGCCAGAATCCATAGCTAAGGCTTTTAGCCCTCCATCTAATACTGCGTGCCCCCGACCGCTTACAGAAATGACAGTAGTTAGAACAAATAGTCCTTGTTGGAAAGGTAAATCTTGACGAGCATATTCTGTGTCCATCAGTACATAGGACCCTGCCTGAAGTTCAGTTACGAGATTGTTTGATTCCCAGGTGCCAGTTCCTCCGC
>CATISD010000024.1 GCA_949538625.1 Acidimicrobiales bacterium AG-410-I20
GGAATGGCAAGAGGAGCAACAGTTGTAATTCTTTCTGATGGCTGGGATAGAGGAGAAACAGAAATTCTTGAAGAACAGATGGAACGCCTATCGCGGGTATCTCATCAAATTGTTTGGGTAAATCCTTTAAAAGCAACTCCTGGATATGAACCACTCGCGAAAGGAATGTCAGCGGCTTTGCCATATATTGACCATTTTCTCGCAGGCCACAACCTTGTATCTTTACAAACATTGACAAAAGTCATAAGTGAATAAGAGTTTTTCAAATCAGAAAAGCCCTAGCCTGAAGTTATGAGAGAAATACTCCAAGATCTAGAGAAATGGCGTTCTGAGGATAAGCAGATAGTTCTTGCCCGCGTCGTAGATCTTGAAGGCTCTGGCCCTCGAGAACCTGGAGCTTCTATGGCTGTCAATGAAGATGGAGAAGTTGCTGGTTCCGTCTCAGGAGGCTGTGTTGAAGGTGCAGTAGTATCAGAGGCTCTCGAAATCATGAAAACAAAAGAGCGCAAAATTGTCACTTTCGGTTATAGCGATGACGAAGCTTTTGCAGTAGGTCTAACTTGCGGCGGAACTATACATTTATTTCTTGAGCCATTGGATTGGTAAAAATGTCAGAAACTTCACTGTTTGAATCTTTAGAGAAACTTCTTAAGGAAGAGAAACCCTTTGCACTTGTGACGCTAGTTGAGGGTCCAAACACAGGGGCAAAAATTCTTGTACAACCATTTGGTGAAGAGATAGAAGGCACTCTCGGAAATGAAGAATTAGATCGTGTGGCGATTCGAGATGCTCTAGGTGAACTAGCTGCAGGTCGATCAGGAATTCGACACTACGGACAACATGGAGAAGCTCGAGAGGAAACAGTTCAGGTTTTCATAGAATCCTTTGCTCCACCCCCACAAATGCTGATTTTTGGAGCAGTTGATTTCACCGGAGCTTTAGTAAAGGTAGCAAAAGTTCTCGGTTATCGAGTCACGGTGTGCGACGCAAGAGAAGTCTTTGCCACCAAAAAAAGATTCCCACAAGCAGACGAAGTAATTGCAGAGTGGCCCAACCGTCTAATAGATCAGGTAGGGCCTTCTTTGAATGCTCAGGATGCGATATGCATACTTACCCACGACAATAAATTTGATGTACCCGCAGTATTGTCTTCCTTAAAGACCCAAGTTGGTTATATCGGAATCATGGGATCACGACGCACGCATGAAGATCGCTTAGTTCGCTTGAAAGAAAATGGAGTCAGTGAAGAAGAAATTGCCCGCCTACGTTCACCAATCGGAATGGACATAGGAGCGAGATCTCCAGAAGAAACAGCTATTTCCATAGTGTCTGAGATTATTGCCTTACGTACTGGCAGACCTATGCATGCGCTTAAAGACACCGCCGGACCGATTCACGGTTAAATGATATGACAATTGCCGCAGTGATATTAGCTGCTGGAAGTGGGTCTCGTTGGGAAGGACCGGATCATAAATTAGTGTATCCATTTCGAGGGAAGCCTTTGATCTCTTGGTCTTTAGAGGCGCCACTTGAAGCAGACTTTGATGAGTTTATAGTTGTCACCGGTTCGGCAAATCTGACTTCTTTTATTCCAGAAAGATACACAGAAATACATAATCCACACTGGAAATCAGGCCAAGCCACTTCACTGAAATCTGCAGTTGACTATGCGGAAAGTATGAACCATGAGTCACTTGTCATAGGTTTAGGAGACACTCCGTTAGTTGATTCGCAGTCTTGGAAGCAAGTCTTGCAACAGCCGGGAAAATTAGTATGCGCGTCTTATGAGGGTAAGCGCCGACCCCCATTCAAAATACATAGAGACTTTTGGCAAGAGCTTCCTGCTGAAGGGGATCAGGGTGCGAGGAATGTCTTAAATAGCACCACATTGCCTGTCGTTGAAGTATCCTGCGGAGGCTGGCCTGATGATATAGACACAGTAGAGGATTTAAAGAAATGGAATTAGTAAATGAGTTTTCTGTAGAAGCTCCAATTGACAAAGTCTGGGGATTTCTTATAAATGTTGAACTTATTGCCCCTTGTTTACCTGGTGCTCAGCTTCAAGAAATAGAAGGAGAGGAATACCGAGGTGTTGTAAAAGTAAAAGTCGGGCCTATCTCTGCTCAATACAAAGGAGTAGCCACTTTCCTTGAAAAAGATGAAGACAATTATCGGATTGTTATACGCGGAGAAGGACGGGACACGAGAGGCGCAGGAAACGCATCTGCAGATATTGAAGCTCGGCTAGTCGCAAAAGGCGATCAAACAGAAGTAACAGTGTCCACAGATTTAAAGATAACCGGCAAAGCGGCTCAATTTGGTCGTGGAGTAATGGCAGATATATCAAAGAAACTCATGGCTCAATTCGCTGATAATTTGAGTGAATTAGTTGTTCAAAACACTGAAACCGAAGAGACGCAGAGCCAGGATGAAGAAATCTCTGAAAATGAAACAGTGAGAGAGTCTGTGAGAGTTCTAGATTCTGAAGAAGTTGAAGCAGTAGATCTGCTTGGCACAGCTAGTGCACCTGTTTTAAAGCGCTTACTTCCACTCGTAGCCGGAGTAGTAGCGGTAGTAATAATCATTCTTGTCATTGTCTAGCAAAAGTATTTAATGGTTATTCCAACTCAGACAGAACACGAAAGAGTGGCAGAGCTTCTTGGGCGGCCTCCATCAGGGAAATTCGAAATTGTAGTGCGCGACAATTCAGGCGACCCAATTGTTATACGAAACTATCCTGTCCTTGAAAATGGTAAACCTATGCCAACGCTTTATTGGCTTGTAAGTGAAGAACTTCGTTCACGAATAGGAACGCTTGAATCACAAGGAGGCGTTAAAAAAGCTGAAGCAGAAGTTGATTCAGAAGAATTAATTCAAGCTCATCTCCGTTATGCCAAAGAACGCGATTCGGTGTTACCGGATTCTTATCAAGGGCATCGACCAAGCGCTGGTGTAGGAGGAACTCGACAAGGAGTTAAATGCCTTCATGCACACTATGCATGGTTCCTTGCAGGCGGAGACGATCCAGTTGGGCGTTGGGTTCACAATCAACTAAAGGAAGAAAATGAGTGAGTTCGTAGCGGCAATTGATTGTGGTACCAATTCAACGAGACTACTCATAGGGGATGGAACCACCACTGCAGAAAGACACATGAAAATAACTCGACTCGGACAAGGGGTTGATTCAACAGGGATTTTAAGCAGAGAAGCTATGGATCGTGTTGGTGCTGTACTAATGCAATATCGCCAGTTACTTGATCAGCATAAAGTCAAAAAAATACGTATGACGGCAACTTCAGCTGCAAGGGATGCAACTAATTCAAATGACTTCTTCGATATGGCAGAAAAAATAATAGGGGTACGTCCAGAACTTCTAACCGGAATAGAAGAAGGGAACCTTTCATTTATAGGAGCTACAAAAGAACTCAACCCAGAACAAGGACCGTTTCTAGTAATGGACATTGGTGGTGGTTCTACAGAATTCGTATTTGGCTCACAAGAAAATCAAGGAACAATATCGTGTGATATTGGTTGTGTCAGGCTTACTGAACAATGGATCAAAAATGACCCTCCGCTACCAGAAGAACTTTCATCCTGCTTATCCATTGTAGAAAGACACCTAGATGATGTTAAGCGAGAAATCCCTGAGGCTTTGACTGCTGCTACTTTAGTTGGGTTAGCAGGTACAGTCTCTTGCGCTGCAGCGGTAGAACAAGGTTTAAAAGATTACGACCGAGACAAAATTCACCATTTCAAACTCACTAAAGAAGCCGCAGAAGATGTATTTAGAACTCTTGCTACTGAAACTCGAACTCAACGTTTAGATAATCCCGGCATGGAAGCTGATAGAGCAGATGTAATTGTAGGAGGACTTTGTGTTCTAGTGAAGGTGATGCGAAGTTTTGGATTCAAAGAATGCTTAGTCTCAGAAGCAGATATTCTTGACGGACTAGTTTTATCACTTTTAAATTAAGGACGCTTGTGAACGTATCAGCAGAATCTTTAACTCTTGAGGGGCGTCATATCGTTTTGCGTCCACTTAGGGAAACGGATTTTGATGAATGGAAAGAAGTTCGGATAAACAACCATGAATGGTTAACAAAGTGGGAACCTCTTCGATCACCTGGCCAAAAAGATCCGTCTAAAGATAAGGGCACTTTTGAGATGAGGTGCCGCGCTCGTGAGAGAGAAAGGCAGTTAGGCACTGGATGGGGATTCGGTGTTTTTGCAGGCGGGAATTTTGTAGGGGAAATAAATTTGAACAATGTAATACAAGGAGCTTTTCAAAGTGCACATGTTGGCTACTGGGTAGCTGCAGATCAAGCGGGTAGAGGCTATATCCCCGAATCATTAATCCTATTAATGCAATTTGCATTCGAAAAAATCGGATTGCATCGTTTGCAGATATCTATCGTTCCACGAAACTCGCCATCTCGTCGAGTTGTTGAAAAATTAAACTTGAGATGTGAGGGTCTATCGGAAAAGTATTTAGAGATAGCTGGAGTTTGGGAAGACCATTTACGGTTTGCAATCACTGCAGAAGAGTGGATACGCCGAGCGGATGAACTTATCGAGAGTTGGATTAAAGACTAGTCTTTTTTCTCAATACGCTCTTTTAGGCGTGCAACCATATTGACAAAAGCTGGTTGTTGCATAGTCCATTGCTGAGGAGCAAGTTCAAGTTCTACAGACTCAACAGATTCTGTTACTGCAGCAGTTTCGTGCATTGTCTTCTTCGTTATAGCAAATACATCCTTTGGGAATTCTGCAGCTCGTTCAGCATAAGAAATAGCAGTTTCTAATAAATTGCTATCCTCTACGCATTCCCAAGCTATTCCCCGTTTTGCGGCTTCTTCACCGTCAAGAATTTGCCCAAAAAGCACCATAGCTTTGGCAGTTGCTAAGTCACTGATGTTACGAAGCCGCCAAGTATGCCCACCTCCAGGATGAATGCCGATGTCTAGAAAACGAGTGTCGAATTTTGCTGATTTGCCAGCAATTACTATGTCGCAAGCAAGAACCATATTCATTCCCGCACCAACTGCTGGTCCGTTTACAGCAGCGATGATTGCCAATGGGGAGTGAGCTACACGAAGAAAGCCAGCGTAGATTTCTGGGAGAGAGCCTCCTTTAGCCTCTCCGGCTTCAAGGAGGTCATCTAATACAGCTCCGGCGCAGAAAGCTGCTCCAGCGCCAGTCAAAACGACAGCTTTGATATTTTCATCGGGTTCTAGTTCGTCAAAAGCAGACAGAAGCTCTTCGTTCATCTCAGATGAAACAACATTTCTTCTTTCAGGATCATTGAAAGTTAGGATCGCGATGTTCTCATGACGGTCAATTTGTAAAACGCTCATAGGCTTAATTTATCTTCCTGCTGGTGTAAGGTCGTGTAATGCCTCCCCAGCCTAAAGAGTCTTTTACTCGATTTCCAGCGTTTAAATATAGAAATTATCGGCTGTTCTGGATTGGCGGAATCCTTACCAACAACGGTAGGTGGATACGCATGGTTGTTGGTAGTTGGGTGATGTTTGCTTTAACAAAATCACCTGCATGGGTTGGAGTGTCAGCATTCGCAGGTTCAATTCCTATGCTCCTCATGAATCCATTCTCTGGATGGGCATCAGATAATTGGGATAGAAGAAGAATTCTGCTTGTCACTAATGGAATACAAGCCGTGACTGCAATAGTGATGGCATTTGCGTGGAGTTCTGGTCTAAGCAGCCCGTGGACATGGTTAGCGTTAATAGCTGCAGGCGGTTTCATTAATGGTATAAGGCTTCCTGTGTGGCAAGCTTTTGTTGCTGAATGTGTGCCGAAATCGGTTCTCCCGAATGCTATTGCTCTTAATTCCACACAATTTAACGCGGCTCGTGCTACAGGCCCAGCTATAGGTGGTCTCATAATTGGGACTTTCGGTCCGGGCTGGGCTTTACTTGCAGTAGCTGTTCTTCATCTCCCCATAGCTATTGGACTTCTACTTATAGATACCGATTTGTTGATTAGTGGTAAATCGTCTGACAAAGTATCGGGAAAAGTTCTTGAGGGGTATAAAGAAGCGATTGATTATGTTTTAGACGCCCCCGGTATTCGTACGGCGATCTTATCAGTGAGCTTTATCTCAGCGTTTGCCATGCCTTTAAGTCAACAAGTTGTTGTTTTCGCTGAAGATGTTTTCAAAGTATCTCCCTTTTGGTTTGGAGTACTAAGTTCAGCACAAGGAATTGGAGGGATACTGGTAGCTCCGATGGTGGCGGCAACAGCTGGACGAGGTCTTCGATCACGTATTCAATTTGGTTCATTGCTCGGCTATGGAGCGGCAATTGTTCTTTTCGCGTTAGCTCCAAAATTCTGGGTTGGATTTCTTGCATTATTGCTCATTGGAGGAGTCCATCTAGTTTCGGCTACAAATCTAAATTCAGTGGTTCAGTTACAAGTCGATGATGAAGTCAGGGGACGGGTAATGGCGCTTTATTTGATGGGGGTTTTAGGAATCATGCCATTTGCGAATTTGCTTATGGGTATTTTGATTTCAACATTTGGTCCCCGTCCAGTGTCAGCCGTAGCAGGAGTTCTTCTTGGTGTTGCTGGTTTCTTTCTGTATTCGACAGGTCGTCTATTTCATTTAGATGAATAGATTTTTTATAAACTTTCTTCAAGATATAAGGCGCCTGTTGAACAGGATTCAAGGAGTCCACACCAGCGACATTGAGGCCCAGAAATCTCTTTAGGAACTTGATTTTTATAAATCAATGCGGAGTATTTCTCGATTCCATCTATAACTCGAGCAACAGTGGACATAAGAAGTTCTTCAGTCACTTCTTCAGGGGAAAACTGGGCTGAATCTAGATAGTAAGTTGCTAATAATCGAGGTGGAACACCCATACGCAGGGTCTCAATCAATGCATAGAATCTGAGATCTTCAACGTGTAATGGAGCAAAATTTCCAGTTTTGAGATCAATGATGACTTTCCCAGCTCGAAAGCCGTCCGGCGTTCCTAAAGTCAAATCTGCACGACCGGAAAGAACGAGTTTTCCATTACACAATTCAGCTCTGAGTCGGCTTTCACTTACTGGCCGCCAAGCAGGCTTAAGCGGGGGCCAGCATTCAAGGAACTTTGTGAAGGCATCGAGAGATTCAGAACGAAGCTCTGCTCTTTCAACTTCTGAACAACCTTGTAGCCAGTATCCGAGGCTTCCTGAATCCTGTTCATAACGTGCGAGTGATTCATCAACTAATACAGATGGATCAATCTCTTTCCTCCAGTTCATAGAAAGTTCAACCGCTTTATGAACAATGCTTCCACGTGCAATATTTACTGCCCATTCAAATTCTTCATCACGCTCAGCCATGTATTTGGTTTGACAACCATGAATTTGACCAAGTTCATGTTTGGAAAGAAAAAGATCTTGGTTAGGGGGGAGATCGGAGAGATATGGCTCTGCAGCGGTTTCCAGAGCTCTTCTAATATGATTTCCAATATCTTCGGCAAAAACTGGTCGATCATCTCGTGAAGAACCTAATTGATCTAAAACTGCTCTCTGCGCAGGATTTAGGTCCTGAATATTTGTTTCTTTGGGCTCGCTCACTCTTCCATTGTCACACCTAGATGAGACACTTGTGGTGATGGAAGCAAAGACCTACAGATTCGCAGACACAGTACGAACTTTAGGACGCGCGTGCAGACACTTGGCTCTTGGAGTTCCTGTATTTCGAAGCCCACCAGGTCTACTTGGGGTTCAACGGTCTATTCGAAGAAATGGAGAAAGCGTGGTTGTCTCCGTGGCAGTACGAGAAAGACCTTGGGGGGCAGTAGTGGCAGACATGGTTGAAGGAGTGATTGTAACGAATGAACTTTCAGGTTCTCGTGCAGACATCGCTAGATCCGCTCTTTGGCGTGCAGTAGATGAAGAAAAGTTAGCTGCTTAGATAAATAGATAGTTTTTATGTTCTTCAGGTTTGGCACGACTAGATAAGAAACTAGCGTGGACTCGGTATTAAGCCCTCGTGGCGGAATTGGCATACGCAGGAGACTTAAAATCTCCGGTTCTAGGACATGTGGGTTCAAGTCCCACCGAGGGCACAA
>CATISD010000025.1 GCA_949538625.1 Acidimicrobiales bacterium AG-410-I20
AAAGGCGGTGAATCTCATCGGCCCAGTTGGGTCTGGCCAAACAACAAAAATGGTTAACCAAATTTGTATCGCAGGTTTAGTTCAGGGCCTGTCGGAAGGCTTAGATTTCGGTCGCAGAGCTGGTTTAGATATGGAAAAAGTTATTGCTGCAATTAGCCAAGGAGCGTCTGGTTCTTGGCAGATGTCAAACCGATCAGAAACGATGCTGGAACGCGAATTTGATCACGGATTCGCGCTTGACTGGATGCGAAAAGATTTAGACATCGTATTCAACGAAGCTAGTCGTATAGGGGCAAAATTGCCCATTACCGCAATGGTTGACGCATATTATGCTCAACTCCAAGATCAAGGGCATGGACGTTGGGATACGTCATCACTTATAGAACTCTTACGAGACAACTAATACAAACTTGGAATTTCTCCCGCAACAGTGGTGCGATTCAACTCTCTTCTTTGGCCCGCGTAGTCATTTATCGCCACATGTTGAGTGGATCGATTATCCCAAATAACTACGTCACCGTTAGCCCAGCGGTGACGGAAAGTGAACCGAACATGCGTTGTCCAATTATGTAACCACAACAGTAAATGTTCCTCATCTTCTGAACTGCTAATTTCAGGACCTCTCAGGCCTCTGACGTAAGTTCCATTGAAGAACAATGATTTGATTCCAGTTTCAGGGTGAGTGCAAACCAGAGGATGCTCCTGAGTCTTCTCCGCCTCGGTTGAAGTTCGTATATCCATCCCAGTGAGAGCTGAGTGGAGATTCTGCTGTTTAGGCGAATAGGAAGCGGAAGCGGAGTGTATACAAGTTACAGATTCAAATTTTGATTTAGATTCACTATCTAAAGCCTCGTAAGCGGCTGAATTTGAAGTCCAGACGGTATCGCCGCCCGTTACAGGAACATCAATTGAGTGCAAAATTGTAAAAGCTGGAGGGGTTTCAAGAAAAGAAAAATCACTATGCCAAACTCCACCAAAGTTAAACGCATTAACTTCAGAAGCTTTTTTGACGATTTTTATTACTTCAGGATGGTTAGGGATAGGTTGAACAAAGGGGACTGGAGAATAAGGGCCAAGCTGGTGACTAAATTCTGTCTGCTCTTTAGGTGAAAGAGATTGATCAGGTATAACGACTACTTGATGCCTGCATATATTTTCCCGAAGCTCTTTTGCAGCTGGTTCGTCAACGTTTTGAAGATCAATTCCAGTAATTCGTGCTCCAATCACACCGGTGAGAGGTTCAATCTTCATTTCATATCTGCAAAAAGATTCTTTACAAGATTTGAGATAAGAAAAGTTTTGAACGCTCTTCTACCGGATTAGTGAAGAAAGTTTCAGGCGTGCCTATCTCAACGATTTGGCCTTCATCCATAAAGATGATTCGATCTGCAACTTCTTTAGCAAACCCCACTTCATGTGTTACCACCATCATCGTCATACCAGAAAGAGCCAGTTCCTTCATAACATCAAGCACTTCTTTAATCATCTCAGGGTCAAGAGCTGAAGTTGGCTCATCAAAGAGCATGATTCGAGGTTCCATTGCCAGCGCCCTAGCTATAGCCACACGCTGCTGCTGCCCACCTGAAAGTTGGCCAGGGTACTTATCTGCCTGTTCCGGAATCCCTACTCGTTCAAGCAAAGCGATGGCTTGCTCTTGTGCTTCAACCCTCGGTTTCTTTCTCACCCATATTGGAGCAAGAGTCACGTTATCGATCACTTTCAGATGCGGAAAAAGGTTGAATTGCTGAAACACCATTCCGACTTCAGAACGAACCTTCTCAATGTTTCTTAAATCGTTTGTTAACTCGATTCCATCAACTTCAATTCGGCCTTCTTGGTGCTGTTCAAGGCGATTAATGCAACGAATCCAAGTTGATTTCCCCGACCCAGAAGGACCTAGAACAACCACTACTTCTTGCTCTTTAATAGTCGCTGAGACCTCATCCAACGCTTGAAAGTCACCGTACCATTTTGAGACATTCTCACAGACAATCATGTCCGCAGCATTACTCAAATCTCGGTTGCTTCCAGTTGAAGTTTCATTGTTAGTTTCATTCATAGTTTCACCTCATCGTTCACCAAGACCGACACGTCGTTCAAGACGCTGGCTGGCTTTTGACATCTGATAAGAAAGTATCCAATAAATAAGACATACGAAAAGAAGATTTTCTCTTACGCTGCCAAGGAACTCTGTCTGGTTCGGGATGACATTACGAGCAATATAAAGAATGTCAAATAAACCAATTATTGCTAGCAGTGATGTTTCTTTGAAAACACCAATGCAGTGGCTGACAAGCGGAGGAATAGAAACTCGCAACGCTTGGGGAAGAACAATAAACAACGTTTTTTGTGGTGTGGTCATACCAACCGCATCAGCAGCTTCATGCTGTCCACGAGTTACAGATTGAAGACCACCTCTCACATTTTCTGCTAAGTAAGCAGAAGAGAAAAGAGAATAACCAATAACTATTGAAGCTACTTCTCCGATTTCCATCTCCTTAGGAAGGAACATCGGGAACATGATGCTAAAGAAAATCAAAATCGTGATTAATGGTATTCCTCGAACAAATTCAATAAACCACGTACACAGAATCCGGAAGATCGGCATTGTGGAAGTACGGCCAAGAGCAAGGAGTATGCCTAAGGGGAAAGAAATCACAATCGTGAATATTGCGATCAACAAAGTAAGCGAAACTCCACCGATGAAGAAGCTTCCAGGCACCTCAACAGTAGACGGTGTATTGATAGCAGTAACCAGCCAACAGGTAACTCCGGAAACCCCAATCCATCCCAAACTATAACGACGACGAGTTTGGGTATCGCCAGCAAAAGTTGGAGCCGAAATAGCGAATATAGCCAAAAGTAGAATAAGTATTCGAATGATCATTCGCATCGGAGTCAAGAAAGAGCCGAATCCAATTAGAAGAGTTATTGCAGCGATCACTTTTCCGAGTTCTCCTGCAGTTGGACGTGTCAACCAGAACAGCAGACCAGCACCTACAGCGGCGAAGACGAGAAAAATGGGTATGTCTGTATTGAGAACATGTCCCATATCAAAATCAGGGTCTCTTAGAACGAGATAAAGCAAAGTAGGAGGCGCTAAGAACCAGATAGTAAGAACACTCACTCGTAAAACATTCTGAGAGACCTTTTCTCGAATTGCTTTCCCAGCGAAATATGCGGCGATACCTATCAGCAGCATGATTGTCCATGGCAATTTTGTCGTCAAAGCAACTGTGCCTGTTTCCGCTAGAGAACGTGGAGTTCTCTCAAATACGAAACTGTGATGCCCGTAGGGGACAACCCACAGTGAAAGAATCGCACCGGCTAAAGCAATCACTGTTACGGTCAGGACGCTCATTGTCTTATCTTCATCGCTGAACTTAACCAGTGATCCGCCAAACAGAGAAATACCTGTACCGACGCACAACCAAATGATTGTTGCGCTGCTACTAAAAGGTGCAAGCAATGTCAAGATATCTATGACAACACCGGTACTAAGCAGAAAAGAACCTAATCTTCTGATAGCCACGCGACTGCCTGCATTCCATACAGCCATAGATAAGCCCGTTAAGGTAAAGATCACTCCTACACAGACCCACACCCTCATGTATTGCTCTTCTGGATATGCCTGAGTCATCAACAGACGAAGATTTGTAGCAGTGGAACCCCACTGTCGCTCATGACTAAAAATGAATGATAGAAGACCACGTCCAAGAATTAGAAGAATTCCAGTGGAAGCAATGGTTAGGAAAATATTGAAGGGAGAGGAGAAAAGGTTTTCTTTTATCCATAGGCGAGGGGGCAGTTTAGGAGTTTCTGGAGGCGGCTTTATGCTTACTGTTCCTTCTGCACCAGTAACGTTAAAATCGCTCATTATCGTTCCACCAACTGCATTCGAACATTAAACCAATTGACGATCACCGAAATAGTTAGAGAACAACTCAGATAGAACAACATCCAGATTCCAACTACCGGTAAAGTCTTCCCAGTTTGGTTGAAGACTGTGGTTCCGACTTGGACTATGTCGCTGTAACCAACGGCGATCGCTAAAGAAGTGTTTTTTGTGAGGTTGAGATACTGGTTTCCAGTTGGAGGCAAAATAACTCTAAAAGCTTGCGGCAAGATTATGTGACGCAAAGCATGGCTTCTTTTCAGTCCAACCGCGTTTGCTGCTTCTATTTGTCCTCTCGGTACAGCAAGAATTCCTCCGCGGACGTTCTCTCCAATAAATGCTGACGTGTAGAAGACAACACCAAAAAACACGGCAGCAAAACTAATACTCATAGTTAGTCCACTAGACCCATAATTAGGGAACTTTCCAGGTTGCACAATATCCGGACGCATTGCATCAAAGGGTCTAGCAGCTCCGTCAACGTTGAATTTAGATTCGATGACTTCAAACAGATCGCGTCCACTATTTAAGATCCAAGAAGAAAACCCGGTCCACCTTACAAAAAGAACTATGAAAGCTACAGAGACCGCAGCGGTAAAAATTATTCTGAACCAGTCATCGTCAACGAGGGAAAGATGACCACGTGCACTGCGGTTTTTACGAATGAAACGGATAATCCACGTGGAAGCTAATCCTACAGAAAGGGCACATAGGAGAAGTTGGGGAGCAAGAATTGGAAGAGAATCAAATAGTGATGCGAGTGCTCCAAAGATTGAACCAACCCAAGAGAATATTGGGTGGATAAAAATACCTAGTATTCCGAATAATGCGACGACTCCGAGAGCCCAAAGAACGGGTGAAGTATTTGCTCCTGTTTCATCGTGAATTCGTTTTCTCTTTTTATACACGAAGTAAGAAACTGCGGCACCAATAAGAACGACAACAAGCCATTGATAAAAGCCATCTGCTAAGAAAACTCTAGGCATAGATATGCCCTTGTTAGAAATATGAAACCATCCATTTATTGGGCCAGTTTCAAGGCTCACTCGGGGAAGAACAGTGAGGATGGAGAAGAAAAAGATTATTTGAACTAGCAGAGGGATATTTCTTAATGTTTCCACCCATATTGTTGCGAGACGACGAACCAGCCAGTTATTTGAAAGGCGGGCGAGACCTACAATCACTCCAAGAATCGTGGCGAAGATGATACCGATGAGGGAGATTCGGATGGTGTTCACCATTCCCACCCAAAGAGCTCGACCGCCAGAATCGGGGTGGGTGTCAATACCTTCACTTAATTGAATGTCAACTGGACGTTCTATGAAGTTGAAGTCTGCAGAGATACTTCGCGCCTTGAGATTGTCACCTGCTTGACTAGTGAGAAACCATAGCGCAGTTAGAACTACTACGAGAAGGAAGACTTGTGTTACCCACTTTATGATTACGATGTCGCGCCAAAGAGGAGGCCGTGCTGAAAGCACTTTTTCAGAAGTGGACGTAGGAGTATCGGACATATCTTTGAACAGACTAGTAAGAAATTATCTCAGGATGTTACACGGGCTGTATTAAATGAAAAGACCCCACGCACTTGGAACAAATTGTTCCTCGTCCGTGGGGTCTTAACGGATTAGTTAGTTAAATCTAACGTGCAGGTGGTGCATAAATTAGACCACCATCGAGCCATCCAGCGTTAGCGCTGCCCTCGCGGACAAGACCAACAGGATTAAGGTTCGAGTTGTAGATTTCACTGTAGTTACCAACCTGCTTGATTACCTGATAGAAAGCATCGGCGCTAAGACCCATTACGGTCTGAAGTTCGCCTTCGCCTCCAAGCAGACGACCAACTTCGCCTGGGTCGTTAACGTGATCATCAACGTTTGATGAACCAATGCCATATTCATCCATGATGATGGTGGCATATACAGTCCAGTTGATGACGTCTGCCCAAACAGAGTCATTTTGGCCATATGTTGGGCCAAGTGGTTCTTTCGAGATCGGAGTAGCTGGGAAAATCACCCACTCTTGATCTGCAGGTTGTTGCTTAACCTTGCGTCCAACTAATGCTGAACCATCAGTTGTGGTGATATCACAACCACCAGCAATGAATGTTTCATAGACTTCGTCGCTTGTTTCAAAAGCAAGCAATTCGATGTCTGCACCAGCCAATTCAGCGGCTTCAGCAATGTTCTTTTCGGTTGTTGTACCAGCGTTGGTGCACACAATGGCGCCGTCAAGGTCAGCTACGCTGCTTGATGCATCGAAGCCATCGCTTACACGTGCCATGAGCTGTTGACCGTCATAGTAGGTCGTTGGACCAAAGTCCATACCTAGATCGGAGTCACGGCTCTGTGTCCAAGTGGTATTACGCATCAGAAGGTCAACATCGCCAGTTTGTACAGCGGTGAAGCGTTCTGAAGCGGTTAATGCTACGAATTCAACGGCATTTGCATCGCCTAATACGGCAGCAGCTACTGCACGGCAGTAGTCAGCGTCAAATCCGGTGACTGAGCCATCGGCTTGAGTCTCAGAGAATGCAACCGCACTGCCGCTTACGCCACAGTGAACTTTGCCACGAGCTATAACGGTGTCAAGTAGGCTGCCATCGGCATCCAATTCAACGGCCGTAGTAGCGGGCGCTTCGGTTGTCTCTGCCGGAGCAGCAGTAGTTGTACCTGCGTCATCGGAGGAATCGCTACTGCAAGCAGCAGCAACAACGCCGACAGCAAGGAACAACGAGAGAAGCTTGAAAAGCTTGCTCATGTGGAACCCCCTCGGTTCGTCGGTGCCCCATATGGGACCCTATCCAGTCTTGGATAGTCCACATAACGGTAGGAGTTATAAACGGTATAGGCAACCGAGATGCCCGAATCTGCACTATAAATAGAAATCTGTCATCATTTCGTCATAAAGAGAAAGAGCCGGAAATGAGTAAAAATATAGAAATTCAGACAGTTTTGGGTCCGATTTCCCCTGAAAAACTCGGTCGTACGCTAATGCACGAGCACCTAGCCGTTGGCTATTCGGGATGGGAGTCTCATACAAATCGACTAAAGAAATCTCGTTCAGATATGCGCCAAATATGTATAGATCGCATTTCAGAGCTACAAGATTTGGGTTATCAAACTCTCTTAGATCCTTGTCCTGCAGATCTAGGGAGAGATGTTGAGTTGATGGTTGAAGCAGCTGAAGCAACAGGATTCAACATTATCTGCGCAACAGGCCTCTACCGCGAAGAAGGCGGGGGAGCCGCCTATTGGACCCATAAAGCTCAATATGAAGATATTGAAGGAGTTATGGAAGAACTTTTTATTTCAGAACTAACTGAAGGGATAGGAGACACTGGAGTTCGTCCTGGAATCATTAAATGCGGGACTGGGCGTGGAAGCATGTCAGATTATGAAAGCAAAGTGTTTGCTGGGGTAGCGAGAGCATCTGCCGCTACTGGAGTTCCAGTAACGACCCATACAGATGATGGGACTCTAGGAGATGTCCAACAAGAAGTGTTAACAAAGGGCAAGGTTCCAGCTAATCAGATAATTATTGGACACTCTTGTGGAACTACAGATACTGATTACCACATGTCGATAGCATCAGCTGGTAGTTACTTAGGTTTTGATCGATTCGGTATAGAAGCCTTGATGCCGGACAAAGACCGTGCCGACTCGTTAGTTCGCCTTATCAGGAATGGGGTAGGTGATCGGGTTGTAGTGAGTCATGATTCCGTTTGGTGCTGGAAAGGGGAGCCTTTCCCCGCACACGCAATGGAGCGCATATCCGAGGCTATGGAACCAACCCGCTTTGACCGAGAAGTAGTCCCAATGCTTAGAGAAAAAGGGATAACAGAAGAAGAGATAGAAATGCTTGTTGTGGACAATCCTCGACGATTCTTTTCTCAAGAATCTCTAAATTAATTCACCTACTAGTTGACTTGCCGATCCATATGTTCCCAGTAAGGAGCGCGAAGTTTAAACTTTTGCAACTTACCCGTAGCCGTGCGAGCGAGTTCTTCACGGAATTCAACTGAAGTCGGACACTTGTAGTGAGCTAACAGTTCTCGACAATGATCAATGAGTTCTTGTTCACTTATTGAATTGTCAGTCACTACTACTAGGGCTTTTACTGTCTCACCCCATTTTTCGTCCGGTACTCCGATTACAGCTACCTCGGCTACAGCGGGATGTGAAAATAGGGCATCTTCGACTTCAATGGAAGAAACGTTTTCTCCACCGGAAATAATCACATCTTTTTTGCGGTCAGTGATAGTCGTATAACTGTCATCACTAATTGTCGCTCCATCTCCAGTATGGAACCAGTCGTCAGCAAGCGCTTCTTCAGTGGCATCAGGTTGGCTCCAATAACTTTTAAGAACGTGATTTGATCGAGCTAAGAGTTCTCCGTCTTTACTTGTGGAAAGTTCAACACCTAAAGCTGGTGCTCCAGCACGAGAAAGCTTGACTGCTCGCTCTCCAGCATCAAGATGATCCCACTCAGCGCGATTTCTATTCATAGTCAAAAGTGGCGCGGTTTCTGTTAAACCATAGATTTGAATGAATTCCCAATTCAGCTCAGTCTCCACTTGTGCGATTAGTTGAGTTGGAGGAGGAGCACCGGCAACCACAATGCGCATTGTCCCAGCGCCTGGAATATCTCCATCCCACTCGGCGGCTGCATCGAGAACAGCGGTGATTACCGCTGGAGCACCGCAAAGTAAAGTGATTTGATGCTTCTCTATACGTTCAAGTATTTCTCGGCCGTCAACCTTTCTAAGAACTATGTGTTGACCACCCATTCCTGTCATGGCGTAGGGCATACCCCAACCATTACAATGAAACATTGGAAGTGTGTGTAAATACACATCGCGATCAGAAACTCCTGCTTGCCAGCCAAAAACAGCTGCATTGAGCCAAATGTTGCGATGGGTCATCTCCACACCTTTTGGGCGTGCAGTGGTTCCACTTGTGTAATTGATTGTCGCAGTCGCAGATTCATCAGGAGTCCAAGGTTTAGGGATCCCACCTTCGATGAAGATTTGATCTGACTCGGGTCCCACTACAAATTGATGCTTTATATTGAAGGAACCATGTTGGTCAGCTAGTTCAGGATCAATGAATAGTACTTCGGCACCAGAATGATCAAGAATGTATTGAATCTCCGCAGCGCTTAAACGAAAGTTAACGGGAACCCCAACTCGTCCAAAGGCGCTGCTCCCAAATAAGAAGACTAGGAGACGCGCTGCATTATGGGAAACCATGGCGACTCGCGCCCCGGTTTCAAGACCTAGCTCATCAAATCCGGTAGCCATACCTCTTGAAAGTTCAGCAAGACGTTTATAGGTGATGTCAGGTAACGAATCAGCGGGCTGATCTGGTTCATCGATGATCGCGATACGGTCACCGTAAACTCGTTCGGCTCGGTCTAAATAATCTGCAATAGTAAGTGGTATCTCCATAGTTCTTGTCCTTATCAGATCTACGGTTGAGTTTTATTTAATAGAAGTGAGAGTAGTCCTATCGTGTGGCGACAGCCATGTTGGGTCTACGCTGGAGTGATAAATATAGAAAGGCAACTCATGAGTAAGCAAGGTGACGAAACCCTTAACGAATTTCGTTCCAGTATCGACAATATTGATGCAGCACTTATTTTGCTTTTGGCTGAGCGATTCAAAGTAACTGGCAAAGTCGGAGACTATAAAGCCAAAGCTGGGCTCTCGCCTGCGGACCCTGATCGAGAAGCTGAACAAATAGAGCGTCTTCGGCGTTTGGCTGATGAAGCTGGACTTGATCCAGTTTTCTCTGAAAAATTCTTACGTTTTGTTATAGACGAAGTAATTCGCCACCATGAGCAAGCAGGAAACGGCAACTAAACAGAGAAGATTTCTGCAGTCACCAAACTACGGGATGGCAAGCCTGTCAATTAGTTAGCTTCTGCTGCTTCTCTATCTTTAGCCACTTCGTCAAGCTCAAGGAATTCTTCGCTGGTATCTACCCAGTCCTCAAACTGGATGACACCAATATCGGTAAACCGGTCACGTAGCCAACCGTCTCCAGCATCCAATAACCCTAGTTTCTTGCAGTTGGGGACGATCTTAGAAAACAACATGCGCTGGAAAACACGGAGTTCATCAGGCATATCTAGCTGGAACTTAACCATTTCTTCTGTGTCAACTCCCATGCGATGCCAAACTTCTTGTCGCATGAAACGGTCGCGCATTCTAAGTGCAGCTTCGAAAGCAAATTCTTGTCGCTCTCTTAATTCCGCATGAGTCATATCTTCGTAAACCTCTTTCAAAGAGAGAACACCAAAGGCGACGTGACGGGCTTCATCACTCATGACGTAACGAAGCAATTTTTTAAGTAGTGGTTCTTGCGTGGTTTGATGCATAAACCCAAAGGCTGCTAGAGCAAGCCCTTCGACCATAATTTGCATCCCAAGGTAGGTGATGTCCCATCGGCTGTCATTAATGATGTCATCGAGTAAAAGACCCAAATGATGGTTAACTGGGTACCCGATTCCTCCAAGTTTTGTATCAAGGTATTGAGCAAAGACTTCAACATGTCGAGCTTCATCAACTACTTGAGTAGCGGCATAGTATTTAGCATCAATCCATGGAACGCTTTCAACGATCTTGGCGGTGCAGAGCAATGCCCCTTGTTCACCATGCATGAATTGAGAAAGGCTCCAATTAAATGACTCAATGCCTAATTGAGACCATTCTTTTTCGCTGAAGTTACGAAGAGGGGACTCTGGGTTCTCTTCAAAATATTGAACTTCCATAGGGTCACGAACTGAATTCGCCATAAGTGCTTCTAAGTCAACTTCTATTGACCAATCCAGGTCAGTTTGACCATTCCATTGAGAAGTTTTCGCTTTTTCATAAAGCTTGTCTAACGGCTTCCGCTCACCTTTGTCATAGCCCCAAGTAAAGATGGCATCACAGTTGTCTTCCACAGCATGTACTAGTGAACTCACATCTGGGTTCCACATTGATATTTCACCAATCCGTTCAGGATCGTTGGCATAGTCAACGAGGTCAAAGGCTTCGTTTGAAGGATTTTCAGTGGTTGTCATTATTTTTCTCCATTTATTTCAGAATCATTTTCATTGGTTGGGGCAAAACTATTTATTACTCGGTTTATCACGTCGGTCCAAGAATCTTTAGAAGGGAGTTCTAACCCGAGCAGGCGAGTCACATTCATGCCGTAGCCGATGGCATGAGCAAGACGGACAAGAGCGAGGTTGTCTAAGTCCTGGTCGATACTCCCAGACGCTTTTGCTGCTTCAAGAATTTTTTCAACTTGCTCATCTTCTTGTGCAGCGAGTTGGTGTAGAACAATTGCCAAATCAGGGTCACGTCTTGCAGCGACAAGAGCTTCTATGAAGATGCCGGTACTTTCATGAAGTTCATCGAGAAGGTGCGCACCAAGGTCGGCCAAAATATCTTCTGGCGACTGATCATTATCTTCCGCTCTAAGTAAGCGGGTGATTTCAGTAGGGGCGTGATTCTTGACTGCGTCCTGAAGGAGGTCTGCTTTTCCTGTGTATCGACTGTAAATAGCGCCGGTAGTGACACCAGCTCTTCGAGCGATTTCTGCTACACCTGCTTGTTCGTATCCTTTCTCAGCGAAAAGATCAGCAGCAGCGGCTAAAAGACGATCAGAAAGTTCGCTATTTGTTAGATCGCTAGGTGTGGTTTCAACTGTTATTCCTAAGGACATAAAACGATAATAACGGTCATTATCCATGAATACAAGGCAAGATTAGATAAAAATGTAAAAGTTGCTATATAACAAGTAATGACTTAATTTTTTGAGGAGTCTTGATGGAGTTTGGTGTAAATATTTTTCCTTGTGAATATGGCATCCCGCCTAAAGTCCTTGGACCTGCGCTCGAAGAACGTGGCTTTGAATCAATCTGGGTAGCAGAACATAGCCATATACCCAAAAATCGCACTGCCCCTTGGCCTGGGGGTGAAGTTCTTCCACAAATGTATTACGACGTTATGGACCCATTTGTAGTCTTATCAGCAATCGCAGCGGTGACAGAAAAACTGAAAGTAGCAACAGGTATTGCTTTAGTTATCCAACGTGACCCAATTCAAACTTCAAAGGAAGTAGCAAGCCTTGATGTCCTCTCAGATGGAAGAGTTCTTTTTGGAATTGGAGCAGGTTGGAGTCTTGAAGAAATGGAAAACCATGGAACGAACCCAAACCAGAGATTTGGTTTAATGCGTGAAAGCATCGAAGCTATGAAGTCAATTTGGGCAAACCAAGAAGCTGAGTATCACGGAAACCAAGTCAATTTTGACCCGATTATTTCTAATCCCAAACCAGTCCAAAAGCCTCACCCCCCTATACATGTAGGAGGAGTTCTACCCGGAGGACTAAATCGTGCCGTTCGATATGGCAACGGATGGGTACCTATAGCCGGAAGAGGAGAATTTGACCCACAAGGGTGGGTAAAAGAAAGAAATGCAGCTTGCGAAAAAGCAGAACGCGACCCTTCAGAAGTAGAAATATCAATTTATGGAGCACCTAATAATCCAAAAGTTATAGAAGAACTCTTAGACGCTGGTATTAACAGAGTGGTTTTCGGATTACCACCTGACGGAACAGAACCAGTTATGAAAGTTCTTGACGAACTAACCGCATTGAAAGAAAACTTTTAATCAAAAATGACTGACCCTGTAATTGAGTCCATTATTTCTACCGGAATGAACTATGAAGTAATTGATTGTGATCCTGATCTAGCTGACACGGTTAATTTCTGTGAGCACTATGGCTACCAATTAGAAGAATCAGCAAATGCAATCATGGTCGCCGGTAAGGGAGAGCCTAAGAAATATGTTGTTTGTTTAGTTTTGGCTTCCACCCAGATAGATGTGAATAAAGTCGTAAAGAAAAAATTGAATGTGAAGAAAGCTTCTTTTGCCTCTCCGGAAGAAGCTATTGAAATCACTGGAGGGATGACACTGGGAGGTATCACTCCGTTCGGTTTACCAGAAGCACTCCCGTTATGGATAGACAGTCAAGTGATGAAATGCAACAAAGTGATCGTAGGTGGGGGTTCAAGAAGCCGAAAGATATATCTTCCACCGGAAAGCCTTTCCAGGCTTCCAAATGCAGAAGTCGTTGAAGGGCTTGCAAAACCCCGCTCTCTGTCTTGACCAAAAACAAAAGAACCCATTGGCTGACCAATGGGTTTCTTTAAGGGTTGGGCTTACGCCCCTTTTATCCTACCTGGGTTGCTAGAAGATCCTCAGCAAGGGCATTTTTCTGAGCATCAGATAAATCAACTTCTTCACTTAACTGTTCAAAATCACAACCAACAGCTACGGGAGGAGAGTCGATGGTGAAAGTCAAATATTGAACTGCAGAAAGGCGATCCTCGCCCACTTGCGCAGGGTCATACTCTGCGTAGGCTCGAGAGCCATCAGCTAAAACAAGGTAGAAATGATTTTGCATACCCAACCATGCAGTCAACAAGGGCCGCCTCTCGGCTTCCTCAGCGATTTCGATTAGTAAGGCACATCCGAGTTGGCCAGTATTTCCAAGAAGACCATTGTAAACATCAATTTCTTCTTGGATAGAAGATTCACGAACTACTTTCTCTGCACGAGTGATTTCTTGAATTTGATACTTGATAGTTTCATGATTCTCAAAAAGAAACGTCAAATATTGACCAAGATGAATCCTTCGAGGAGTCTTAATTTTCATTATTTCTTTTCTTATTTCTTCACGCGCCTCTGAATAGGTTTGATAATCGATTATTTCTTCTCGCTTGACGTGGTGTGGAGCTAAGTTCATATCAATCCTTTATCTCATCGATAGAAGTAGGGAAACCATCTGTTTCATAAGCACGAGCCAAAATAGTCATCGGGTGGAGGGGTTCTTTTTCGGCATGTTGAGCAAATTGTAGAGCGGCTAGAGGGCAGTCCGTCGCCCAAACAGAAGCTTCCTGTGAAGACATTCCATCAAAAGATTTCTTTCCTATCCGTACAGAAACTTCAAACCCTTCTGATTTCATAGCGAAGGTCCCATCATGGCCGCAACATTCCATTGTGGTCATTGGTTTTACTCCTGGAATTTTTCTAAGTAGATCTCTTCCCTTGAATCCAACTGCTTGAGCCCTAAGGTGACAGGGCGAATGATAATTAACGGTTTCCGGAGTGGATTTAAAGTCCGTATTGAAACGTTCTTCAGACCGTATTGACCAAAGAAACTCACTTGGATCAGTTACGGCGTCAGCGAGAACCTTTGCGTCTGCTCGGTCAGCGTTTTCAACAAGTTCTGGGTATTCCTGCCTTAGCATCATTGAGCATGTGGGATTAATAGCTACAACTTTTTTTCCTTCGCGCACATGCGGGAGTAAACGGTTCAAATTATTCTTTGCTTTCTCTCTTAGCGTCGATAAATCTCCTGACTCCCATGCAGGCATGCCACAGCATTCCAGTCCACTTTCACAAGAGACGTCCACCCCGTTTTTTTGAAGAACAGAAACAGTGTCATGCCCTATAGTCGGTTCATTATTCTCCACGTAACAAGTAGGGAAAATGACTACTTCACCGTCTTGAACTGAACGAATAAATCCATGCTTCCTTGCCCAATGTGTGAAAGTTTTTTTAGCAAATCTTGGAAGTTTTTTCTTTGAATGAATTCCAAGAACTTTGTCAAGGAAAAATCGATGTGTTTGACTTCTAGAATTAAGAGAGTTCACAAGCCCTGAAGCAACTCGAGAGACGCGTGCTACACGGTCTGGATCTCCCAATATTCGATCTCTAATACTTGGGCCTTCAACTTTGTATCTTTGCGCTTTATACCGATGGACTAGTTTTGGAAAGTCGAGTTGGAATTCATGACTCTCCCTGACTGTATAAGGGCACTGAACTTCACAAAGTTTGCATTGAAAGCACTCATCCATTACTTGGGCGGTCTCTACATCAGTAATTTTTCGAACGTCCCCGTCATGCCGATCATCTATGAAAGAGAAGAGTGAAGGAAAGCTATCGCAGTATTTGAAACACATACGGCAGCCGTGACATATTTCAAAAGTTCTTTCAATCTCTGCGTTTAGAGCCGCGGGGTCCCAGTAAAGGTCATCTTCGGGATCATAAGTGATTCCTGAAGTAGGTTGATATGAAATATTTTCAGTCATAACTCGTTAGACGCGAAAGACAAAGTCACTAGAAGTGACAAGGGTTTAGTTGCATTAATAACCGTGTAGGTGTTATCAACTAACCTCGTCTAATAAAGATTGGAACCGTCCAGCATGAGCTTTTTCAGCCTTAGCTAGTGTTTCAAACCAATCAGCAATTTCTGCGAAACCCTCATCGCGAGCAGTGCTAGCCATGCCTGGGTACATCTCTGTGTATTCATGAGTCTCCCCAGCAACAGCAGCTGCGAGGTTCTCCATTGTGTCACCTATTGGAAGACCAGTAGCAGGGTCACCAACTGTCTTAATGTAATCAAGATGTCCGTGCGCATGTCCAGTCTCGCCTTCGGCGGTATCGCGGAAATTTCCAGCGATATCTGGGTATCCCTCTACATCTGCAACTTTTGCAAAATATAGATAACGACGGTTTGCTTGAGATTCGCCAGCAAAGGCAGCCTTGAGGTTCTCAAGGGTTTCACTATCGGCAAGATTCATGATTTCTCCTCAATATTTTCCCAACTTTCCCTACTAAGAGAAAGTCTTAGCCAATCAAATCTTATCTTGTATTAGATCAAGAAATACTCTTGTTCTAAGTTCCATACACCGGAGTTTCTGGCCCAACTAAATCTTTAAAGATCGCCAAGATTTCTCCTGATTCAGCATGTCTTCCAGTTTCATGTTTTGAATAAATAGTTGTTCCGTTTACCTCAACATCAAAAATTCCCTTGGCCCCACCAATGAGGGAGAGGTTAGTGATGACGTTTTGGTAATTGGAAAGAAGGTCGTTAGCGGCGCTCACGGCGTGCTGCGAATAATCTCACGGTACGCAGTAGGTAATTTTGATTTGATAGTCACTCATAAAATTAGGTTAGCCGCGCTCCTGCTATCAGAAGGGCATCGGAGACAACTTCCATGCTGGCGGGAAGACTTCTAAAAGGTTCACCATCTGCTCTAAGTTCTCCTAGAGCTTCAATCGTGACAGAGCGAGCACGGAACATTGAAACTTCTGCAGCGTCGACATGTTTTCCTTTACGAATTTTCCCAAATAAATTAAGGAGTCTCGCTCTACTGACTTCGCCTAAAACACAGATATCAAGAATCCCGTCCGAAGGGTTAGCCTCTGGACAAATTTTCATCCCACCTCCGAAATATGGAGTATTGGCAACAGTTACGGCCATTGCATCTATTTCTATTTCAGTGTTATCAATGGCAAGTTTGTAACGCGAAGGTTCTAGTTTCTTGAGTTCTGCCAACGTTGCGATGGTGTATCGCGATTTGCCCTTTGGGAATTGCATAGAGTTAGCACGTGAATTGACCTGCGCAGGGAATCCCGCGATGCAACTAGTCATGAAATAC
>CATISD010000026.1 GCA_949538625.1 Acidimicrobiales bacterium AG-410-I20
CGGGTTTGCTCTTGGCATGATGGTTGACGAAAGAATGCTGGCACCTGTATTAAGTCAACCAAGTTTGCCTCTGCCACTAATGAAAAACGCTAAACGTTCTTTAGGTATTTCTAAGAAAGATCTTCAAATAGTGCAGGATCGTGTGGACGATGGTGTATGTATCGTTGGTTTGAGATTCAGCAACGATGGGATGTCTCCTCGTGAAAGATTTGATCGCCTAGAAGAAGAATTTGGAGAAGGATTTATAGGTGTGGAGATAGATTCTTCGCCCGGGAATCCGTACCGTTTTTCTACTCGCGCTCACTCCGTTCTAACTGAAGAGGTAATTGAAGAACCGGGTCACCCCACTCAAGATGCGCTAAATCTAGTTCTTGAACATTTTAAGGAGCGTCTGGTTCTTTAATCGCGGTTTTGATTTTGTGTAAATTCATTCAACTTGGTAACGGAAAATTGCCATTCCTTCACTATTGAGATCCTGAGGGAGAATCATTCCTCCTTCCCCATGAACTCTCCATGGGTCTGGCAACGGTCCACAAGATTGAACTCCTGTCTTCTTCCTAAAGCGTTCATCTAATTCAATTGTTTCAGCAGAAGTAACCGTACATACGCTATAAATCAGTTGTCCACCAGGGGCTACTAGGTTCAAAGCAGCAAGAAGGAGTTCCTCTTGTAAAAGAACTAATCTTTCAATTTCCTCTTTAGTTATTCGCCAACGAGCATCGGCCCTACGTCGTAAAACCCCTAAGCCCGAACATGGAGCATCTACTAGTACTCGATTGAAGGCTTTTGGCTTAAACGGCGGATAGCAGCCATCAGACACCACTAAAGGAAGGTGAATATTAAGTTGCTCCGCATTATTTGCCACAAGTCCTATTCGGCTCTCTCGTATATCTGCTGCGACAGTCCACACCTCACCAGAAGCCATAAGCGTGGCTTTTCCTCCTGGCGCTGAACACAGATCTAAAATGGAATCTCCTGCTCTCATTCCATTGATTGCCAATTCAGCAACCATCTGCGAAGAGAGATCTTGATGGTAACCATCTTTACGAGTAACGGCCAGCGCAGGTTCGTTCATCGTTTTTGCCATTTCTAAAGCGTTTTGTTTCCCTATATCTGATTCAAGTCGAGCCATAAGCCAGTCCGGATAACTGAGTTCAATAGCTTCTGATGGCCAATCAGTAAGTGGATTTTCACTAATTCGTCTTAATACAGCATTACACAACCCGCGAAAGCGACGTGGGGCTATTTCAACAGTTGCAGATACTGCCGCATGAGCTGGAACACCACCAAAGATTATTTGCCACACGCCTAGTCGCAAAATTGTTCTCGCGAGAGGTTCTATTTCATCGTGGAGAAAGCGATCAAGCGTGTAGTCACAAGCACGTCTCATCCGAGTAGTCCCATAAACCATTTCAGTGACAAACGCACGATCTCTGCTATCTAATTTAGATTTTTCCAAAGTGGCATTAAGAACTAAGTTCGCAAAAGCACCGTCATTCTCTATCCGCTCAAGAACTTTGACCGCGATACGGCGAGGCGAGGCCCCTTCTGCCATCAGATAAACCGGTCTTCAGAGGTAAGGCGAGCTCCAGATTGCCACGAGTCAAAAGGCTGGCGTCCTCGATTCTCGGCTTGCACCTCAATTAACTTAAGCGAGCCGTTCACCCCAGACACTTGATCACCAATAATCGTTCCAGTCGGTTCTGATAATGGTGAACTAACTGAAGCAGACCAAATTTTAAAGCGAGTTCCGCGGAATAAGGTCCAAGCGCCTCCAAGTCGAATCTTGTTCATATTCTCTTTGACCGGGTGTTGCCAATCTAGACGTAAATCATTTGGTGAGATCTTATGAGCATACGTAGGGGTTCCGACCTGAGGTTCTGGCGTTTTGATCCCTTCCGTAAGAGCTTCCACTAACAGAGAGCTTCCTACTTCAACTAACTCTTTACGAAGTTCTTCACCTGTTTTTTCTTCTATGGCTACTTCTTGGCTTGCACAGATACCACCAGTATCAAGCTCTTCTTCTACTACCATCAAACAAACTCCGGTAACTGCATCGCCGGCTAAAATTGACCTTTCGACCGGTGCCGCTCCACGCCAACGCGGAAGTAACGAGAAGTGTAAATTCAGCATTGGAACTTTCTCTAGACATTCTTTAGGAAGAATTTTTCCAAATGCTACAACTATTCCAAGATCGGCTTGGATTTTTTCCAGATCAGATAGATCATGCGTAAATGGTATTCCAAGCTCTAAAGCTTTTGCTTTAACAGGGCTATGACTTGGGGAAGAGTTCCGGTTGCGTCGCTTGTCCTCGCCTGTGACCACCATCAAAATTTCAAATCCGGCTTCCACTAAGTGAATAAGTGGGAGCACCGCCATCTCTGGCGTGCCAAAATAAACCAACTTCTTAGGATTATCTGGCAACGGCGCTATCAAGGCAACCGCAATTCTCCGGAATCCGAACCCGGATTAGAAGTACGTCGCAAATCAAGGTCCCTTAATTTCTTTAGTGCTTGACGCCTGTTGTCGTCATCAAGAAGGTCGAGTAATAGAACACCATTCAAATGGTCAATCTCATGCTGGAATAAACGTGCTTCTAGTTCATCTGCTTCTATGGAGACCTCATTGCCATCAAGATCTATACCCACTAAGTGAATTGTTTTAGGACGGATTATTTCCCAAGAAAGACCAGGTATAGAAAGGCAAGCCTCTTCAAATACCCACTCACCATCGGACTCGACAATTTGTGGATTCAGAATTACTCCTGAATTTTCACCATGGTCATAAACGAAGAATCTTTTCTGAATTCCTACTTGTGGAGCGGCAAGACCTATGCCCGCGGCGTCGTACATTGAAGTGAACATGTTTTTAGTCACCTTCACCAACGACGCATCTATATCAGTGACTTCAGCTGTTACTGTTCGTAACACTGGATCACCAACTGTTCTAATTTCGTATGAACTCATAAGATTAAGACTATCGTCACGCTATGGATGACTCCGATCAGCACTACTGGGTATCTAACCCAAATTCTACTTCTCGTCAGAAAGAGGTTGAGTTGTTACTGCCGGATATCCACCTTACTTTGATGACTGACCGTGGAGTTTTTTCAGCAAATCAGGTTGATAAAGGAACTCGATACCTTCTGATGGATGAACTTAAAACAACTGAAATGCCGAGAAATCTCTTAGATCTAGGATGCGGATATGGCCCTATTGCATGCGCTTTAGGAAGAAGAAACCCAGAAGCCAAAGTATGGGCAATAGACACGAATTTGCGCGCTATTGACCTATGCAGAATAAATGCAGAAAAAAACGGAATAAAAAATGTATTTGCATGCCTCCCGAAAGAAATTCCAGAAGATATCTACTTTGATGGAATTTGGTCCAATCCTCCTATTCGAATCGGGAAAGAACCTCTTCACGATCTTCTCTTAGAATGGTTAAGTCGGCTGACCTCAAGGGGTTCTGGACATTTTGTGGTGCAACGGCATCTAGGGGCGGATTCATTAGCTAAGTGGCTAGGTAGTAAGGGATGGGAAACAACTCGCAGGTCTTCCCGAAAAGGGTTTCGATTGTTAGACATAACTAGGAAGGTTGGTTATGAAGAATCTTGATAGCACTGGTCTCAAGAGACTTCATCGAGAATGGAGACGGAAAACTGACTCTGATGTAGCGATACTCCTTGACAGTGTTCAAACGCCATTTAATGTCGGAAACATTATTCGCACTGCAGCCGCATATAGGGTTTCACATATCTGGCTCTCTGGAGCTACTCCTCTTCCTTCTCACGCCAAAGTTGCTCGTACTGCTATGGGCACGGACCGTTACGTCTCTTGGTCGTTCTGTGAAAAAGTCGAAGATGCACTTAACGAAATCAATGAGTCTGGCTTTTCCTTACTAGGTATTGAACTTTCTGAAGGGGCTTCTCCAATGTTTGAAATTTCTATTCCACAAAAAACCTGTTTGGTTTTTGGGCACGAAGACCGTGGTCTCTCTTCCACAGTTCTTGAATCGTGTGAATCCGTTGCTTTTATCCCCCAACTTGGTCGAGTTGGAAGTCTGAATGTGGCTACAGCAGCCGGTATCGCTTTATATGAAGCACACCGCAGATTGTGGATTCCATGATCTAAACGTCGTAGGGGTCAACTTCGATTCTTAGTCTTCCGCTTGGGCGTTCGACTTGACTTAATATTCTGGCCAACTCTTCTGAGCGTGAAGTTTTGATAAGCCAAGATCCATTTTTCGGACCCATAATTTCTGCTTCTTTGGGCTTTCCTAATGCCTTCATAAAAATCGGCGCAGAAGGACCTGAAATTTTTGCTAAAGCAGTAAAAGGAGGAAGATTTAGAAGTTTCCTTCGCTGAAGTTCAGAACTTGATAGCAGATCAGGATCTCCTTCAATTGCCGCCCTTACTACCTCATGGTCTGGCTGGCGCGTTTGAACAATAAGTTTCCCGCCGTTTTCTTTTTTTCCTACTAATCGAGCGGCGTGTGCTAGTAGAGCCAACGACTGCTCATTCGCTCTAAATTTCTGTGCAAGGATTTCTTGATCAAAATCAAGAAATATAACCTGAGATGCTTTTGGGAAACGATTTAAAACTGCTGTAGTTCCGACGTATAAATTACATTCTGGAATATCTCCTTCTGTTTCTGAAGTGATCTCTATCACTGGTTGACGAGCAAGGGCTTCAATTTCTTCACGCACTCGACTAACGCCAGCTCTAAGATTCTTGAATTTTGTGGACCCACAGAAATTACAAACCTGAGGCCTTTTTTCTCCATCTATTGGACATGTAAATATTTCTTCTTCGTCTTGAATCAAAGGAGTTTGGTGACTATCACACCTAACTAATTCTCCACAATGTGTGCATGCAAGCAATCGAGATCTTCCTTTTCGATTAAGTACACAGATAGTGGGTTCGGCATTATTTTCTCTTATCAATGGGACTAAAGCATCACTTAAAAGCCCTGTTCTGATCGGATCTTCACTACGGCGATCAATTACTTTTATTTCTGGCCAACTCTTATATTCATCAATTTTTGGGAATGTTTGTAGTTCGCCCCATTGCAGTGCCTCCAAACTTGGGGTAGGTGACACTAAAACACATGGAACCCCGGCTCGATCAGCACGTTCTGCGGCTACTTCTCGAGCATGCCATGTTGGCATACGTTCTTCTTTAAGGGATTCATCGTGCTCATCTAGGACTATCACCGCTGCCAGCTTCCGAACTGGAGCAAACGCTGCCGATCGTGTTCCGATCACTACCCCTCCGGCTGCTGCTTCTGCCCACTGATCAGGTAAGAGTGCTACGGGTATACCTAGTTTGTCTAAATTTTGAGAAAGTTCCTTGGACATCTCAATTGAAGGAACCACTACTAAAGTATCCCCCATCTTTACAGCTGCTTTTATTAGCGGTAAAGGATCTTCGCTAGGTGGCATTCTTAAAACTCTTCTTGGTTTCTCTAAGGCCTTTATTGCCCAACTCGGTGGAACGGCATTTATTGTTACTCCAGATCGAGTTGCCGGTAACCGGTTTATATTTCTTGTTGGCGAGGCAGTCTTAAGAACCGCTGAGACTCTCCCGTACCATCTATACGACGCCCAACGAGATATTTCTATTATTTCCAGACTCGGGCCCTTACCACTTAATTTTGTTAGTTCACGAAGATTTACTCCTTCTGGAGGATTCACCTGGTCTTCAACTACCCAACCGGCGACTCTTCTAGCTCCAAAGGGAATTCGTACTCTGCTACCTACTTCAAGAGCGTCACCGCGACCATCATTTTCCCATTCCTGTGGCACCAAATAGTCAAATGGGCGATCAATGCCTCCCACGTCCGGTAAAACTCGAACGACTCTACCTGACTCTCTTGGTTTGAACTCGGGTTGAGGGTCAGTGTCTTCAAAAGGCAACTGGCTCTGATCCGACACGTTGCCGGGCACGACCTGCCTGCCTGCCTAAGCTAAGCCAAGAGCAGAACGAATCTCTTCAACTCTTCCTGTTTGTTCCCATGGAAATTTTTCTCGACC
>CATISD010000027.1 GCA_949538625.1 Acidimicrobiales bacterium AG-410-I20
TTTGATTCCTGATTTTGACATTTGTTTTGTAAGACGATCAACACCATGTCGGGTTCTGCAGAAGACGATAGCTGGCCATGCAAAGTTGAGAGTTTCAGCAGCTACCTCAAGGCGATTGTTTTTATCTACTTTCCAAAATACGTGATGGGCTGCAGCTATGTCAGGGGTTTCATTACCTACCGTATGAGTGACCGGATCATTTAGGTGTTGTTTAATCAGTTGTGCAACATCTCCATCTAAAGTCGCAGAGAATAAAACTGTTTGGCGCTCTTTGCTGGTTTGGTGGAGTAAACGATTAACAGAGGGCATGAATCCCATGTCTGCCATACGGTCAGCCTCGTCGAGTACGACTTTTTCCACTGAGGATAGGTTTACCGCTTTTTGCTGAATTAGATCTTCAAGTCGTCCCGGACAGGCTACAAGTATGTCTACTCCCTTCTTAAGGGTGTGCAGTTGGGCGCCATATCCAACACCGCCGTAAACGACTCCAACGCGAACATCGCGTGAGAGGGAACGCAATTCTGTATAAATTTGCTCTGCAAGTTCACGAGTTGGAGATAAAACTAAAGCATGCGGGTACTTGGATTGTGAGCGTTTAGAAGAAACGATAAGTGGAATACCAAATGCCAGAGTTTTTCCTGACCCAGTAGGAGCGCGACCACAGACGTCCTTTCCGGCAAGTAAGTCACTGATAGTTGCTGATTGAATCTCAAAAGGTTTATGAATGCCCCTTTGTTTCAAGTCTTTACAAATAGACGCGGGAACACCTATTTCTGAAAAAGTAGAAGTCATGTTTTCCTTTGCCCGCGTCAGCGGTTGCTGTAAGTTCGCGTTTCTCTGAAGATCGTGATAGATGGTTAAGGTGGCTCACTTGACGAATAAGTAACACCTGTCCGCGAACCTTCCAGCAATAGATTCACTGGAACGCTTATCAGGCTATCAGAATGGGGACGGAATTAGTCTCAAGGGAACTAATTCTGTAGTTGATGTCTCAACTTTGTATTCAGCGGTTCTTCAAGAAACCTGTAACTTAATCCAGCGACAAGAACAGACCCACAAATACTTATTGCAAGTAGCGAGAAGAAATTTCCTGTAAGTTCCGACCAGTTCAGCCAACTATGTGCCCAAGTCAAGAACCCTTGATGCCATAGGTATATGCCGTATGAAATAGATCCAAGATAAGCCATCGGACGTGATGAAAAGAAATTTAATACCTTATTTGTGCCGTTTGACTTGAAAACAAGTGGAATCAACAAACATGCTCCGATAATCCAATAGAGAGTCTGTCGGGCCATTTGGGTCTTCAAATTCATATACCAAGGTTCGCCACCAAACCCACGTGGCAAATTCAATTGAGTTGATACTAACCAAAATAAGGTAGCCCCGATGACCCACCACAAGAAAGGTTGACGTACAAAAAATTCTGTAACTTTTCTAACTTTTGGCTGTTTAGTTTCCCAAGCTGATATGACTGCTAAGACCATGCCGATAGAAAAAGTGTCTAAATAAGATGGCATCCAAAGATCTGCACCTGTAGCCCACCAACTCCCAGACTCCGGGGCAGTCTTCATCAACGCAAATCGGAAAACGTAACTAAAGAAACTCAACCCAAAGCAAAA
>CATISD010000028.1 GCA_949538625.1 Acidimicrobiales bacterium AG-410-I20
ATGCCTGTAATGGAAGGAAAAGCGCTCTTATTTAAAGAGTTTGCTGGTGTAGATGCTTTTCCCGTGTGTTTAAACGTTAATGACCCTGAAGAAATTGTTGAAACTGTTATACGTTTAGCCCCAACATTTGGCGGCATTAATTTAGAAGACATTGCTGCTCCGGCAGCATTTGAAGTAGAGGATGCGTTAAAAGAAGCTTTAGACATCCCTGTTTTTCATGACGATCAACATGGAACAGCTGTAGTTACACTCGCGGCACTTTGGAATGCATGCAAGATAACGGAAAGAAACATCGAAGACTTGTCGGTGGTGATTGCTGGAATGGGCGCCGCTGGGGTAGCAGTGGGAAAAATTCTTTTGAATGCTGGTGTAGGTGAGATAGTGGGTGTTGATCGCACAGGATCAATTTATGACGGCCGCGATAATTTGAATTTTGCAAAAGAATGGTTTGCTCAGAATACAAATCCCGAAAGAAAAATGGGGACCCTACAAGATGTGCTGGTTGGAGCAGACGTATTTATAGGTGTTAGCGGCCCTGATCTTGTAACCGCATCTGATTTAAGAACAATGAATGCAAATCCAATTGTGTTTGCTATGGCTAACCCAGATCCTGAGATTCGCCCAGAAGAAGCCGATGGTATTGCAACAGTTATGGCTACTGGAAGAAGCGATTATCCAAATCAGATAAATAATGTATTGGCATTTCCCGGGATCTTTCGTGGAGCGCTAGACGCACAAGCTATGGATATAACAGAAAATATGAAAATCGCTGCTGCTAGAGCAATAGCCGATTCAGTTTCAGAAAAAGAGTTAAGTCCAAAGTTTATAGTTCCATCTGTCTTCGATAAGTCAGTCCCTTATGCTGTTGCGGAAGCCGTAGCAGAAGCAGCACGCACTGACGGAGTGTGTCGGGCATAAAAATGGAAATAAAGAATGACAATGTTCTTGTCTCCTTTAACGAATCCTTAGCCACTGTTACTTTGAATCGTCCAGATCGCAAAAATGCAATTACCGGCCCCCTTAACGAAGAATTAGCAGCAGCGTTTGAGGAAATAAATCAGAGAGAAGAAGTCAAAGCAGTTCTCTTACATGGTGCCGATGGCTCATTTTGCTCCGGTCTTGATTTAAAGGAACATAAAGCAGAACCACCACCATCTTGGCTCGGGCAATCATTAGAACTCACAAAAAATGCTCATAAAGCCATCTTCCAATGTCCAGTACCAATTATTGGGGCACTTGAACGGTTTGCCATCAATGGGGGAGCCGCTTTGGCTTTAGCATGTGATCTTTTAGTCGTTGGAGAAAAGTCTTACTTACAGATCGGGGAAATAAAAATAGGCATGGCAGCACCGATGAATTTAGTTTGGCTTTTTGAAAATTTCTCTCCAGAAGTTGCTCGACAATTAGTTTTAACTGGGAGAAAGTTTTTTGGCCCAGAACTCCAAAAACTTGGAGTTGCTTTAGACGTAGTTCCAGACAATAAAGTTCTAGAACATTCCCACGAATTAGCTCAAGAAATTAGTTCTTATCCTGCTAGTGGAATACATGCAATGAAAAGAATCTTAAGAGTTGGATCTACATGGGAAGAAAGAGCAGACAAGTTTTATTCTGCATCACAAGGAAGTATGAAACTTCCACCTTCTACCCAAGTCTAGTTTTTTCTCACTTCTGAAAAAGGAATGTCTATGTCAACCGCCGGCTCCCGTGGAAGACCTAAAACCCTTTCTCCAAGAGTATTTTTTTGAACCTCATCAGTTCCTCCTCCTAGAGAATGAGCAGGGGAGTCACAAATTCCATAAGCCCAACGATTGGTTTCACTTGAACCTAAAGGTTCCCCTTCCCAAGCTACACCTCCAGGAAAAGCCAATTTCGAAGCAACTTTTGAAGCAGCTCGCCCCTGTTTTGTCCTCCAGAGTTTTCCAATTGAGGGATGAATACCGCTCCGTAAATTAAGCCAAGTAATAATTTGACTTCCAGAAAACAAGTCGGCAAGGAGTTGTCTAACCAGAGGATCAGCATTCACCCCGGATTCTTGAGCCAAAGCAATCAGATCATTAACAGAAAGTGGCTGACGGCCTCCTCCAGCACCTAAAGATGAGCGTTCATGTGAAAGTAAAGCAACCGCCATTCTCCACCCATCTCCTTGGCTTCCAACAACCCAACTAGCGGGAATTTTTGCATTATCCATAAACACTTCGTTAAAGCTCGAGGTTCCAGTCATTTGCTTTAGAGGCCTAACTTCAACACCATCTTGATTCATGGGGAGAATCAGCATGGAAATTCCTTGGTGCTTAGGAACATCCCAATTTGTGCGTGCAAGAAGAATCCCCAAATCCGCTGCAGAGGCGCCAGAAGTCCAGACTTTCTGACCTGAGACTACCCATTCATCACCATCAAGTTCTGCTCGAGTAGTTAACCCTGCAAGATCTGATCCTGCGCCTGGTTCGGAATAGAGTTGACACCACATTTCTTCACCACGTAATCCGGGCTTTAAGAAACGCTTCCGAATCTCTTCACTTCCATGATCCCGAATTGTTGGCAAACAGAAACCAATACCGACACCGAATGCATTTCCAATTGAAAAGGAATTTTGATTTCGTAACTCTTGACGAAATATGTCAATAAAACGCTGCTCAAGTCCTCGCCCCCCATCTTCTACTGGGTAGTTAAGAGCCCCCAAGTTTGAGTCGTAACATGCAGTTATAAAAGTGCGTTCTCTCTCAAAAGGGTCTTCTATTTCTTCAAGAAGTTGAGGGACACGTTGGAAGAATGAAAGAACTTCTTCTTTAAATTCCGACTCTGATATCACGGTGGTACTTTATCTATAACTGTTTACTTGCATAAAACTGGGATTGCTTGAATCATGGCTCAAGATATAAAACGATTATTTAAAGACTCAACTGGAGAACCTTTACCTATTTCCTCTGGACCAAAAGATGCTCCAAATGTTGTTGTGGTCCTTTTAGATGATGTTGGATTTGGTTCTTTTGGGACTTTTGGCGGGCCGGTTCCAACTCCTACATGCGATCTCATTGCTGAACAAGGACTTCGCTATAACCAATTCCATACCACTGCACTTTGTGCTCCCACCCGCGCTGCTTTGTTAACGGGCAGAAACCATCACACCGTACATATGGGCTGTATTACAGAAGCAGCAAGTTCTTTTCCAGGATATGACTCAGTAATCCCAGATGAAGCCGCCACCATTGCAGAGATATTACGAACAAATGGTTATGCAACTGGAATGTTTGGTAAAGGTCACATTACTCCTGTATGGGAACTAGGCCCGTCAGGCCCTTTTGACCACTGGCCAACCGGTTTAGGGTTTGAAAGATTTTATGGTTTCCCAGGAGCAGAAACTTCACAATTTGAGCCGGCTCTTTATGATCAAACAACACCAATTCAGCCTTATATAGGTCGAGATAATTATCACTTGACTGAAGACCTCGCTGAACAGGCAACCAAATGGATAAAACAAACAAAAGCCCACAGGCCAGATCGACCATTTCTTTGTTATTTCGCGCCAGGCGCTGTACACACTCCTTTACAAGTTCCAAGTGAACGTCTTGATGACTTCAAAGGAAAGTTTGATCAAGGATGGGATGTATTAAGAGAAGAAATTTATGAACGCCAACTCGCAATGGGGGTTATTCCAAAAGAAACGGTAAATACACCGAGACCTGAACAAATACCCAGTTGGGAAGAATACCCAGACAGGTATAAGCCAGTAGCTAGTCGCCTCATGGAAATTTTTGCTTCATTCCTTCATCACACAGATGAGCAAGTAGGGAAAATTGTTACAAGCCTTCAAGAAATGGGGGAGTGGGACAACACACTTTTTATCTACATAACTGGCGACAATGGCGCCTCAGCAGAAGGAACTATACATGGCGCTTGGTCCGCTCCTTCATTTCAAAATGGTGTTCACGAAGATCCAGAGTGGCTATTAGAACATATGGAAGATTTTGGAACGGTTGCCAGCGAATGTCATTACAACGTTGGCTGGGCTTGGGCACAAGATTCCCCATTTCAATGGATGAAACAAGTTGCATCTCATTTTGGCGGGACGAGAAACGGCATGGCTATTTCTTGGCCAAAACGCATTAAAGATCAAGGAGGACTCCGTAGCCAATTTCATCATGTTATTGATATCGCACCGACCATCCTTGAAGCGATCGGTATAGAAGCTCCCGAAGAAGTAGATGGGGTTTCTCAGATGCCCATTGAAGGAACTTCAATGGGCTACACATTTGACTCGCCTCAGACTGAGAGTACACATAAAACTCAATACTTCGAAATACTCGGAAATCGTGGCATCTATCATGACGGGTTTATGGCGTCCTGCTTTCATGGTCGAGTCCCATGGGTGAGGATGGCGAGTGTTCCTTTTGATGGCCCGCAAGAAAAATGGGAACTTTATGATATCCGTACTGACTTCTCACAAAGTAATGACCTTTCAGAAGAACTTCCTGAGAAATTAACTGAGTTGCAAAACCTATTTGATGAAGAGGCAAAGCGTAACAATGTTTATCCTTTACGCGATCCAGGAAATCGCCTAACCGAAAACACAAGACCCCCTGACCCATTAAACGGAGTAAAAAAAGCGTTTTATACAACCGATCACGTCAGAATGCCAGAGTTCAGCGTTTTAAACATAAAAAATCA
>CATISD010000029.1 GCA_949538625.1 Acidimicrobiales bacterium AG-410-I20
AATTCAGTAAACGGCAGATCGCGTTCTGGTTCGTCAGACCCGCGAACATTCTCTCCTACTGTTTCGTTGGCCACGTCGTCTTTTCCTACTACGAGAACATGTGGGATTTTTTCAACTTTTGCTTCTCGAACTCTCTTGCCTAAGGGGTCGGTTGCTGCTTCAATCGTAGCTCGGAATCCAGAAGCCTTTAGTTTCTTGAGTAATTGATGGGCATAGTCATCATGTTCTTCTGCAATCGGCAAGATCCGGACTTGTTCAGGAGCCAGCCAAGTGGGGAACGCCCCTGCGTAGTGTTCTAGTAAGACTCCAAAGAATCTTTCTATAGATCCCATTAATGCTCGATGGATCATTACAGGGCGATGACGGTTCCCGTCTGTTCCTACGTATTCGAGTTCAAAACGTTCTGGCAGATTGAAATCGAGTTGGATTGTGGAGAGTTGCCATGATCGACCAATGGCATCGGTGATGTCTACATCTATTTTTGGACCGTAGAAGGCTCCTCCTCCTTCATCAACGATGTATTCCAAGTTGGCTGACTCCAGAGCTGCTCTCAGTCCGTCTGTGGCTGAGTCCCAAAGTTCGTCTTCTCCAACAGACTTTTCTTGTGGTCGGGTAGATAACTTGGCTTGGAAATCAGTGAAGCCAAAAGCTTGGAGAACGGAAAGAGTGAAGTTAAGAAGAGAGGCAAGTTCTTGTTCTATGTCTTCGCGGGTGCAGAAGATATGAGAGTCGTCTTGGGTGAATCCACGGCTTCTTAATAAGCCGTGGATCGCTCCTGAGAGTTCATATCGATAAACCGTTCCTAACTCAAAGAAACGTAACGGCAGTTCACGGTAACTACGTTGACTGCTTTGGTAGACCGCTACATGAAATGGGCAGTTCATTGGCTTGGGGTAATAAGATGCCCCGTCGAGTTCCATGGGGGGGTACATTCCTTCGGCGTAGAAGTCTAAATGCCCGCTCGTTTCCCAGAGAACAGATTTAGCAATATGAGGGCTATAAACGAAATCATACCCTCCTGCTTCGTGTCGTTCACGGCTGTAGTCTTCAATGATTTTGCGAACAAGGGCTCCTTTGGGATGCCATACTGCTAAGCCAGGCCCGAGTGCTTCTGGCCAAGAAACTAAATCTAGATCGGAGGCGAGTCGTCGATGATCTCTTTTTTCTGCTTCAACTAACCGTTCTAGGTGTTCTTTCAAGTCTTTTTTATTAGCCCAAGCTGTCCCGTAGATCCGTTGCAGCATTGGCCTGTTCGTGTCACCGCGCCAATAGGCTCCGGCTACTTTTTGTAAAGCAAAGTTTCCGAGACGCCCCGTTGAAGGAACATGAGGGCCTAAACATAAATCTATGAAACCTTCGTCGTTCTGGTAGTAACTTACGGTTCCATCTGAACTGACTTCTGAGGATAGTTCTTGGTCGTTACCGCCTGAAGAAACTTTCTCGATGATCTCTTTCTTGTATTCGTGATCAGAAAAAAGTTTCAATGCTTCGTTTGTTGTTATTTCATGCCGATGAAATTTCTGATCAGCCTTAACGATTTCTCGCATCTTTTTTTCAATTACTTCAAGATCTTCAGGATTAAAGGAAGCATTGTCTGGCAAGTAAAAGTCGTAATAAAAACCATTCTCTATTGGGGGGCCAATTGCATAGGTTGCTTCTGGCCAGAGATCTAATACCGCTTGAGCTAATACGTGGGCAGTTGAATGTCTTAGAACTTCTAACCCTTCTTCAGTTTCTTGAGTGACTATTGCTACTACATCTCCATCTTCTAATGGAGCACTTAAGTCATGGAGTTCTTCGTTTTTCTTGACCACTAGGGCGGCCTTCGCTAATCCTGCGCCTATGTCAGCTGCAAGGTCGTATCCTGTGGAACCTTCTGGCAAGGTTCGAGAAGAGCTATCTGGAAGGGTTATTTTTATATCACTCATACTGTCTTGAGAATAGTCAATACAGGGGGCAATCTTGTGGGAATAAAGGTCTGTCACATATTTTCGCCTCTGACAGGTAAGGTCTTGAGAGAGGATAACTAAAAAATCAGGTTCATGTATGGGAAAGTTG
>CATISD010000030.1 GCA_949538625.1 Acidimicrobiales bacterium AG-410-I20
GGTTGCTGAAGAGGTTGCTGAAGAGGTTGCTGAAGAGGTTGCTGAAGAGGTTGCTGAAGAGGTTGCTGAAGAGGAAGAAGAAAGCGAATGAGTTCAGAAGCTCCCACAGCAGAAGGCGTACTTGAGTACTTAATTAAATCAATAGTTGAAAACCCTGATGAAGTCCAGATTGAATCCGAAGGCGACGAACGATGTACATTTTCTGTAACTGTCGCAGACGAAGATATGGGGCGAGTAATCGGAAAACGTGGACGAGTTGCAAATGCTATTAGAACTATTGTTCGCGCAGCAGCAGTCCGCGATGAAATAGAAATTGATGTTGACTTCGTTGATTAAATCTTAAATCGGGCTTCCAATGAGAAACCCTGACGATTTAGACCTTTTAGAAGTAGGACGGATAGACCGTGCACACGGAGTAAAAGGCGAAGTCATCGTGAAATTAATTACTGATCGCTTAGAACGTCTATCATCAGGTTCGAAACTCCGAACTGTCCAAGGAGATTTGACAGTAGCAAAAAGTCGACCTCATCAACATCGCCATCTCGTCTACTTTGAGGAAATAACGAATCGCGAAACTGCAGAAAACTGGCGAGGAATAAAACTTTTTGCTGAACCCATTACGGACCCAGACGATGAAACATTATGGGTGCATGATCTAATTGGGGCAGAGGTTGTAGATCAATATGGAGCCTCACATGGCTTAGTTGTTGCCGTAGTATCTAATCCAGCAAGTGATTTGCTTGAACTTGAAAATGGTGATCTGGTGCCTCTCACTTTCGTAGTAGATATTCAGTCTCAAAAGTTAATCTCCGTTGAAGCCCCTGAGGGCCTTTTTAGAGAAGAGAATGAAAGAAAATGAAGATAAGCGTTTTTACTATCTTTCCAGAAATGATTGATGGCTATACATCTCAAAGCATTCTTGGTCGATCTCAGGATACCGGTCTAATAGAAATAACTAGCCATGATTTACGTGATCAAGCTGATGGCCCACACCGGACAATTGATGACAGCCCATTTGGAGGCGGTCCAGGCATGGTTTTAATGCCAGAGCCAGTTTTCAAATGTGTGGAAACAGTGAAACCACCAAGACCATTGATATTGCTCAGCCCCAGCGGAAGAAAGTTTGATCACACAACAGCGACTGAGCTATCTGAGTTAGAAGGATTTTCTCTTCTTTGCGGGCGCTATGAGGGTGTTGATGAACGTATTCGAAAGAATCTTTGTGATGATGAGATTTCAATAGGTGATTATGTATTGGCAGGGGGAGAGTTAGCAGCCCTAGTGATTATCGAAGCAGTGGCAAGATTGCGACAGGGCGTGTTAGGAAATGAGGACTCAAAAACCGAAGAATCATTTGTTGAAGATCTATTAGAGCATCCTCATTACACACGGCCAGCTGAATTTCGTGGCGAAGAAGCCCCATCAACACTTTTGTCTGGAAATCATGAAGAAATAAGACGTTGGCGTAAGATCCAATCGTTACGAACCACCATTCGTAAGCGTCCGGACTTGATAGATAAGCGCGGCGGTCTAACTCCAGAGGAAAAAGAACTACTAAAGGATCTTGAGTAACATAAAGAATAATAGGGTGAATCTCTTAACGATGCCTCTACACTTACTAGGCGACCTAAACGTAGTCGCTTTAGATCCTGACCAAATTCGCTGAGGATATAACAATGCAACCTACAGACCTCGTCGACCAACAAAATCTCCGAGATGATATTCCTAGTTTCGCTTCTGGCGATACTGTCAAGGTTCACGTTCGAGTTGTAGAAGGAAACCGCCAGCGAATACAGGTATTTGAAGGTGTGGTTTTACGACGACAAGGGAGTGGGATCCGAGAAACCTTCACAGTAAGAAAGTTGAGTTTCAGCGTTGGAGTGGAGCGCACTTTCCCTGTTCATTCACCAGTAATTGAAAAAATTGAAGTCATGACACAAGGCGATGTACGGCGAGCCAAGCTCTACTATCTAAGAGATCGGGTTGGCAAGAGAGCCAAAGTTAAAGAAAAGCAAGACTGGTAGCAGTTAGCCTTTATAAACGCCTGTTCCAGCACCCCCGATGCCAATGGCGTCTCAAATCTGGGGCCTCAATTGGTACAACAACAAGATGCCCCAACCCCTTTGGTATATCACGGTTACACCCAGGGCAGATATATTCTTTCGTCGCTTGATAAGGCTGAATTGTTTTTACTTGAATTTCCCCAAAGACTTCTGGATTCTTCATCAAAGATCACCCAAGAAATGCCCAAATGAGAAGAAGCAAAGCTACAACTATTCCAGAAATTACAAAAATAAAGTCGCTAGGGCGACGACGATGAGAACGATTTGGATCAAAACCCATACAGTTCAGTATCGTCTTTATTCTGATGCGATCACACTTTTTGACTTTTATTTCTGTTCTGGTTCTTTTACTGATAGGTGTCGGATGCGTCGTTTCTGCTCCAGACGTTCCGCAAGGATCCGACCAGCCCGTCTTTGAGGGAAGAAAAATCTGGACAACCTTTTGTAGCTCATGCCATGGCCCAAGCGGAAACGGCGGACGCGGGCCGTCATTACAAGAAATCGAAAATAAGTATGTAAACCCGGAAGACGTTCTATTGATTATCAGCAAAGGTCGTGATGGGATGCCTGCTTTTGGAGAAAGATTGAGTAAAGAAGAAATTGAATCCGTGTATGCCTATATTCGAGAAGTTCTTTGAAGGTTTCATTGACACATCCGGTATTAATTTGATTCCGATACACTCACATAGGCCTAACAACCGTTTGGCCTAGAAAATATTCACTCGATCCACCCACGGTCGCCATTAGGCGCCGGATCGGGGTAAGACAAACCGATGGGAAAGGAAAAACGACATGGCAGTCGTAACTATGAAGCAGCTTCTAGAAGCAGGGGTTCATTTCGGGCATCAAACAAGCAGATGGAACCCAAAGATGCAAAGGTTTATACATGGAGAGCGATCCGGTATATACATCATTGACCTTCAGCAAACACTTGGTTGTATAGAGAGTGCATATGGCTTCACTCGAGACCTAGCAGCTAATGGAGGACGGGTATTGTTCGTCGGGACCAAGCGTCAAGCTCAAGATCCAGTCCGGTCATACGCCGAAAAATGCGGTATGCCTTACGTGAATCAAAGATGGTTGGGCGGAATGCTTACTAATTTCCAAACGATTTCAAAACGCGTAGCCAAGATGCAAGAATACCAGCGCATGCGCGACTCAGGAGAGTTCGAAGTCATGCCTAAAAAAGAAGCCTTACAGTTCTCAAGAGAGTTAGAGAAATTAGAAAGAAACTTAACTGGAATCAGCCACATGAAATCTCTTCCAGAGGCAATCTTTGTCATAGATACTGTAAGAGAGCACATTGCGATTACAGAAGCAAACAAACTGGGAATACCAGTGATTGCTGTTTTAGATACGGATTGTGATCCTGATGTTATCCAGTATCCGATTCCTGGGAATGATGACGCAATTCGTTCAGGACGATTACTATGCCGCGTTATTTCCGATGCAATAGAAGAAGGACGGTTTATTTCAAATTCTCATAGAAAAGAAGATGACAGTCCCTCTCTTGATACAGAAGAGAAGGCAGCAGCACAGGCTCGAGCACAAGCGCAAGCTGAGGCAGAAGCGGAAGAGCGAGAAAAGCGTGTAGCTGAGAACCTTCAGCCAGAAACACAAGAAGACAAATCAGACGAAATCCAAGAAGAAAACAGCGAAGGAGCTTAAACATGGCCGACGTCACTGCTCAAGATGTCAAATCATTACGGGACGCCACAGGTGCCGGAATGATGGATGCAAAAAAAGCTCTTATTGATGCAGGAGGAGATGCTGAAGCCGCAGCTCAAATCTTACGAGAAAAGGGACTAGCAAAAGCAGCCACTCGAACAGATCGAGAGAATGCAGAAGGTTCAGTAGCAGTAGTTGCTGAAGGAAATAAGGCAGCCCTAGTGCACATAAAGTGTGAAACGGATTTTTCCGCAAAATCAGAACAATTTCAAACATTCGTTGACTCTTTAACCGCAAATGTTTTTTCCAATGGAACAGGTGCAGTTGATGCACATACACAAGAGCTTGATGATCTCCGCCTGTCAGTTAAGGAAAATGTTGAAGTGGGAAAAGTTCAAGTCGTAGAAGCGGAAGAAGGCAATCTTATAGATGTGTATCTTCATAAGCAGGATGGACGAGGAGTAAATGGAGTAATTGTAGAAGGAAAAGGTGTCGACCAAGAGACCCTTCACCAAGTTGCTCTTCACATAGCTTTTGCTAAGCCAGCTGCTCTAACTCGAGAAGAAGTATCTGAAGAAGTTATTGAGAAAGAGCGAGCTGCTCTTCTGGAAATAACTAAAGCTGAGGGCAAGCCAGAACAGGCATGGGAGAAAATCGTCGAAGGTCGTCTTACCGGTTGGTTTAGAGAATCAGTTCTACTTGACCAAGGACTTCATGGAGACAAGACTTCAGTTAGAGATTCATTGGGCGGTGGCGAAATAGTTCGATTCGTCCAGGCATACCTCGGAGGTTGAGTTTGTCCAGTAAAGATTCTGCTCGATGGAGTCGAGTCCTTTTGAAAGTTTCCGGCGAGGCTTTTGCCGGAAACAATGGATATGGCATTGATGGCGACATCGTCACTCAAATAGCAAAAGAAATAGTTGATGTAAGAGATGCATTTGATGTTGATTTGGCTGTTGTTGTAGGCGGAGGCAATATTTGGCGGGGCATGTCAGGCGCAGGGGCAGGCATGGATCGAGCGCAGGCTGATTACATGGGTATGCTCGCAACATCAATTAACGCTTTAGCGCTTCAAGACACATTAGAGCAGTTGGGTCAACCTACTCGTGTTCAAACAGCGATTCATATGGCACAAATTGCTGAGCCATATATAAGACGTCGAGCCATTCGCCATTTAGAAAAAGGTCGGGTGGTGATTTTCGCTGGTGGAACGGGAAATCCTTTTTTTACTACAGATACTGCAGCCGCATTGAGGGCAGTAGAAATGGAAGCTGAAGTGCTTCTTAAAGGTTCGCATTCAGGAACGGATGGTATATATACAGCTGATCCTAGAGTTGATCCAGAAGCCAAGAAAATAGATCAGATTAGCCATCTCGAGGTCATTAAGCAGGGTCTTCAACCAATGGATTCAACGGCAATCACGCTTTGTATGGATAACCAGTTGCCTATTGTGATGTTTGATCTCATGAGTTCAGGCAATGTTAGATCTATACTTGCGGGTGAACCTGTAGGTACTCTGGTTACTTAATGAGGAGCGAAGTTGAGTAACGAAATGATTCAGTTAGTGCTTGAAGAAGCAGAAGAACGCATGACAGAAGCTGTTACTCATTCGAAAAAAGAGTTTTCTACAATACGCACCGGTCGCGCATCCTCTTCTTTAGTAGAACGTATTTCAGTAGAGGCGTATGGGGTAGAGATGCAATTACAAGAGTTGGCAAGTTTCTCTGTTCCTGAAGCGCGACAATTATTGATTACGCCCCATGATCCAGGCAACGTAACAGCAGTTGAAAGAGCAATAGTTAAAGCAGAACTGGGCCTGACCCCCAGTAATGATGGACATTCAATAAGATTGTCTTTTCCTGAGTTAACACAGGAAAGACGACATGAATTGGTGCGAATGGTGAACAGCATGGCTGAAGAAGGAAAAACTCGGCTCAGAGGCCAACGACGTAGCGGACGTAAAGATCTTGATGATATTGGCGGCAGTGGTGGCGTTTCAGAAGATGATATTAAGCATGCTTCTGATCGCTTAGATGAATTAACTCATAAACATGAAGCTGCTATTGATCAAGCTAGAGCATCCAAGGAGAGTGAACTGCTTGAGGTCTAGGCTTAAGGTAATTCGGGAGAAATAATGAATGATCAACCAAAATTTGAAGAAATAAGGATACTTGGACTCGAATCCTCAGAAGACGAGGTGACTCCAGGACGGTCAGTGTTTGAAGAAGATGAATCAGGTAGTGATCTTCCACCTTGGACAGATCCACCGGCTACTCCATCATCTTCTGATGAGTGGCTAGAAGAAGATGTTCCTCGTTGGGCGGATGATGTTCCAGAGGAACATGAATCTCAACAGCCGGTAGCTAATTTAGAAGACTCTTCTGCAACCTCCTTTTTTGAAACAGAGACGACACAAGGCTCTTCTGGCATTTCAGGAGATTTCAACCCGCCGCTACTTCCTCCAGAAGAACCGCTTCCTCCTCTTCCAACTAATGATGCGCCGATGCAAGAACCAAATCAGGATGGTAAGGGCGGCAAGCGTCGTGGAAGGAAACGTGAAAGCGGTTCTGGTGAAGGCCGGGATATGCCTGTTGCCATAATCACTGGGTTAGCACTCGGAGCTCTTGTACTTATCGCTTTTTATCTTGGTGCAGCAGTAACCATGGTTGTAGCAACATTTTTCTTGGTTCTCGCAGCAGCAGAGTTTTTTATGGCTGTTCGTCGAGCAGGGTATCAACCTGCCTCACTTTTAGGAATTGTTGCAGTTGCAGCTCTGAATCTTGGGGCGTATTGGCGATTTGAAGCAGCGATTCCTCTAGTGCTACTCCTAACAATATTATTTACATTTCTGTGGTATTTCACAGGGGTGGATAGAGAAGCTCCAATGCTCAATGTCTCCGTGACAATGTTCGGTGTTCTCTATATAGGAATGTTGGGTTCATTTGTGGGACTCATGCTCAAAGACGTAAATGGTGTTGGCATGATGCTGGCCGCAGTGCTCGCCACTGTTGGATATGACACTGGCGGTTTAGTTATAGGGCGTATTGCTGGTAGAACACCACTCGCAGCAGTAAGTCCAAATAAAACAATGGAAGGATTAATTGGTGGAATGGCGGTGTCTTTTGCTGTCACTGTCTTAGTTACGGGTCAAATCACACCGTTTGGAGACACACCAGGAGATCTTGGTTCGGCCTTTGTTCTTGGCATAGTTGCGGCTCTAGTCGCTCCACTAGGCGATCTTTGTGAGTCAATGATCAAGAGAGATTTAGGGATAAAAGATATGGGAAGCATCCTTCCAGGGCATGGAGGTCTTCTTGACAGATTTGACGCTCTTCTCTTTGTCTTGCCCGCTACTTATTACACCGCTCGCCTTTTAGATCTTTTTGGTGGCTGAGCCTGTATATAACTTAAGTTAAATCACGGTATTCTCCTTTCATGGCTACCAAAGTTTCTGTCCTTGGTTCAACAGGCTCTATCGGTACGCAAACGCTCGAAATTATTGATTCATGCCCAGATGAATATGAAGTTACTTCTCTTGGAGCCGCAAAATCTTTGAAGCAACTCGCAGAACAAGCAAAGCAATTCAATCCAGCGGTTGTAGCTATTGAAGACCCAAGTTTGGCTCCGGATTTGAAGAAACTACTACCTTCGAAAATAGAAATACTTGCAGGTAAAACAGCTCTTGCTGAAGCAGCAGAGATGGGAGATGTAGCGATAAATGGCGTCGTAGGCTTTGCAGGATTGCCTGTAACTATGTCTGTTTTAGAAGCAGGAAACCGTCTTGGATTAGCAAATAAAGAGTCTCTTATAGCTGCCGGGCCTGTGGTTCAGAAAGCAAGGAATACTCCCGGCGCAGAGCTATTACCGGTTGACAGTGAACACTGTGCAATCCATCAATGTTTACGGGCAAACATTGAAGAAGAAAAGGTAGCAAAAATTGTTTTGACTGCTTCTGGTGGTCCATTTCGAGGTAAAGAACTAACAGAACTTTCAACAATTAGTGTTGAAGAAGCCTTAAATCATCCAACTTGGTCTATGGGTCCAAAAATCACTGTCGACTCTTCAACGCTTATGAATAAGGGGCTAGAAGTTATAGAAGCACACGAACTATTTGGAATTGATTATGCGGACATAGAGGTGATAGTCCATCCGCAATCAATTGTTCATTCCATGGTTACTTTCTCTGATGGGGCGACAATTGCTCAACTTTCTCAACCGGATATGCGGTTATGTATCGGGTACGCTTTGGCCTATCCGGATCGCTTGAACATTCCGTATGGTGAAATTGATTGGAGTGAGTTGCGTCAACTTGATTTCGAAACACCAGATCGTAATGTATTCCGCTGCTTAGACTTAGCTTTTGAAGCAGGCTCTATGGGAGAGACAGCTCCTGCTTGGTTGAATGCGGCCAATGAAATAGCAGTTGAATCTTTTCTTGAAAAAAAACTTTCATGGATTGGGATATCCGAAGTCTTAGAAGAATCTTTGAACGCTTGGCCCGGCGATAAGGCAAATGAGATTCAAGATATTTTGGAAATAGATGAACAAGCCCGAAGGCTCACTTCGGAGATAATTTTGAGCAAGATATGAAAAAATTGGAAAGACCAGAGCAAATTCGACTACTGCTACTGATTTTTCTAGGGCTGGTCCTTATTCAATTTGGCGGGCTATCGATGGTCGCTGTAGTGCTTGCTTTCGTGGTCATGTTGGCGCTTCACGAACTTGGGCATTTACTTGCCGCCCGTTTGTCAGGAATGAAGGTTACCGAGTACTTCATTGGGTTCGGGCCACGTTTGTGGTCAATGAAAAGAGGAGAAACTGAATACGGGTTAAAAGTAATCCCGGGTGGTGCGTATGTCCGTATTATCGGTATGTCGAATCTTGAAGATGTTGAGCCGGAAGATGAATCGCGTTCATACCGCGCTCAGAGTTATCCAAGAAGACTTGCAGTTTCTCTAGCAGGTTCAGGTATGCAGTTTATTCTTGCCTTTGTTTTACTATTTTTCCTTTTCTCGATGGTAGGTAGTCCATCTACAGACACCTGGGAAGTTGGCTCAGTAGTAGGCGGTTCAACGGCGGAGTCCGTTGGGGTATCTGAAGGTGATCAAATTCTGACAGTTGGTGGCGTGGACGTTAGTGACTTTGACCAGTTCGGAGCAGTTGTCCGAAGTTCAACGGGAAAAATAATCCCTGTAGAGATAAGTAAAGATGGGTTAATTGAGACACAGGTAACCCAAGTCGGTGAACGACTGACTGCAATTGGGGCTGCATCATTTCCTGGTTTACAAGAAGGAGATCAAATTCTTTCAGTGGACAGACAAGAAACAACTACCTGGAGTCAAGTGGTCTCTAAGGTCTCTGAAGAAGAGACATTCCTATTAGAAGTGCAAAGAACTGATGGGATTATTAAAACAATTCAAAGCACCAAGGCTTTTACGCCATTACCCCCTCAACAAATGGCGGTACAAGGATTCTTTGGAGTATCAGCTCGTCACCCCCTCAAGACTCTTGGTTTAGGCTCATCTATAAGTCGATCCGCTAGCGAAACAATTGATTTAATTGGGAATTCAGCGAAAGCAATCGCTCAGTTTTTTACTCCGGGAGGTTTATCTAGTTTCATTGGGGGAGCAGTAGAAGGAGGAGGTTCCAATTCTCAAGTCGGAGTAGGGGTATCCACAGAAGATGAAAACCGTCTCTTATCAATTTATGGGGTTGCTTTGCTTGGAAGCAGCCTTTTTGAATCAGGGGCATATAACTTCATTTGGTTCTTAGTTCTAATTAATGTTTTTGTAGCCGTATTCAATCTCATCCCACTTCTTCCCTTTGATGGGGGACATGTGCTGATAGCCACATACGAACGTTTGCGTTCAATTGGTGGTCGACAGTATCGTGCTGATGTTTCAAAGTTGGTGCCGTTGACTTGGGTTGTTTTGGTATTTCTTATTTCTTTAACTTTGGTGGCACTTTTCCGAGACATTGTAGATCTTCCTGATTTTGGCTGAATTTTGTCTGGGCTGACCCTTTACTTCCGGTAGTCTCCGATATATGGAGGTTCAATCAACATTCCCCCGACGCATTACTAAGCAACTAATGGTTGGAGACGTTCCAGTTGGAGGTGGAGCTCCAATCAGTGTGCAGTCAATGACGATCACAAAAACAGCGGATCATGAAGCTACGCTCCAGCAGATTTACGATTTAGCTCTAGCCGGTGCTGACATTGTACGTTGCACTTGTAACGAACCGGAAGCAGCAGAAGGGTTAGCCCGGATCGTTCCGCGGTCCCCAGTTCCAATAGTTGCGGACATCCACCATCAATACCGAATGGCGTTAGCTGCATTGGAAGCAGGGGTTGACTGCTTACGTCTTAATCCCGGGAACATTCGTAAACCAGAACATATAAAAGCGGTAGCTAGTGAAGCGAGAGATCGAGGGGTCCCAATTCGTGTCGGGGTAAATGGAGGATAACTTCACCCAGATTTGTATGAGAAGTACGGCAATGTTGTTACTCCAGAAGCCATGGTTGAATCTGCACTGAATGAAATCGGGTATTTCGCAGAAGTGGGCTTTGACTTAATAAAGATATCGGTCAAAGCTTCTAGCGTTCCTCTCATGATTGATGCGTACCGGCAGTTAGCTGAAGTCACTGAATACCCCTTACATCTTGGGGTCACAGAGGCTGGGCCATTACCCGGAGGGGTCATCAAATCAACAGCAGGTATAGCAACGCTTCTAGCGGAAGGAATTGGAGACACAATTCGGTATTCATTAACAGCAGATCCAGTTGAAGAAGCAAAAGCAGGCCGGTTCTTACTTGAATCGCTTGGACTACGTGAGCGTAAAAATGTTGATTTAATAGCATGCCCTAGTTGTGGTAGAGCAGAAATCGATGTGGTGGCCGTGGCTGAACAAGCAATGACTGCATTCGCTGAGAGAGAAATTCCTCTTCAAGTAGCGGTAATGGGGTGTGTGGTAAACGGACCAGGGGAAGCACGCGATGCAGATTTAGGTATAGCTGCTGGAAATAAGAGAGGGCATTTGTTTATTAAAGGAAAAAATGCTTTAGTCGTGCCAGAAGATGAGATGGTTGACACACTAGTTGAATGGGCTGATTTCATTATGGAACATGGCACTGAAGCAGCATTAAAGCGTGTTGATATTAAGAAAGCAGAACGTGAAGCCGCTCGTGATCGAGACCGTCTTTTGGAGGAACAAGGCGAAGATGCTAATGATTCAGTTTCTCGAATTGAGATGATTAAGCGTCATGTTCAGAGTTAAAGCCACGATAATTATTTAGTTTGGCTATTTCAGAGATTCTCCGGAGTCTCAATCTCAAACTGCAGAGCGGCTAATACTCGGGTATGCTTAAGTATTGCATGCATCGTGCAGTATTTGCGACGAGGCGTGGGCTTAGCCCACGCCTTTCGTTTTCACTGCATGAGAATTGTTACACAGATTAAGTAAAGAAAAAGTTGGGAAGATAATGAGTTTAATTGAGCAGATTGAATCTTTAGTATCTCCTTTGTGTGAACGCCTAGAAGTGGAATTGGTCGATGTGGAATACACCGGAGGGGTGGTTCGCCTTACTGTTGATCGCCCAGACGGAATTGGAATGGATTATATAGCACCACTAACACGTGAAGTTTCAAGGGCGCTTGACCATACAGATCCAATCACTGGAACCTACACCCTTGAAATTAGTAGCCCAGGCCTGGAACGTTCACTGAAAAAACCCGAGCATTTTTTGCGAGCAATTGGTTCAAAAATTACTCTTAAAACTCAACCTGGAACTGAAGGCGATCGCCGAGTTACTGGAGAATTAGAAAGAGCTGATGAAAAAGAAATTTCGGTTTTGGTCGAAGAAAAATCCCGAATTTTGAACTATGACCAGATTCTGAAAGCCCGTACGGTATTTGATTGGTCAAAAAGTTTGAGTTCCGATAGAGAAAATATCGAGGACTCAATAGGGAGCAGTCTCCATAGTGGAAGTAGAGCAGGGCAATGAGTATTGATATGAAAGAGGCTTTTCGAGCGCTGGCTGATGATCGAGGCATCTCAATAGAAGCTTTGTTAGGAGCGTTAGCAGATGCTTTGGAATCGGCATATCGTCGGATGCCTGGAGCAGAAGATTTTTCATGGGTCACAATCGATTTTGAGACTATGGATATCCGAGTTCTTGCTCAGGACATAGACGAAGAAGGAGAACCAGTTGGGCTGGAAAGAGATGTTACTCCGGAGAATTTCGGGAGGATAGCGGCGCAGACTGCCCGGCAAGTAATGAGCCAGCGAATTCGAGAAGCTGAACGTGATCTCAAATATGAAGAGTATGCAGGCCGTGAAGGAGACATTGTTACAGGGATCATTCAACAAAGTGATGCACGTTACACCCTTCTTGATCTTGGGCGGGTAGAGGCTCTTTTGCCACAGGCCGAACAAGTGCCTTATGAGCGACCAGAAGCAAACGCACGTTTGAAGGCGTACATAGTAGAAGTAAGAAAAACTGCAAAGGGTCCACAGATCGTAGTTAGCCGCACCCATCCCGGTTTAATTAAACGTCTATTTGAATTAGAAGTTCCTGAGATTGCAGATGGGGTAGTAGAAATTAAATCTTGTGCTCGAGAACCAGGTCATCGGACAAAAATTGCCGTGGGGTCGAATGATCCGCAAGTAGATCCGGTTGGGGCATGTGTGGGAGCGAGAGGCGCTCGCGTGCGTATGGTGGTTAATGAACTCCGCGGTGAAAAAATTGACATAGTTCCTTATTCTGAAGACCCAAAAGATTTTGTGATGAAGGCACTTTCACCAGCAAAAGTAAATGAGGTTATTGTTGATGAAGAGGCAGGCTCCGCTGTTGTTATAGTGCCCGACTATCAGCTTTCTTTGGCTATTGGTAAAGAAGGTCAAAATGCTCGACTTGCTGCGAGGATGACTGGCTGGAGAATTGATATCAAGAGCGAAACTCAGGTAGAAGAAGAGGCAGCATATAACGAAGTCGATTGGGCTGAAGGTGAATGGATCATTGATGAAGAAACTGGGGAACAGGTTTGGAAACCAGCAGAAGGTGGACCAGAGATTTCCCTAGATGAATGGAATGAAGCTTCGGTTGTTGAAGAAGAAATTTCAAATCAAGAGGACTCTGTAGAAGAATCGTTGCCCTCCGAAGACTCTGAACTTCTAGAAGAGGATTCTTCTGTAATTAATTCAGAAGAAGAAGCAGAACAAGAATCTGAAGAAGCGGAAGAGCAAAACTAATTCTTCTTTTTGTGTTCTCTAAAAAGCCATTTAATAAAAGACGAAGAATCCTGAAAAACGGGTTATAAGGCACGGTTTCCGATAGTGTCAGTTCGTGGCTATTTAAGCCATTTGAGCGAAAGATTTATATACAAAAGTGGCAAACAATATTCGTGTTTATGAGTTAGCGCGAGAGTTGGGAATGACTAATGCGCAGGTCATTGAACTCTGCGGGACTTTAGGGATTGGGGTAAAAGGGCATTCCTCGGGGATGCCTGAGCCTCAGGCTGATCGGGTACGACGTAAAGCTGAACGTGAGGGTTTAGTCAGTAAAGTCAAGGAAGAGAAGCCTGCAGCTGAAAAGCCTGCAGCCAAAAAGCCTGCAGCCAAAAAGCCTGCAGCCAAAAAGCCTGCAGCCAAAAAGCCTGCAGCCAAAGAATCAGTAGCTAAAAAGCCTGCAGTTAAAAAATCGACTACAAAAAAAGTTGAGGATACAGAAGAGGCATCAACTACGGAAAGTTCTCAAGAAAAAAGTGAACGACCTGTTGACAAAATAAAGGAAAAAGAAGAGAAGCCAGCTCAACCTGCGGATACTGGCTCAAAAATTACAGCTCCACCGCTTTCTTCAACAGGTAAGCCAATACCTCCTCCACCAACTTCTAGATCAGGTAAGCCCATTCCTCCGCCACCAGGCCAAGGAGGACGACGCCAACCTCCACCTGCTGCCGCACCTTCTGGAAGGAGAAACACGCCTCCACCAACCGCTGCGCCGCGGAGGCCTGCCCCTAGTGGCGGACCTCGAGAGTCGGTTCCAGGCGCAGGAGTGCGACCTGACATGGGGCCAGGCGGTACTCAAAACGCAGGTAAGCCAGGCGGCGGTCCAAATAGTGGAAGACGACCACCACGTAGCAAAAAACGACGTCGTCGAGTCCAAGAAGAACTTGAGCCCCTAGACGCACCAAGTTACACACCGGAAGACGCTGCCGTTCCCGAAGGAGAAGTCCTAATTGAGAGGCCTACAACTGCTCAAGAGTTAGGCCCAAAACTCAATCGAACAGCGGCAGATGTAGTGAGATTTTTGATGCAGCAAGGCGAAATGGTTACCGCAACCCAATCTCTTTCAGATGACATGATCGAGTTGTTCGCTGTTGATATTGGTGCAGAAATACGTCTTGTGGATTTAGGGGAAGAGCAAGAAGTCGAATTATTGAAACTTCTTGAAGTCGCTGAAGATCAGGAGGGTTCTGAAGCCCCAATCCGGCCACCAATTATCACGGTGATGGGCCACGTTGACCATGGGAAAACTAAACTTCTTGATCAAATCAGAAAAACAAATGTCGCAGACGGTGAAACTGGTGGAATAACTCAGCATATAGGCGCATATCAAGTTGATTTAGATGGACACCCACTTACTTTTATCGATACTCCTGGCCACGAAGCTTTCACAGAGATGCGCGCTAGGGGAGCAGATGCAACCGACATTGTTGTATTAGTAGTAGCAGCAGATGATGGAGTTATGCCACAGACAGCAGAAGCTATAAGTCATGCAAAAGCTGCTGAAGTTCCCATAGTCGTAGCAATCAATAAAATTGATCGTGAAAATGCTGATGTTCAACGAACAATGACCCAAATCGCTGAAAATGAACTGGTGCCTGAAGCATGGGGAGGCGACACGGTAACCGTTGAGATTTCAGCTCTGCAAGACCTAGGAATTGATGATCTTCTAGAAAATTTAAAAGTACTTGCTGAGGTTGAAGACCTCCGAGCGAGTCCGGAAGGTCGAGCACAAGGTGTAGTCCTTGAATCTAATCTCGATATAGGTCGCGGGCCAGTAGCTACAGTGCTTGTCCAGCGTGGAACGCTCAGCATAGGTGATCCACTTGTCGCTGGTGCGGCTTGGGGCAAAGTTCGAGCCATGGTTAATGATTTAGGAGAGCAAGTTCAAGAGGTAGGACCCTCAACCCCTGTTCAAGTTTTAGGATTATCTGATGTAGCGGATGCAGGCGAAGGTTTCGTAGTCGCTCCAAATGAAAGAATTGCCGGTCGTGTTGCGGAAAGTAGAGAACATTGGAAGCGCCAAACGACCATGAGCCGAGATTCTCACGCTCTCTCTGGTGGAGCCCGCCTTGAGGACATTTTTGAACAAATTCAACGTGGAGAAGCCGCAAATCTAAACCTAATCGTCAAAGCAGATGTAAATGGGTCCCTCGAAGCTGTAGTAGAGAGTCTTCGAAAGTTAGAGAGAGAAGAAGTGCGCTTATCGTTTGTCCATCGCGGTGTCGGTGGAATAACTAAAAATGACATTCAACTCGCGGCGGCAACAAATGCAACAATTATTGGCTTCAATGTACGGCCTGAAAGAATAGCCAGAGAATTTGCAGTAACAGAGCAAGTCGAAATTAGAACATATGAAATCATTTACAAGTTGATTGAAGACATCGAAGCAGCGATGGTAGGAATGCTGACTCCAGAGTTTGAAGAAGTCGTCACTGGAGACGCAGAAGTACGAGAAATCTTCTCCATACCTCGAATAGGACGTGTCGCAGGTTGCTATGTGCAAAATGGGGTTATTTCCCGAGGGTCCAAAGTTCGCTTTCTTCGCGATGGGTCAATTATCTGGAAAGGTGAAGTAAGTTCTCTTCGCAGATTTAAAGAAGATGTAGCAGAAGTTCAAACAGGATTCGAATGTGGTATTGGGCTTTCAGACTTCCAAGACCTTAAACAAGGGGATGTCATAGAGACCTACGATGAACGAGAAATCCCTCGAACGTAAATCATGGCACGGCATTCGCAACGCCATAATAAACCAAATCGAAGGTTTGATAGATCAGACCGAGTCAACGTTCTATTAACACGAATCCTGGCCGAGGAGATAGAACTTATAGATGATGATCGGTTAGATCTTGCGTCTATAACCGGAGTTGAGTCGGACCGTGATTTAACGAAGGCAAAAGTCTATATAACTGGCATTGTTGACGATGAGCCCCTCTTAGAGTCCTTTAGTGACCATAGGAATCGGTTACAACAGGCAATTGGCAACCGCTCGCGCCTCAGAAGGGTGCCACAATTAAATTTCGTTATTGATGAAACCGGGAAATCTGCGGAACGTATAGAGAAGATACTTCGTGATTTAGAGACCCCTCCCGATGAATAGAATTGAGTCAGAGCCAAACGGCATTTCTATTATTGATAAGCCCTCAGGATGGACGAGCCATGACGTCGTGGCTAAATGCCGTGGTTTACTTGGTACTAGAAAAGTTGGCCATTCAGGAACCCTAGATCCTGACGCGACTGGAGTTTTAGTGCTTGGTGTGGGAAGAAGTACCCGCATACTTCGCTATTTAACAAGTCTCCCTAAATATTATGTGGGACATATTGTTCTAGGGATTGAAACCAAAACTCTGGATGCATCCGGCGAGATTACAGCAACTCATAATATGGATTCGGTAAAACTTGATGATGTAAGAAAAGCGGCCCTTGAATTAACTGGAGAAATTGACCAGATGCCTCCAATGGTTTCAGCTCTTAAAGTTGATGGTCGACGACTTCATGAAATTGCTCGAGAAGGAGAAGAGGTAGAACGCCAGCCTCGTAAGGTGACTATCCAACAGTTTGATATTGAACCAACAGATGACCCTCTTATTTTCAAATGTGAGGTTAAATGCTCTAGTGGAACTTACATACGTTCTTTAGCGGCAGATGTTGGGACCCTCTTAGGCGGAGGAGCCCATTTAAATAACTTACGTAGGCTCGCTATTGGGTCATTTACAGTTCAAGAAGCCAACCCTGTCGAAAACCCTATTTTGCTTCCTCCGTCGGAAGGGCTTCGAGATTTCAACGCAGTAAGAGTTTCTAAAGAAGTCGCTGTTGATGTCAGTTATGGAAGAGTTCTTGATCGTGAGCATTTGGGAGTCGGTAACGGTAGCGGCCCTTGGCCGGTACTAAATCACGATGGAGATCTTTTAGCTGTTTATGAACCGCATGAAAGTCGGGTTAAGCCAGCAGTTGTGTTAATAGAGGCGAAGTGACCGCTACTGCTAAGGATTCGCTAGCCTCCACCAAGTGGAAGTACATCGACAAATTATTCCAGCAAAGCAAGAAGACCAAAGAACTGTATTAACTATTGGGGCTTATGACGGCGTACACAAAGGTCATCGCAGCGTCATATCTGAAGTATGCCGATTGGCAAATGAGCAAGATTTACGCTCCGCAGTAGTTACTTTTGATCGTCACCCTGCCTCAGTAGTTCGGCCAGAATCTGCACCTCTATTGTTAACGGAACTTGATCAAAAACTTGAGCAGCTCACAACCACCGGAATAGACCTAACTTTGGTAGTCCCTTTTGATGAAAGCAGAGCCAAAGAGACCGCAGAAGAGTTCATAGAAGAAGTTCTCGTTAATTGCTTGAAAGTAAAGTACGTAGTGGTGGGAGAAGATTTTCATTTCGGCCATCAACGCTTAGGCAACGTAGCGCTTTTACAAGAGGCTGGGAAGAAATATGACTTCACTGTTATCGGAATGGACTTAGTGGGCTTAAACGGTGAACCAGCCCGTGACCATAAACAGGTTTCTTCTACATTTATACGCCAAGCATTGGGCGAAGGTGATTTGAAGAAGGCCAACGACATGTTGGGAAGAGACTACGAAGTTGCAGGTGTAGTCACTGCTGGAGATGGGCGAGGGAAAGAATTAGGATTTCCAACGGCAAATATTCGTATTAGCAGTTCAATATTGCTTCCAGCAGATGGTGTATATGCGGGTTGGTTAGAACTATCAGATGAATCCAATTACCCAACAGCAATATCGTTGGGGACTCGACCACACTTTTATAA
>CATISD010000031.1 GCA_949538625.1 Acidimicrobiales bacterium AG-410-I20
GAAAAGTTTCCTGCCCCATTCGTAATAATTACATCTTCAGGAAGCACCTCTTGAAGATACGCAGTGGCAGCGGCCATATCTACGCCAATGGTGGCTGCCGGAACTATATGTGTTGAAAGAAAACGGTTACGAGTATCTTCTCGCCATTGCCCTGTTCCTTTTCCAAGGTTTGGCATTTCTAATAACTCGGCGATAGCTGAATTTGGGTTAGAGCAGATATGGAGATCGGCTTTAATAACTTTGTCGAACTCTGCTTCCGAGGAGTGAACGTGAAGAATTTTTTGTTTTTTACCTTGAAAGAGGGTGTAAGCGTCTGTCGTCATTTCTCCAAACCGAACCCCGACTGCAAGTAACACATCGGCTTCATCCAAGGTTTGTCGAACCGCTGGAGGCATCGCGACCCCTGCTTCCCCCGCATAACAAGAACTGTTGTTGTCCATTAAGTCTTGTCGGCGAAAACCAACCACCACTGGGAGGTTTTGTTTCTCAGCAAAACGACAAAGATTTTCTCGCCCAGTTACTGTCCATCCACCTCCTCCAACCAGAAGAACAGGCTTTTTTGCTTCTTGCAGGGTGGCCATTATTTCTTGAACTTCTTGTTCTGAGATTGAATTATCTTTAATCGGGGTAACCGGAATAATCTTTTTTTCTGTCTCTTCTCTTAGTACATCTTCAGGTAAAGCAATTACGACTGGCCCCGGTCGATCCGAAGTAGCAACTGTAAATGCATGATTAATCGTTTCAGGAATTTGATCGGGATGAGTAACTTCAGTTACCCACTTTGCAACTCCTCCAAAGAAAGATCTGTAATCCATTTCTTGGAATGCTTCATACCCTTGATGGCTTGTAGGAACTTGGCCGATAAAAAGAATTAGTGGGGTGGATCCTTGAGCGGCAGTGTGAACACCAATTGAGGCATTCGTCGCGCCTGGACCTCTGGTGACGAAGCAGATGCCAGGTTTGCCAGTTAGCCGTCCATATGCTTCAGCCATGTAAGCCGCTCCACCTTCTTGACGACATCCAATAAGACGTATTTGGTCAGATTTTTCATACAAAGCATCTAAAACTTCTAAATAGGACTCTCCTGGTACCGCAAATGCTGTATTAACTCCGTGTGCGACGAGTCCTTCTACTAAAACGTGACCGCCGTTCATTTACCACGTCCTTTCCCGAAAAGGAAAACTATGCAACCTAAAGTAAAGAATGACGAAGCAATAATTCCTAATGGATCACGTTCTCTTATTGAAGCAACCAAGAAAAAAGCCGCGCTTCCTAAGAAGAGCCACCATGATGCCATTTCGGTTTTGTAATTCACTTTTCAAGTTTGCCACGTGAAAACCACCGAGTCGCCTCTGGCCGGTCTAGATTTTATTTATGAGTTATGGTCCATTTTTTGATGAGTTGAATACAGGTGAGACGATTGCCCCTCTTCCCTCACTTACTCTTTCTCTTGCTGATAACACTTTTTACCGTGCCATTACTGGTGATCAGCACTTACTTACGGCTGATTGTGATCTCTACAACAAAGTAAGTGGGAGCTCTGGATCTTTAATTAATCCTGGTTTAATAATGCAAGTTTCAATCGGTCAAACCACAAATGCCACAAGAAAAGCAATTGCTAATCTTTACTATCGCTCAGTTGAAATATTAAGACCAGTTGAAGTTGGCGAAACATTGTCGACATCTACTGTTGTTTTGGGTTTATGTGATGCTTCGCCAAAAGAGGGTCTCCATAGAGGAAAAGTTTGGTTAGGGATTGAGACTCATTCTGGCGAAGAAATTATCGCTCGTTACGAACGAGTAGCTTTATTGCCTTGCAATGGAGATTCTCCTGGCCATAGTGATGAAATACCGGGTCCAACGGTTCCCGTTTCTTTGGATTCTTGGGGAAGTTTGGTTCCCGACTGGGATTTGAAATCACTGCCAGAAACTACATGGGCTGTTGGGGAAGAACGAGAAGACCCTTTATCCGATCATATTGATCTTGCTTCTGCTTTAGCTCGTTTTACCTTTAATCAGGCTGCTATTCATAGAGACTCTAAAGCTTCTTCATTTGGTAAGCGATTAGTTTACGGAGGGCATACTCAGGGTTTGGCTCAGGCGTCTTTAACTCGATTGCTACCAGGGTTAGTGAGTGTACTTGGGTGGGATGGATGCGATCATTTAGGTCCGGTCTTTGAAGGAGACCAACTCTCTTTTCACCATACCCTTAAAGAAGTTCTTCCTTTAAACGACGGGCGTATTTTAAGATTTGAAATTCGGGCTTCTCGAGAGGGTGAGGATGTTCTCCTCTGGACTCCAATTGTGGTTGCCCCATGAAAAGGCCTTTGATCGGTATCACCGGAAAACGTAGATTCGGCCGCGACCTTGCCGGGAACTGGTCCTCGATGTCTGATAGTTCTGTTGACGTCTTCTGGGTTATGTATGCCGAAGGAATTCTTTCTGCCGGGGGCTTCCCGGTGTTCTTACCTATTGATGTTGACCCTGTTGATGCTGTAGATAATTTAGATGGCTTGTTGCTTACCGGCGGCACAGATATTGATCCTAAGCACTATGGGGAAGAACCCGAACATTATGGTAAAACACCCGCCACTGATCTGTTTCCTTATGAACCGATGCGGGATGAATTTGAGTTTGGTTTACTTGACGCTGTTGTCGAAACTTCGCTACCTGTTCTTGGTATCTGCCGCGGCCACCAAGTAATCAATGTTCATGCCGGTGGTTCGCTAAACCAGCATGTGCCTGAACATGCTGCTTTTGACCAAACGATAACTACGAGATCTCATGAGGTCTTTTTTGAAAGCGGGTCAGAGCTTTCTCGCCTTTACGGTTCTAAAAGTAAAGTCAATTCTTTCCACCATCAAACAGTGAATCGCTTGGGAGAAGGGCTTGAAGCTACGGCGTATGCAAAAGATGGGGCTATCGAAGGTTTAGAACATACAGATTTGCCTATTTTGTCAGTTCAATGGCATCCCGAAATGCTTCCTACGCGTCCGACTGACCCAATTTTTTCTTGGCTTGTTAGTAGCGCCAGTTAGGCATAGTCCGAATATTTTTTGAGATACCGCACTGGTGTTGAAAGGGCGTCTTTTCTAAACGGGGCTCCTAATTCTTTAGTGCACATAACCTCAATGACGGTCGTTGTTCCATCTTCCATCTGATTTTTAATTGCTTCATCTAACGCTGTTCCTACTTCTTCAAGGTCATCAACACGTACGCCTTCTGCGCCCATTGCTTTAGCAATTTCTGAGTAGTTTTCTTCCCCGTCTAATTCTCCGGCTACGAATCTACGTCCGTAAAAATCAACTTGGTTCTTTTTTTCTGCACCCCATTGTCGATTATGGAAAACAACTGCTGTCACTGGGATATTGTGTCGAACCGAGGTCATAATTTCGCTCATACTCATAGCCCATGCTCCATCTCCGGCATAGGCAATAGCTGGACGATCAGGTGCTGCTGCTTTGGCTCCAATAATTGTAGGTAATGCATAGCCGCAGTTCCCCCAACTCATCGCTGCGAAAAAGGACCGAGGTTCTTCAAATCTTAGATAACTATTAGAAATTGAATTGATGTTGCCTATATCGGTCGACACCATTGCTCGAGCCGGCATAGCTTTTTCTAACTCTCTTAATACCTGCCGTGGATGCAACCAGTTATCTTCTTCGTCTATTGCTTCTTTGATCATTTCAATACTGAAGTCATCAGTTTCATTTGTCCAATCACTGAGTTCTTCCTCCCACACCGCTTTCTCTTCAGCAACTTGTATCAACCGGTCTTTACGAGTGGTATCGCTTTTTAGATCACGTTTCTCTAATCGTTTAGTTAATGCTTGTGCTGCTGCTCCTGCATCTCCGCAAATCCCAACAGATATTTTCTTTACTAAGCCGAGCATTTTCTGATCTGCGTCAATTTGAATAATTTTCGCGTCAGTTGGCCAGTAATCCATATCATGTTGAGGAAGAGTGCCAAATGGTCCAAGTCTTGTCCCTAAAGCAAGGACTACATCAGCTCGGCTTATAAGTTTCATTGCTGCTTTAGAGCCTTGATATCCGAGCGGACCACACCATTGTGGGTGACTAGCCGGAAATGAATCGTTGTGTAAATAACTGTTTACTACCGGACAACCTAACCGTTCCGCTAAAGCGACTGCATCGTCAACGGCATCGCCCATAATCACACCTCCACCAGAAATCATGACTGGGAACTCGGCTGTAGCGAGAAGATCTGCGGCTTCGTCTAACGTTCGTTCACCGCCAGGCCCTCGGTCTAAAATCATCGGCTCAGGAATCTCAACATCAATGTCGCCATAAAAGCGATCACGGGGAATATTTAATTGAGTAGGGCCGATTTCTGACATTGCACGATCAAAACATCGTGCTGTTATTTCTGCCATTCGATGTTCGTTGTTTATATGGCCTTGATATTTAACAAACTCTTGGAACATAGGTAATTGATTTGCTTCTTGGAATCCACCCAAACCGATTCCCATGGTTCCGGTTTCAGGGGTAATCATGACCACTGGACTATGCGCCCAAAAAGCTGCAGCGATAGCAGTTACACAGTTTGAAATACCTGGGCCATTTTGGCCAATTACTACTCCATGGCGACCACTAACTCTTGCATAGCCGTCTGCCATATGTGCAGCACCTTGTTCATGAACTACTGGAATGAAACGAATACCAGCAGGTTCAAAAATGTCCATCGCATCCATAAACGCTGACCCCATGATTCCAAAAATGGTGTCGACCTCATTGGCTACTAGCGTTTCAACAAATGCTTCACTTGGAGTCATACGAGTCATAGCTATTCCCCTTTCACTTCAATGCGTTTTCGTTAACACTTCTAGCCCCAAACGTTCTAAGACAGATAAGCAGTCCTTTAGATCAGAAATTTGAACGAATTCGTCTGGCCGATGAGCAACTTCAATATCACCTGGCCCCCAAACAACAGCTGGCATATCCGCAGCTTGATAAAGACCAGCTTCTGTCCCATAGGAGACAACGTCAAACTCAGATTCTCCTAATAGTTCCGTCATAAGTGAAAGAGCAGAAGATTCGGCGTGGTATTCAAGCCCATCCACTTCACATACTTTTTCGGTCTCAATTGAAGCTTCAGGATAAATTGTTCTCATTTCTAACAAAAGTTCATTTGTGAAGGCTGCTAATTGTTCATGCACGTACTCTGCGTCCGATCGTTGGATGGGTCTCATCTCCCAGTCGAATTTGCAGTGCTCCGCTACTATGCACCGAGCTTGACCTCCTTCGATTGTTCCAACACTCATGGTTGTTGAAGGTGGTTCATACGGACTGTTTTCAGGTGCTCTGGAAACCATTTCCATTTTTAATTCCATAAGACGATTAATGAACCGGGCAGCATACTGAACAGCGTTTACCGCTTTTTCTGGTTCAGAACTGTGACCATTTAATCCCTTTATTGTTGTGGCATATTCATAGCAGCCTTTGTGTGCAGCGATCGCTTTTAATCCAGTGGGTTCTCCGATGATGACAGCGTCAGGTTGAATGTTTTTTTCTTTTAAATCTTTCAAAAGAATAGGGGCTCCGTGGAAACCATCTTCTTCATCAAATGTAAGGGCGATGTGTAAAGGCTTTATCAAATCGAGCGAAGCGAACCATGGGGCAAGAGCTAGTACACATGCAATAAACCCTTTCATGTCTGCAGAGCCGCGTCCAAAGATGCAATCGTTTCGCTGATCAGCCTGAAATGGTGGTGTTGTCCAGTCGTTTGCATTAACTGGGACTACATCTGAGTGACCTGAGAGTACTATTCCTCCTTTTATTTCTGGTCCGAAGGAAGCGAATAGGTTTGCCCTTTCTCTATCTGGACTATAGGTAAGAGAGACTTTTGCTCCAAGGTCATTTAGATATTCCTCTGCATAGTTGATGAGATCAAGATTTGAGGTAAGAGCCACTGTTTCAAAACTGATGAGTTCCTTGAGGATCTCTAGAGTTTTTGTTAATGCTTGGTCGTTCATTTTTTTACAAATAACTTTCTTGGGAAATCAGCAAATGTTTCTGCTGGTCCATCTTGAGCGATCATAAAGCTTTCGGTAATTTCCATACCCCAGTCATCCATCCAAAGACCTGGCATGAAATGAAAAGTCATCCCAGGTTTTAATTCAGACTCATCTGTTCCACGAAGCGAAATTGTTCTCTCACCCCAATCAGGGGGGTAACTCAGTCCTATTGGATACCCGCAGCGAGCATCGCGTTCAATACCAGCGCGAGCAAGAGTTTCGTGAAGCGCATTTGCTATATCGCAAGCCCGGTTACCAGGTCGAGCTGCTTCAAGACCAGCTTCAAGACCTTCTACAAGCGCTTTTTCAGCGTCAACCATTTTTTGAGGAGGTTCACCTAAAAACACAGACCGGCAGAGTGGCACGTGATACCTCCGATGCACGCCAGCGATTTCAAAAAATGTTCCTTCGCCGGATTTGAATGGCTTGTCGTCCCAGGTTATGTGCGCAGCTGATGCGTCTACTCCAGTGGGCATGAGGGGAACAATGGCAGGGTAATCCCCTCCGAACTCTTCTGTTCCAGCGATTGAGGTGTGGTAAACCTCCGCAACTAAATCATTCTTTCTCATGCCTGGTTCGATTAGTTCCAAAATACGGTGATGCATTTTTTCTACTATGCGTGCAGCTCGACGCATGTAGATAAGTTCTTGCTCAGATTTGATTGTGCGTTGCCAATTTATAAGTCCAGTGGCATCTACGATCTGTGCTTGAGGTAGGCCTGCGAGAAGACGGATGTGAGAAGCTGCTGAGTAGTAGTAATTGTCTAATTCCACTCCAATGGTTGCTTGCCCGAAACGTGAATCCGAGAGAAGAGCCGCTAAATGCTGATACGCATGTTTTTCTGTTGACATGACATGGTCGTCTGAGTAAGCAATAACGTGACGCTCATCCATATAGACGGTCCGTAAAGCACCTTTGGCGTCCATTCCTCGGCCCCACCAGATTGGGTCATCGTCATGGGTTACTAGTACAGCTTGCGGGGTGTAGAAAGACCATCCGTCATAACCAGTTAGCCAAGACATGTTTGATGGATCGGCCGAAACAAGAACTTCAATGCCTTTGCTTTCCATTGCGGAACGCACTTTCGCAAGACGAGTTGCATATTCTTCTCGGCTAAAATCAAGTTCTACGTCAGGCATTTGTACTCCAGTATTTTTATTTGAGTTCTTTCCTTATCGCAACGTAGCCTGATTAGGGGTTGTCTGGCTAGAGGGGAACAAACCAAAATACTTAATCAGGCTAATTTAGAAGGTTCTAATGAGTGGATGGCAATTTTGGATTGATCGAGGCGGTACTTTTACCGACGTTGTAGCGCGGCGCCCCGATGGTTCAACTATTACTCATAAATTATTGTCTGAAAATTCGCGCATTTATGACGATGCGGCAATTCAAGGTATACGCGAAATTCTTGATCTCGCTGATGGCGATCCTTTACCTTTTGAGGACATTAGTGCAGTGAAAATGGGCACCACGGTTGCTACGAATGCTTTGTTGGAAAGGGAAGGTGAACCAACTGCTTTAATCACGACTTCTGGTTTTGCTGATGCTCTTAGGATCGGATATCAAGCTCGACCTGAACTTTTCGCGTTAGACATCGTTTTACCTGAAATGCTTTACACAAAAGTGGTGGAAATTGATGAGAGAGTGTCTGCTGATGGTTCGGTAATTAAACCTCTAGATGTTTCGGCGGCAAGGACTCTTTTAGAAGAAGTACGAAAAGAAGGGTTTAACGCAATAGCGATTGCTCTTTTACATGGGTATAGATACACCGAACACGAAAGAATGCTTGATGAGATTGCTAACGAAATTGGATTTCAACAAATTTCGGTCAGCCACGAAGTAAGCCCGTTAATGAAACTTGTTTCTCGTGGGGACACCACGGTGGTTGATGCTTATCTTTCTCCAATTTTGCGCCGTTACGTCAATTCTGTTGACGAAGAACTTCGTCCTGAGGGATTAGGCCCAAATTTGATGTTCATGCAATCTAATGGTGGCCTCACCGACGCTCATCATTTTAGGGGTAAAGATGCTTTGCTTTCGGGACCTGCTGGCGGTGTAGTGGGGATGGTTAGGACTGCAGAAGCCGCTGGATTTGACCAACTAATTGGATTTGATATGGGGGGAACATCTACTGATGTTTCTCACTATGCCGGAGAACTTGAGAGAACTCATGAAACACAGGTTGCAGGGGTTCGAGTACGAGCGCCAATGATTCATATCCATACTGTGGCTGCCGGAGGCGGGTCTATTCTTCATTTTGATGGTTCGCGTTTACGAGTAGGCCCTGATTCTGCCGGAGCAGATCCCGGCCCTGCTTGTTATGGAAACGAAGGGCCGCTTGCGATAACTGACGCAAACGTATTATTAGGTAAATTACGTCCTGAGTTTTTCCCTCATGTATTTGGTGCGGACGGAAATCAACCGCTTGATGTGAAAACAGTTACCGAAAAATTTGATGAATTAGCAAAAGAAATTTCACAAGCTTCGGGGATCTCTCAGTCAGCAGAATCAGTTGCCGAAGGTTTTCTCTCAATAGCAGTTGAGAACATGGCGAACGCAATTAAAAAAATCTCCGTTCAAAGAGGCTATGACATCACTTCTTATACTTTGGTGTGTTTCGGGGGCGCAGGAGGGCAACATGCTTGCTTGGTAGCTGATCGATTAGGAGTAAGTCGTATTCACATTCATCCGCACGCTGGGGTTCTTTCAGCTTTAGGTATTGGGTTAGCTGATGTCCGCCATTTAAGTGAGGGAGCAGTGGAATCTGTCTTATCTGAAAAATTGTTGACGGATCTTGAACCTACATGGATTTCCATGGAAGCCGAAAGCGTAAATGTAGTAAAGACTCAAGGAGTTTCAGATAATCGGATAACCACCATGAAGAGATTTGGTATTCGATACGCCGGATCAGACACTGCTCTTCAAGTTGATGCAGGATCTTGTTCAGCGGTCCAGAAATCTTTTGAAGAGCAGCACCGGTCAAGATTTGGATTTATCTCACCGGAAAAAGAGCTGATCGTTGAATCTATACAGGTTGAAGCTGTGGGGGTATCTGACAGTGTTGATCTGTTATCCGGCCAAAGCAACAATGACCAAGATCTACTCGGAGTGTTTCCTACGGTCATGAATGGGGAGCCTCATGAAACTCCATTTGTGGCCCGTACTGCTCTTAGAACTGGAGAACCTGTTTTAGGGCCTGCAGTTTTAATTGAAGAAACAGGTACCACAGTTATTGAACCTGGATGGTCAGCTACTGCTTCTGCGAGTGGAGACCTCATTCTTGAACGAGTTGTTGCGCTACCGGATAGTGTCGCTATCGGCACTGATGTGGACCCTGTTCAATTGGAAATTTTTAACAATCTTTTTATGAATATTGCTGAACAGATGGGGGTAGTGCTTGAGAATACTGCTGCGTCAGTAAATATTAAAGAACGACTAGATTTCTCTTGCGCATTATTTGATCCCGAAGGGGATTTGATTGCGAATGCTCCTCATATGCCTGTTCATTTGGGCTCTATGAGCGAATCTATAAAATCCATCATTCGGCAGAATCCAGTTATGGCTCCTGGTGATGTTTATGTGATGAATGCTCCTTACAACGGAGGTACACACCTTCCAGATATCACAGTGATCAAACCGGTCTTTGATGATGAAGAGCAGAACATTATTTTCTATGTGGCATCTCGTGGCCATCATGCAGATGTTGGCGGCCGTGTCCCTGGTTCTGCTCCTGCTGATTCGACAACAGTTGATGAAGAAGGTGTCTTATTAGACAATGTTCTCCTCGTTTCAGATGGACGATTCCTCTATGACCAAATTCATGAACTTTTAACTGGCGCAGAATGGCCCGCTCGTAATGTGGAACAAAACATCGCGGACCTTCAGGCTCAAGTCGCTGCTTGCGAAAAAGGCACGAGCGAACTTCGGAGAGTTATTGATCATTTTGGGTTAGATGTTGTTCACGCATATATGAAACATGTCAAAGACAATGCTGAGGAGTCTGTGCGTCGAGTTATTGATGCTTTAACTGATTCTTCATTTACTTATTTGATGGACGACGGTCATCAGGTATCAGTAAAAATCAGCGTTGATCATGAAAATCGTTCCGCATGTATTGATTTCACGGGGACAAGCGATACTCACCCAGGTAACTTCAATGCTCCATCTTCAATTGCACATGCTTCAGTTCTTTACGTATTCCGATGCCTTGTCAACGATGACATTCCACTTAACGCTGGTTGTTTAAAGCCTCTTGAAGTTATTCTTCCGGAACCATCAATGATTAATCCCTCTTACCCTGCCGCTGTTATCGCAGGGAATGTTGAGACAAGTCAAGTAATTGTTGACACATTATTTGGTGCTGTGGGAGTTTTAGCTGCTCCGCAAGGAACGATGAATAACTTCATTTGGGGTAACGACGACTATCAGAATTACGAAACTATTTGCGGTGGAGCTGGCGCGACCGCAAATGCTGACGGTTGTGATGCGGTGCATACTCATATGACTAATTCTCGTCTTACTGATCCTGAAGTTCTTGAGTGGCGCTTCCCCGTTCTTCTCGAAACTTTTCATATAAGAAAAGGATCTGGTGGAGATGGCCGTCATCGTGGTGGTGATGGGACGGTTAGGCGTGTCTTATTTAAAGAAGCGATGGAGATAAACGTTCTCTCTGGACATCGTGTAGTGCCTCCTTATGGAGTCAGCGGAGGTGAACCCGGAGCTGTTGGGCATACTCGCCTCATTAGCGCTGACGGGACAGTCACTGAATTTGGTGCTAGCGCCCAAACTTTCGTTAACCCTGGAGACAGATTTGAAATTGAAACTCCCGGTGGTGGCGGGTTTGGAAAGTCAAACTGATTCTCTTCAGAATCATTTCTCGATTACGTTATGTTCCGGACCGTAAGGGAATCCAGAAATATTTTCTGTGCCAGTGTCTCCGACAATGAGAATGTCGTGTTCTCGATAGCCTCCAGAACCTGGTTCACCTTCTGGAATAGCAATCATTGGTTCCATTGAAACGACCATTCCAGGTTGAAGAACTGTTTCTACATCTTCTCGTAATTCCACTCCGGCTTCTCGTCCGTAGTAGTGGCTAAGCACTCCAAAACTGTGGCCGTATCCGAAAGAACGATATTGGAGGAGGTTATAACTACGATAAATGTCATTAAGTTCCGCCGCAATATCACAACATCGAGCACCAGGTTTAATAAGTTCAAGACCTCTTTCATGAACTTCTACATTTATTTCCCAAAGCCGAAGATGTTCTTCTGAGACATAATCGCAGAAAAGAGTTCTTTCTAATGCGGTGTAATAGCCAAATATCATCGGGAATGTGTTTAAGGACAGAATGTCTCCGGATTCAATAATTTTATTTGTCACTGGATTATGCGCACCATCCGTATTGATGCCGGACTGAAACCATGTCCAAGTGTCCATGAGTTCAACAAATTCAAAGGTCGCAGCAATTTCACGAACCATTGTTTCTGTGACGGCAAGGGCTACTTCATGTTCGGCGACACCTGCGGCTACAGCTTGAACACAGGCCTCTGCTCCAAGATCACAAATGCGTGTGCCGTGACGAATCA
>CATISD010000032.1 GCA_949538625.1 Acidimicrobiales bacterium AG-410-I20
GACTCTTCCCAATGTGGATTAGGCAAAAAACGGCAATCAAATACCATTGATGCATCACGCGGGGCTCCATGTTTGAACCCAAACGAAGTAATCGATACTCGCATCGGTCTATCGTTAATCTCTCCAAAAAGACCTTCAACTTTCTTCCTTAATTCATGCACATTTAAGTCTGAAGTATCAATCACGAAATTTGCTTCGGTTCGAACTGGCTCCAAAGCATCTCTTTCGGCGATAATTGCATCTTCAAGACCTCTTTCATTTCCAAAAGGATGTGGACGTCTCGTATTTTCATATCTTTGAAGAAGCACTTCTGTTGAGCAGTCAAGGAAGACGACTTGGAGTTGCTCTTGCTTAGCTCGTAAGTCCTCTAATGCTTGGAGCGTTTCCCCCTCATAGGAGTCAAAACGCAAAGTGAACGCCATTCTCTCCCACGGAGTCTCTGGAGCACCTGCTAAATCAGCCAACTTGCTTATTAGCTCTGCAGGAACGCGATCTATGACGAACCAGCCCAGATCTTCTAAATCTTTTGCAAATTCCGAACGTCCAGCTCCTGAAAGTCCGGTTACAACAAGAACTTTGCTCATAACCAAATATTAGACCCAATTTTGCTCAAGAGGCGACGCGTTCAGCCTCAATTAGTAAAAGTCTGGGAATCAAAGCTGCATTACCGAATTGTGCGGCTCTCCGCAAGAAACCTTCAGGCGGTGAAGGTTCATGCATCAAATTGATTTTTAGACCTGCTTCACTCAAAGCATTTACGTAACGGCTTAAGGGGCGATGGATAAAGGGAAGGAAGACACCTTTATCCACTTCCTCCATCTCTATTGATTCAGTCAAATAGGGACCTATTCGCCAGTACTGTTCCGGAGGGTCAAGTATCTGATCATCTATCCACCCACTTCCAGGTGTTTGCACAAGTGGATGGTTGAGAAAAAAAACGAACTTACCATTTGGTCGTAGAATTCTCGAAACTTCTTTTATCGCTAAATCCATCTCTTCGATGTGCTCGAAAACTAAGCAAGCTATAGCGGCATCAAAAGACTCTGAATGAAAAGGGAGGCGCTCTGCCTGCCCTCTGAGATAAAGCCCCCCGCCACCTCTCTTGCTAGCTTCAAGAATTTGATTACGAGTGGGGTCTACTCCAATGACGGTATCCGCTCCTGATTCACAGAGGGCTCTACTTATTTGCCCTTCCCCGCTTCCAATATCGAGGATTTTTACATAACCGGAAAGAAGTTCTCGTGCTAGTGGAATGATCTGTTCAGAGTATTCTTCGTCAGCTCCATTCGTGAAACCCTTTTGCCACCACTCGGCGTGTTGTTCCCAAGTATTTTCAACTTTTCCTTCAGTCATGGATACAGCGTGCCATGTTTTTCGGAGTAAGTGTGTTTTATCTTCCCTGTCTCTAACATGCTCCCATGGTCGTTTTTCTTGGGATTCTTAGCGCTTCATTATTCGGGGCTGGAGATTTTCTCGGCGGCTTGGCTTCAAGACGAACAGCGATCTTTTCTGTCATTCTTATAGCGCACTCAATCGGTTTAGTTTTCATTCTTCTCGTTGCACCCTTTATGGCGGATGAATTTCTTTTAGGCGACTTCTTTCGAGGAGCTATTGCTGGAATCTCAGGCCTTATTGGGATCGCTTTGATTTTTCATGCGTTACAACGTGGACCTATGACCGTAGTCGCTCCTATTACTTCAATAGCTTCCGCCGTTATTCCAGTAATCTGGGGTACTGCTTATGGGGAAAACCTTTCTGCTGTCCATATCTTTGGTATTTGTATTGGTTTAATAAGTATCTTCTTGATTTCACGGGTGAAGAGCGAACCATCTGAAAATGAGAGAAGGGAATCTTTGCCTCCTTGGCTAATAACGGAATCTTTGCTGTCAGGTCTCTGTTTTGCGAGCTTCTATATCGTTATTGACGGCACTTCAGGTTCTTCTGAGCCCTGGCCACTTGTTAGCGCTCGACTGGTAAGTGTGTGTTGTCTGTTGTTGATAGGAGTGTTCACCAAGCGCACATTCACAGTCAGCTCTTCGGTGTTTCCTCTTGTTTTCTGGTCCGGAATGTTAGACACTGTCGCAAATTTAACGTTCTTGATGGCAACTAATCGAGGGATGTTAAGCATAGTTGCAGTTCTCACTTCTCTTTATCCTGCAACCACAGTCATTTTGGCAAGGTGGTTTCTCAAAGAACACTTGACACGACTCCAAATTTTTGGTCTTTTTGGAGCCTTAACGGCTACTGCCCTTATAGCTGGCGGCTAGCTGGTCTATGAATTTTTTCATACAATGATTCAGCAACTGCATTTGGGAGCCAGGAAACGCTCATCAACTCTTCTCTCGATGCATTCTGAATTGCTTTGACTCCTCCCATTTCTTTTATTAGACGCTTTCTTCTCTCCACCCCAAAACCGGAAACACCATCTAAGACTGATCCAGTCATACGCCTAGACCTCAATTTCCTGTGATATTCAACAGCAAACCTATGAGATTCGTCACGGACTCTTTGAAGCAGGTACAGCGCTTCTGATGCACGCGGAAGCAGAATAGGTTCTTTTATTCCCGGGAGGAAGATTTCTTCTAAACGTTTAGCGATCGCTGCTACTGGAATTCTTTCCTCTAAACCGAGTTCCTCAACTACCCGAAGAGCCACACCCAGTTGTCCGCGTCCTCCATCAACAAGTAATAATTGCGGAGGATATGCAAACTTAGTTGATCTCTCTTCCAATGAGAGACTTTCCTCTTTTAGGAATGACGTAAGTCGCCTTCTCAGCACTTCTTCCATAGCTGCATAATCATCATTGCCCTTGACTTCTTTGATTTTAAAGCGGCGGTAAGCGCTAGGAACTGGAATTCCATCTTCAAGCACCACCATGGAACCGACGTAATCAGTTCCTTGCAAATGGCTCATGTCATAACATTCGATTCGTAACGGAGCATTCGGCAAGTCAAGAGCCATTTGAAGTTCGTTCAATGCTCGTGATCTGCTGTTGTGATCGCTAGCACGCTTCATTCGATGTCGCACGAATTCTTCTTCTGCATTTAACGACACAGTTTTAAGAAGTTCTTTTTTTCCGCCTCGCTCAGGCACTCGGAATTGTACTCTTCCGCCTCGCTCGGAGCGCAACCACTCACATAAAAGCTCAGACTCTGCGGGAACTTCTTCTACGAGTATTGCTCGAGGTATTCCAAAGGTGAGTTGATTTCGATAATGAGAAGAAATTATTTCATTTAAAAGTTCTGCGGTTGTAGTTTCTTCTACTCGATCCATGATTGACCCTTTGCGCCCTACCACTTTCCCGTGACGAACATAGAAGACTTGAACAGCCACTTGGAGTTCGTCTCCTCTAAAAACAATGATGTCGAACTGCTCATTCTCATTCCCAACAATTTGCTGCTTGGCCATAACCTGACGAACACTTTTCAATTGGTCACGAAAGCGTGCCGCTGTCTCGTATTCAAGCCTTTCTGATGCTTCAGACATTTGCGAGTTGAGCCTTTGCTCAACTTCTTTTGTGTCCCCACCAACCACTCTCATGAAGTCGTTCACTACCTCTTGATACTCATCATTAGTTACTTCGCCGACACAGGGTCCACAACATTTCTCAATATGAAAAAGCAAGCATGGTTTACCACTTTTTTGATGCTCGCGAAGTTTTGAATCGCTACACGTACGCACCGGGAAAGAACGTATGAGTAAATCTAATGTGTCGCGAATGGCTCCCACTTGAACATAAGGGCCGAAATATCTAGAGCCTTTTCTCCGTCGCTCGCGAACCACTGCTGCACGAGGCCATTCTTGATCTAAAGAAATAGATAAATATGGATAACTTTTATCGTCTTTTAGGTCAATGTTGAATCTTGGTCTATGTTCTTTTATTAGATTGAATTCAAGTAGTAAAGATTCAAGTTCATTCTTAACTTGAATCCACTCAACTTCTTCAGCTTCACTAAGCATCTGGTTAGTTCGTGGAGAAGTATGCGGCTTTTTCCCAAAATAACTGTTTATTCGATGACGAAGATTTTTGGCCTTACCCACATAGAGAACTTGCCCATTATTATCAAGAAATTGGTAAGAGCCGGGGCCTTCTGGGATTGAACCAGGTTCTGGTCGCTTAATCATTGTTAAGAAAGCATCCCGTGTAAGAATTTCCCGGTATAGCTCTTCGTTATCTTCACTAGATCTTCTGGAGTTCCAATTCCTACGATTTCTCCTCCGCCTACTCCCCCTTCAGGACCTAAATCAATAACCCAATCAGCTGTTTTGACTACGTCAAGGTTGTGTTCTATAACGATTACCGTATTTCCTTGATCAACTAAGCGGCTTAGCACTCCGAGTAATTTGCGTACGTCCTCGAAGTGGAGACCCGTTGTTGGTTCATCCAGAATGTAAACAGTGTGACCCGTTGACCTTTTAGCCAACTCACTGGCTAACTTGACTCTCTGCGCTTCACCTCCTGAAAGAGTTGGTGCTGGCTGACCCAGCCGTATATATCCAAGGCCAACGTCAACCAGAGTCTGCATATGTCGAACAATGGTCGGTTGCTTATTGAAAAAAGTTAGCGCTTCTTCGCATGACAGATTTAGCACATCTGCAATCGTTAGCCCCTTGAACTCTATGTCGAGCGTGTCTCGGTTGTAGCGCTTCCCTTTGCATATTTCACATGGGACATATACATCTGGAAGGAAATGCATTTCGATTTTTATTGTTCCATCCCCTGAACAAGCTTCACATCTTCCTCCTTTTACGTTGAAGCTAAATCTTCCTGGTTGATAACCGCGAATTCTTGATTCCTCTGTTTGTGCGAAGAGTTTACGAATATGGTCAAAAACGCTTGTATATGTCGCTGCGTTTGATCGTGGGGTCCGACCAATTGGTGCTTGATCAATATTTATTACCTTGTCCACTCCTTCCACTCCTTCAAGTGCAGTGTGTAGGCCTGGCGGAATTTTGGATTTATAAACTGCCTGCATTAGAGATTTGTGGAGTATCTCATTAACTAAAGTAGATTTGCCTGATCCAGAGACACCAGTTACCGCTATGAAACATCCCAATGGGAAATCAACTTCTATTTCTTTGAGATTGTTTTCGCGTGCTCCTCGGACTGTTAGGCATGATCCATTGGGCTGTCGTCGTACTTCTGGAATAGCGATTTCTTTTTTTCCTGAAAGATATTGGCCGGTAAGTGACTTGCGCGATTTTAAGAGTCCTTCAACTTTGCCTTCGTAGACAACAGCGCCACCGTGTTCGCCTGCTCCTGGTCCGATATCTACTACATGGTCGGCTGCGCGAATTGTTTCTTCATCATGTTCCACCACTACTACGGTGTTTCCTAAATCTCGTAAACGCAAAAGTGTCTCAATGAGCCGTTGGTTATCCCTCTGATGCAATCCAATTGATGGCTCATCTAACACATAAAGCACCCCTACTAAGCCGCTTCCAATTTGAGAGGCGAGGCGAATGCGTTGTGCTTCACCTCCAGCAAGGGTGGCTGCTGATCGTGATAGTGAAAGATAATCAAGGCCAACATCTTTAAGGAATCCCAGTCGGCTATTTACTTCTTTCAAAATTGGCTCAGCAACTATGAGGTCTCTGTCTGAGAGTTCGAGTTCACTGAGAATTTGACTTGCTTCTCCTATCGGTAACGAACAAATGTCGTGAATGTTTCTTTTATTTATTTGGACCGCTAAGGACAGAGGGTTTAGTCGTGCGCCAATACATTCCGGGCAAGGGACTTGGCGCATGTATCCTTCTATTTGATCTCTTTGGCTATCTGTTTCCGCATCACGGTGCCGGCGTCGAAGATATGGCATCACTCCTTCAAAATGTGCAGAGTAGACACGGTTTCTTCCGAATCTGTTCTTATACCGAACTTCAACTCTGTCTTTTATTCCTCCTTCTAGGAGGAGTTTCTGTGTCTTCGCCGGAAGGTTCTTCCAGGGCTTCTCAAAATCTATTCCTTGACTTTCAGCAACTGCTTCTATGAGTCGAGAGAAATACCTATTTCTCCCACTTGACCATGGAGCTATAGCACCTTCAGAAAGGCTGAGGTCAGGATTAGGAACAACTAAATCTTTGTCAACTTCAAAGACAGAACCTAAGCCGTCACAATGATCACAAGCACCGTAGGGGCTATTAAAAGAAAAGTTTCTGGGAGCAAGCTCTTCGAAAGATTTCCCGTCACTTGGTCGAGAAAGGTGTTGGCTAAAAACAATACGCTTGTTTAATTCCTCTGCATCTTTTTCAGTGTTTTTATCGGAGACAATTTCTATCTCTGCAACACCGTCGGCCAATGCTAGAGCTGTTTCCATTGACTCAGTTAGTCTCTGCTCGATACCTGAGCGAATTTTTAATCGATCAACCACAATTTCGATTGTGTGCATTTCGTAACGAGCAAGATCAATTTCTTCTCCGAGTAGGTGTTCTTCTCCATCAACAATCGCTCGACTGAATCCTTGTTGTGCAAGTTCCGAAAGGAGTGTGTCGTATGTGCCTTTACGTCCTCTGACCACTGGAGCTAAGACTTGAAATCTTGTCCCTTCTTCCATGGCTAAGACGCGGTCCACTATCTGTTGAGGGGTTTGTCTTACAAGTTGCTCTCCAGTTTCAGGGTCAAACGGGACACCAATACGGGCGAACAATAAACGCAAATAGTCATAAACCTCAGTAATTGTTCCTACGGTAGATCTTGGGTTACGTGAAGCGCTTTTCTGATCTATTGAAATTGCTGGAGAGAGTCCTTCTATGAAATCGACATCTGGTTTATCCATTTGTCCAAGAAACTGGCGCGCATAAGCAGAAAGTGATTCCACGTAGCGTCTTTGCCCTTCGGCATAGATTGTGTCGAAAGCTAATGAAGATTTTCCAGATCCTGAGATCACCGTAAAAACAACAAGATTTTCTCGAGGGATATCGAGATCAACATCCTGCAGATTATGTTCACGTGCACCTCTTACAATCAAGCGTTCCGACATGTAAGGGATACTAACTCTGACGGACCGTATCGCCTTAACGGTGCTCACTTAATTCGCGAAGTTCTTTTTGCAATTCGCGAATTTCATCACGTAAACGAGCTGCGTATTCAAAGCGAAGATCTGCTGCTGCTTCGCCCATTTCTGCTTCCAAAGTGTGGACAAGGCGCTGTAAATCTTCATGAGGCATTTCACTCAAATCATTGGCCAAGTTCCCACTACGTTTCTTCTTTGTCGGCATAGGACTTTCTACTGCAGGCCGTAAAGCCTCAAGAATATCTGTAACTGCTTTTCTGACTGTTTGCGGATTGATTCCGTGCTTCACGTTGTAATCCTGCTGAAGTTTTCTTCTTCGCATAGTTTCAGAGATTGCTCGCTGCATGGATCCAGTGATTTGATCGGCGTACATGACCACTTGACCATTCACATTTCGAGCTGCCCGACCGATAGTTTGTATCAGTGATGTCTCGCTTCGTAAAAAACCTTCTTTATCTGCATCAAGAATGGCCACCAAGGAAACTTCGGGTAGATCAAGTCCTTCACGAAGTAAGTTGATACCCACAAGTACATCAAATTCTCCGAGTCGTAGATCGCGAAGAATTTCAATTCTTTCTAAAGTGTCGATGTCACTGTGAAGATAGCGGACTCGAATTCCGTGTTCTAGTAAGTAATCGGTCAGATCTTCTGCCATTTTTTTTGTAAGCGTGGTGACTAAGACTCTTTGATCTCCCTTTACGCGTTCTGTAATAAGATTTTGTAGATCATCTATCTGCCCTGTGGTGGGCTTCACAATTACTTCTGGGTCGATTAGTCCGGTTGGTCGAACGATTTGTTCAACAACACGAGAGCTATTCTCTAGTTCCCAATTCCCTGGCGTTGCTGATAAGAAAACAACTTGCCCAACACTTTCAATGAACTCGTCAAATTGTAATGGTCTATTATCTGCTGCTGAAGGAAGCCGAAATCCATGCTCAATGAGAGTTTCTTTTCGTTTTTTGTCACCTAAATACTGTCCATGTAGCTGAGGCACAGCAACATGAGACTCATCCAAAACCACAAGAAAATCATCAGGAAAATAATCCAATAGTGTGTAGGGCTTCTCACCTGGGCCGCGCCCGTCAATATGGGCACTGTAGTTCTCCACGCCTTTACAAAATCCAATCTCAGTGATCATTTCTAGATCATGCTCAGTTCTCATTCGAAGTCTTTGGGCTTCCAGGAGTTTTTCTTCTGCTTTGAAAAATGTCAGTCTTTTTTGGAGTTCTTTTTCTATTCGGGCAGTTGCTCGAGCTAAAACTAAACTATCTGCCGCGTAGTGAGTCGCTGGGAAAACAACAAATTCTTTATGCTCTTGCAACCGTTCCCCCGTTATCGGGTCCACTTCAGTAATTGATTCAACCTCATCGCCAAATAAAGATATTCGAAAGATATTTTCCTCATAGGCGGGTTGAATCTCTAAGGTGTCACCTCGAACACGAAATTTTCCACGATCTAATGCAACGTCATTTCGCTCGTACCTCATTTCAATGAGTAACTTCAAAGCAGCTCGCTGTTCTATTTCTTCCCCTTTGCGTAATACCAGAAGATTACCTTCATACATTTCTGGATTTCCAAGTCCGTAAATGCATGAAACGGAAGCAACAACGATTGTGTCTCTCCGTGTTAAAAGCGCGGCGGTTGCAGAATGTCGTAAGCGATCTATTTCATCATTAACTGAAGAGTCTTTCTCTATAAACGTGTCAGACGATGGAACATATGCTTCAGGCTGGTAATAGTCGTAGTAGGAAACAAAGTATTCAACTCGATTTTCTGGAAAGAACTCTCGTAGCTCGTTTGCTAGTTGCGCTGCCAGAGACTTATTGGGAGCAATAACAAGTGTGGGTCGTTGCACCTCTTCTATTGTCCATGCAATTGTTGCACTTTTACCGCTTCCAGTTATACCGAGAAGGGTCTGAAACCTTTCTCCTCCTTTGATGCCATCTGCAAGTTCTTTGATAGCTCGCGGTTGATCCCCAGATGGAGAGAACGGCGCGTCTACACGAAATAGTGAACTCATTTAGATAAGCCCATGATCCATGACCAGGCTTTATCGATTTCGTCTTCCAATGAGTCGCGATCTCCGTTGTTGTCGATCACAAAATCTGCTTTTGATAAACGTTCTTCTCTGTCTACCTGGTTTGAGATTCTATTTAGTGCGTCTTCTCGTGAAAAGCCTCGGTGTTCCACTAGGCGATCCACTGCCTCTTCTGGATGTAAATCTACAACGACAATTCCGCTTAAATCTTGATACCCAGATTCTATTAGTAGAGGAATATCAAGAATTATCGGAGCTGATCCTCTCATATGTTCGTCTCGCTGTCGTGCTATTTCTTCTCGTACGAGCGGATGCACTATCTCATTTAACGCTAAAAGCTCTTCTTCGTTCTTGAAAACAATATCGGCGACTGCTTGACGGTCTAAGTCGCCGTCGTTAGTTATGATTTTCTCACCCCAGCGCTCAACCATCTTTTTGAAAACTGGTTTTCCAGGTTTTTGAAGGTCGCGAACAATAGCATCAGCGTCAACGAGTACTGCCCCTCGTTCAACTAAGCCAGCAGAGACCGTGGATTTCCCTGAACCTATGCCACCGGTCAGTCCTATCTCAAGTGTCTCTTGAGGCAGTTCCTTCGCCGTCATGGCCTATCAGGCTCCTTCCGTCTCCTCTTCGGATTCTTCAACTTCTGTATTTTCTTCAGAAATAGTCGCATCTTCCCCTGAAGACTGTTCTTCACTCAATGCTGGCTCTTCTTCAGAGTCTGAATTGCCATCCTCAGAGGTTTCCTCTGCATTGACTTCTGCGTAATAAGCTTCCCAGGCTTCCTGTCCTTCTGAGTTTTCTGATTCAGGGACGATGAAGTTTCCTTCTTCATCGTAGGCATGTTCACCGAAATGTTCTTTGTATTCATCGGCGACTTCGCCGCCCTCAGCGGCCTGCTTTATTGAGAGACTTATTCTTCTGCGTTCAAGGTCCAAGTCAATAATTTTTACCCATAGCTCTTCACCAGGTGTCACAACTTGTTCTGGGAGTTCTACGTGGTGAGCTGACATTTCAGAAATATGTACAAGTCCTTCAATTCCATCTCCGACTTGAACGAAAGAACCAAATGGAACCAATTTGGTAACTCGTCCGTAAACCAGCTCACCAGTTTTGTGAGCGTCAGCGAATTCTTGCCATGGATCGGATTGTGTGGCTTTTAGAGAAAGACTGATTCGTTCGCGACTCATATCAATATCAAGCACTTGAACTTCGACTTCATCTCCTACCGTCACCACTGAACTAGGGTGATCAACATGCTTCCAGGAAAGTTCTGAGACGTGTATCAGCCCGTCCATTCCACCTAAGTCAACAAATGCTCCAAAATTCACGACACTGGAAACCACGCCTTTTCTCACTTCTCCAGGTAATAAATCATGAAGGAATTCTTCTCGCTGTTCTTTGTGGCTTTCTTCTAACCAGGCGCGTCGCGAAAGAACCACGTTATTTCTATGTTTGTCCAGTTCTATGATCTTTGCCTGGACAGTTTGCCCTATGTAAGGCTGAAGATCTCGAACTCTACGTAACTCCACTAAGGAAGCTGGAAGGAAACCGCGTAGCCCTATATCAACAATAAGCCCACCTTTAACGACCTCTATAACAACTCCGGATACGCTTTCGTCTGCTTCTTTGACTTTTTCGATATTTCCCCACGCGCGTTCGTACTGTGCGCGTTTCTTAGAAAGAATTAGCCGACCTTCTTTGTCTTCAAGAGTTACGACGACTGCTTCTAATTTTTCCCCCATAGAAACTATGTCGGCTGGATTCACTCCGTTACGGATAGACAGTTCGCGGGCCGGAATGACCCCTTCTGATTTATATCCAATATCTAACAGTACTTCGTCTTTATCTACACGGACTACTGTTCCTTCAACGAGTTGCCCGCCTTCAACACCCACCATTGTGGCTGAATAAGCTTCGTCAAGCGAGAGGCTTCCTAGGTCATTTTCGGTTATTTGTCTTGGTATATAGTCTCCGCTTTCATCAAAATCTCCCATTGGTGGTGATTTAAGTGCGGCTTCAGTTGTATTTTCGTCGGACACGGTTTTCTCGTCGGATAATTAATAGTCGGATACGGGCCCACCTATTTGGTGGACTAGGTAAGCCTATCGGCTCCTTATTTCTTCTCCCCATTCTGGAGTCGATGAGCTAAAAGTAAATATTCTGCATGTTCGAGATCCGGAGGGTGTTTTTTATAGTCTCCGGGATTAACCGACCATATTTCTTCTACTTTCAGCCCTACAGCATGAGCTAAAAGCCGAAGTTCACGTGGAGTGAAACAAGAAGTCCACAACTCAGTATCTACAGATTCTCCTTGTTCATTTTTGATTGATGTTGTTTCGCGATTCACTCCAGTGCCTGCATCAAATTCGTCTGTGTCGCTGGGATACCGCATTTGGAAGTAAGAAGAGAATGCGCTTAACGCTAGTTTTTTTCCTGGCCGCAAAGCGCGTGTCATTTTCTCCAGTATTAGCCCGTCTGGGTCAAGTTGACTTTCCATTAAGGATGGGCCTCCAGCTAGACCGAAAGCACCTTGGCAGAGTGATATGACTGCATCAAATTCTCCCTCATAGGCCATAGTTCTCGCATCCGCACATATAAAAGAAGTATTTTCTGTACTCTTTTTCTCGGCGATTTCTATGAATTCTTTTGAGATGTCAAGTCCTGTTACCCGAATGCCGTGAGAGGCAAATTCAAAAGCATGTCGACCTGGTCCGCAACCAACGTCCAAAAGTCTGTCTCCCTCTTTTAGTTCAAGGGCGGCGATCAAGAAGTTGACTTCTTGAGCTGTTCCGTAGGTAAAGGAGTAGCGCAGGTAAGCCGCTCCTAGGTGTGCGGCCGTGTCCTCAAACCAATGTCTGCTACTCACCCTTTAGCGTCTGCCCACGTCGAACCAAATGACATATTTACCTCTAAATCCACACGTAAATCGAAAGCGTTTTGCATGATTTCTGGAACTTTTTCTAGGGCTTCATCTTTTTCTTCTGGTGGAACTTCCAAGATAACTTCATCATGAACTTGCAGTATTAAACGACTAGACAAAGAATTGTTTTCAATATGTTCATCTATGCGGATAAGCGCAACTTTGAAAATATCTGCCGCTAAGCCTTGAATGGCTGAATTCATCGCTTGCCGCTCTCCCGCTTGCCGAATATTGAAATTGGAGGAGGATAGTTCTGGTATACGGCGTCTACGTCCGAAGAGAGTCTCGGTATACCCTTTCTTTCGGGCTTCTTCAATTGACCGATCCATATATTCTCTCACCGCAGGGAATGCGGTAAAAAATGAGTTCAGTATTTCTTCAGCTTCTCCGCGAGGGATATCGAGACGTTGAGCCAGCCCATAGGCCTCCATTCCATATGCGAGACCGTATGAGACCATTTTCGCTCGAGATCTGGTTTCAGAGTCAACTTGCTCGGGTTTTACATTCCAGACTTGTGACGCAACTGCGGTATGGACATCGTCACCTGCCTCAAATGCTGCGATCAGCCCTGGATCCTCTGCTAAATGAGCAATGCATCTCAATTCAATTTGGTTGTAGTCAGCGACCAGCAATGAGAAACCTTCGGCTGGAACAAATGCTTTACGAAATGCACGACCTGCTTCCGTCCGAACTGGAATGTTATGCAAGTTTGGAGCGTCAGAACTTAAGCGGCCCGTGCGCGCAACCGTTTGTTTGAATGTTGCTCGTATACGATCTTCCGGACCGACGGAAGCAAGTAAGCCCTCGCCATAAGTCGAACGCAATTTTTCTACCTCTCGATAAGAAAGAATTTTTTCGATTATTGGATGCTCCCCTCTTAGTCTTTCGAGTGTGGCGGCATCAGTCGAATACCCTGTCTTCGTTTTTTTCCCTGGCGTAAGACCTAGATTTTCAAATAACACTTCGCGTAGTTGTTTAGTGGAATTCACATTGAATTCCATTCCTGCTATTTCATGTATTTCTTCTCGTAAGTCGGTGCATTGGGCAGTTAGATCGTCTCGTAATCTATTTAGCTCTTTTACATCAACTCCAACTCCAAGTTCCTCCATCTTCACAAGAACCTGCGCGAGCGGAATCTCTACTTCATCATTTAATGACCTTAAATTCTGCGAATCTAAGGCTTTAGAAAGAGGTTCGACAAGCAGGCTTACCGCTACTGCATTTTGAGCAAGTGCCAAGCTAGCATCGCTCTCTTCTTCTCCTAGAGCAAGTTGACCTTCTGGGGAACCTATTGATTCCACTTCCCAAGACGTGTGGCGCTCTAAAAGCCCGGTCAAATCAGTATTTTCATCTGCAGGATCCAAGAGATACCCGGCTAATTGAGTATCTAGGGCAACCTTCGGTGAAGCCAGTTGATGAGATCGAAGAATTTTTATAAGAAACTTAACATTATGTGTTGCCAGTCCTGGCCCTGCACCGCCAAAGAGCGTTGTTAACTGACCTTTTAGCTTCGAACTCTTTAGTAGTTCGTGCGGAAACAAAAGAACTTCAGCCTCTCCGGGATCTTTTCCACAAAACGCGGCGATGCCATCCTCAATATTCTCCCCAATTCCGATGCTGATCACCTTGCAGTCCGTAAGCGACTGCAAAGAATCGCTGAAAGTTTTCTCGGTTACAAGAGACAGTTCCTTGACATTTATTTTCTGCGAAGAAGATTTAGAAACACCTAGTTCATCACCTCCCCAGGAATCAACACCTAAAATTGAGCCGAGTTGACTCTGCGATTTACTCAACTCCAGCAAATTAAAAAGTTCAGATGCACGTGGAACATCAACGGGCTTCATCTTCAAGTCGTTGATTTCAAGATTCAAAGGAACATCGGTGACTAGTTTCATCATCTCTGAATTGAGTAAAACTAAATCTTGGCTTTCTTCCAAATTCTGCCTCAATTTAGGTGTTTGCTCTTCAGCGGCAGCTAGAACCTCTTCTAATCCCCCATACGTGTTAATTAGCTTTGCGGCCGTTTTTTCTCCAACTCCGGGAACACCAGGAAGATTGTCCGAGGTGTCTCCTCTTAGTGCCGCATAGGCTACGTAGTCTTCTGGGCTCACCCCAGTTCGTTCCTTAATGCCCTCCTCGTCATAAAGGACATAATCCGATACACCGCGCTTGTTGTAAAGTACTTTCACATGTGGATCTTCAACAAGTTGATAGCTGTCTCGATCACCCGTGACAATAATTGCTTCTTCCTGTGACTTTTTGACCAGATCCGCCAAAGTCGCCAGAACATCGTCTGCTTCAAAACCCAGCGCATCAACTACACACATGCCAAGCGATTCAACAATTTCTCTGGCGAGCGCTAACTGTTCATAAAGAATGTCGGGCTGCTTTTCTCTATTTGCTTTATAGGTAGCCAAGCGTTCGTGTCTAAAAGTTTTCTCTGGTCGGTCAAAGGCCACAGCAATGCCGTCCGGCTCATGATCACGCAGTAACGTCGCCAACATCATTGTGAAACCGTGCAAAGCATTGGTTACTTGACCTGAAGAAGTCATCATGTCTGTAGGTAGTGCAAAAAATGCTCTATAGGTAAGCGAATTACCATCTATTAAAAGAAATCTAGACACCCCTAGACCTTACTTTGCAAGATCTAAAGAACGGGAACTATACGGCAACAGAGTCTAACTTTCACCCAGGATGCGCTTTGACACTTCAAGCATGCTTTCACGCCCATCCATAGCTGTACTTTGAATGAACCGAAACGCCTCTTCTTCTGCTAGGTCCTTTTCATTCATTAGAAAACTCTTTGCTCTATCTATGACTTTTCTTCCCTCAAGACGCTCGGCCAGAGTTTTTGCATGTCCTGTTAATTCCTTTATCTCTTTGTGTCTTGCACGCGCAACCTCTACAGCTGGTATTAAGTCAGACTTCTGAAATGGCTTAACGAGGTAACCTAAAACTCCGGCTTCAACTGCTCTTTCCACTAAATCCCGTTGGCTAAATGCTGTCAAGACAATTACGGCAGCATCGTGTGAATTTGATATCTGTTTTGCCACTTCTAATCCATCCAGTCCTGGCATCTTTATGTCTACTATGACCACCTCGGGCTGATGTTCTTCCACTAAATCTAAAACATGGTCACCGCGCCCAGTGTCCCCTAAGACTTCGTAACCTTCGCTTTCTAGCGTCTCTTTTAAATCCAACCGAATAATCGCTTCATCTTCAGCTATCACGACAGTTGCCATATGACTTACCTGCTACCTGTCTTTGTCATTTTGTCCAATAACTGATCTTGACGTTCTTCCAACATTTCAATCTCAGAAGTAAGAAATTTATAGTGTCGGACCATAGATCGGGCTTGCTGCTCGGCTTCTCTTCTTTCATGATCAGCAATCGCTGTTTCGGACACCAATGAACGCATTCGTGCATTTTCTGCTTCGTTTTGAAGATGAGCCAATTGTTCACCAGCTATTGCTAGTTCGTCTTTATAGCCAGCAATGCGTTTACTCACTTCTTTTAACTGTCGTTCTATAACTGTGTATTTCATTTGAAATAATTCTATTCATTTCTTAGGAGAACAGAAATTTAATTCTGAAGGAACTTGGTGCCCGGGGCGGGACTTGAACCCGCACGACCTTGCGGCCAAAGGATTTTGAATCCTCCGCGTCTGCCAATTCCGCCACCCGGGCAATGCTTATAGCTTCAGGAGTTAAACAACCCGTCCTGTTTGCTATTCATCTGAGTCTTTAGAACCGACAAGCCAGTTTAACGGTCCTCAAACCAGTAGGTCCTATTGTTTTGAGAAACTTAATTCTGAATTTTGAATAATTTTTAATTCAAATTCCTTCTTTTCGCTTACTCTCCATTTATGAAGTAACGTTTAGTGGAAGTACTGGTGTACTGTCACTGGTCGGAGTCACTTCAATATGATTGCTTTTACTTATTCAGGCCAAGGTTCACAACAACCCGGTATGGGTTCCGCTTGGGTTGACCATCCTTCATGGGAATTAGTTAATGAAGCTTCAGAAATTGCTGGTTTTGATCTCAGTCATCTCCTTCTTAAGGCAGACGCAGAAGAATTGAAACAAACTCACAATGCTCAAATCTCCACTTACTTATTAAGCATGGTCATTCTTGACGCTATTGAAAGAGTTGGAGTTGATGCGGCGGGTCACGCCGGTCATAGTTTGGGGGAATATAGCGCATTGACCGCTAGCGGGGCCATCGACTTTGAAGACGGCATCCTCCTCGTTTTAGAACGTGGCTTAGCCATGCATGACGCCACCCAAGCGCAAGTCGGAACCATGTCAGCTATTCTCGGAATTCCAGACGAAACAGTAGAAAATGTTTGCTCTTCAATAGATGATGACGTCTGGGTTGCTAACTACAACGCACCGGGACAAGTAGTAATAGCTGGTAGCCCAAGCGGCGTTGAAAAAGCTGGAGCGGCTTCTAAAGAAACTGGGGCAAAAAAAGTGACACCGCTTGAAGTATCTGGAGCCTTCCACACACCGTTCATGAATTCCGCACGTGACCGTCTCTCAATAGCTATAGATGCAACAGAAATTCGTCAACCACAAGGAATTGTTGTAGCCAATGTTGATGGAACGTCTCACGAAAATCCAGAAACATGGCGAGCTTTATTGAATGCACAACTATCCAGCCCGGTACGCTGGCACCAAAGCCTAGGAAGCCTCGAAGACAAAGGATTTTCCACTTTCATTGAACTGGGACCAGGGACTGTTCTAACTGGCTTGGTTAAGCGCTGCATAAAGAGTGCAAGCCGTTTCTCAATAAACACACCCGAACATCTTGATTCTCTTCTTGAATCTCTCGCCGGTCCATTAACTGGCGAAACTACAGAAGAACAGCCGGATGGTGAACATCTTTACGCCACAGAGCGACTAGTCGTTAGCCCAAGCAGTGGAGTGTTCACTCCGAACAACGATTTAAAAATTGGAAATCCTGTCAACGCTGGTGACCTCTTGGGAACAGTAGGAGTAGAAGAAATTAGATCTTCGTTCACTGGGATACTCCAAGGGTGGCTTGCCGTAGACACAGAAAGAGTCTCTACTAGCCAGCCCATCGCTTGGCTAGTAATACCGCACTAGATTTTAGGAAGGAATATGAATACGCAAAATAACGACTTAGAAAATGAAGAACGCGTAGCTCTAGTTACTGGTGGAAACCGTGGAATAGGTTTATCCGCAGCACTATCCCTATCAGATGATGGCTACAAGGTCGCGATTACTTGCCGTGGTGAAGTTCCAGCTGAAATCAAAGAAGCAGGCATCCTCGCCGTCAAATGTGACGTCACTAATTCTGAGGAAATAGATTCTGCTTTCAACACCATTGAAGAGTCTTTAGGGACCGTTGATGTCTTAATAGCGAATGCAGGTATCACTCGAGATGGACTAGTTTTGCGTATGTCAGATGAAGACTTTTCGGAAGTTATTGAAACAAACCTGATCGGAAACTTTAAATTAGCCCGTAGAGCCACAAAGGGAATGATGAAGAGTAGATGGGGTCGCATTATCTTCATTTCTTCAATTGCCGGACGAATCGGACAGACCGGGCAAGCTAACTATTCGGCATCTAAGGCAGGGCTTGTCGGACTTGGACGATCTTTGGCTAAAGAGTTTGCTAGTCGTGGAATAACGGTGAATATTATTTCTCCTGGCCCTATTCTCACCGACATGCTTGCGGCTCTACCAGAAGAGCAACAAGCATCTTACGCAGAAGCTGTACCGCTAGGACGGCTGGGTAAACCAGAAGAAGTAGCCAACTTGATTTCTTTTCTTTCTTCAGAAAAATCGTCTTATATCACTGGTGCTGTGATCCCAGTTGATGGCGGCTTATTTATGGGTTAGTTTCTTAAACACTTTTAATAAACATCTAGAGACGCGAAAGATGCGCTCTAGGTCGCTAAAGTAGCCATGTTAGACACCACGATATTGGAGTGACTGTGAGCGAAGAGAATTTTGAACGATTCACAAATTGTGCAGTAGAGGTTCTTTCAGTAGAC
>CATISD010000033.1 GCA_949538625.1 Acidimicrobiales bacterium AG-410-I20
TTTTCTAAGCACGCGAGGACATCATCTGAAATGCCCTCAATCGCTCCTCCGCTTAATTCATCAATAACTCCGATTCGAAGCCCTTCCACTCCTTGAGTTAATGCTGAAGAAAGGTCAAGCGGAGGCTCAGGTATAGAAGTTGTGTCTAATGGATCATGGCCGGATATCACTTCTAAAAGTAACGCTGCATCAGCAACAGTTTCCGCGAATGGTCCGATTTGATCCAAACTTGAAGCAAATGCGACGAGGCCATAGCGAGATACCCGCCCATAAGTTGGTTTTACGCCGACTACCCCACAGAGTGCAGCAGGTTGACGAATTGAACCACCAGTATCACTTCCTATGGCCAATGGAGTGAATCCTGCGGCTACGGCTGCTGCGGAACCTCCCGAGGAACCACCGGGTACTCGTGTTGTATCAAGAGGGTTTCGAGTTGGCCCGAAGGCAGAATTTTCTGTTGAAGCCCCCATCGCAAACTCATCAAGATTTGTTTTCCCTACAATTACTGCGCCTGCATCTCGAAGGCGTTCAACAATGGTGGCGTCATAGGGTGGTAGCCATCCGGCGAGAATATTTGATGAGCATGTTGTTGGTATTCCTTGGGTGCAAATATTGTCCTTGACTGCTACTGGTATCCCTGCCAGTGGTCCAGGATTTTTTCCCTCTGCAACAAGGGAGTCAATTTTTTCTGCTTCCTCTATAGCTTCTTCGGTCATTACAAGATTAAAAGCATTGATTTCTTCTTCTCTGTCTTTAATTGCTTTTAAGTGGCTTTTCAAAATTTCTTGAGCCGTCATTTCACCTTTTTGAATTGCCAGTACAGTTTCTTGAACAGTCATGAGTGTTCTCCAAGAGCTGGCGGAACTTTGAACTGATTATTTTCTACTTCAGGCGCGCTTGCTAAAAACTTTTCTCGATCCACGCTTTCTCCTGGTTCGTCATTACGGAAAACGTTTATAAGAGGCAATGGATGCGCTGTTGGTTCAACAGTCTCTAGATCAAGGGCATCAAGATCTGCTGCGTGTTCTAAAATATCTGCTAACTGGTTGGTAAATGCATCAAGTTCAACATCTGTCAAAGATAGGCATGCCAAGCGGGCTACATGGGCGACATCTTCGCGCGAAATTCGTTCATTCATTATGATTTGAGGGTAAGGCCTAAAAGTAAACTTTGTTCACTTATTTTACTAGTCATTCAGTCACTAACTCTATTGTGTCATTTGGTATCGCCATTTCTCCAGCAATTGGTGTTTGAGCAGTAACTACTCCGCTTTCAGTTCCATTTACTGCGATCACTAGGAACCCAGCGGATTGTAAACGCATTTCTGCAGATACGACATCAAGTCCTATTACATCTGGAACTGGACGGGGCATTAACCCGATTGATATTCCAATAACGACCGTTGAGCCAAAGTTAACTTCTGATTGTTCTTGCGGGCTTATTGATGAGACTAAACCGGCTTCAACTTCTGAGCTGTATTCTTCTACTATCTCTAAATTCAGACCGAGAGCGGCAAGAACATTCTGAACCTCTGCTACTTCCTGCCCTACTAATCCTTCGGGAATAATTCTTGGGGGTGGTCCGTCAGATATTTCCAAATCAACTGAAGAACCTCTCGGTAAGTCTTCTGAAAGAGCTAAGGAACCTATAACAAAACCTTCTGCGATCTCTTCGCTGTAAGTTGAAGTCACTTGGCCTACTACTAAGCCGGCTTCCTCAATGAGTTGAGTTGCTTCTTCTAGTGTGGTGCCTTGAATTTCAGAAGGTATTTCCACCCGAGTGGGACCCAAGGAAATAATAATGGCGACACTTTGATCGGTTTCATAAAAAGATCCAGCTGGCGGATCTGTGCCAAGTAGTTGGCCTTCGACTGTTCCGTCGCGTCGTTCGTAACGTTCTTCAACTGTCCAGCCAAGCTTTATAAGACGTTCGTAAGTTTCTTCGATTGGTCGACCCGCAACTGAAGGAACCACTATTTCTTCTGCTTGCGTGTTTTGCCAGAGCAAAATCCCTCCAGTAATAGCCCCTGCAAGAAGTAGGGCTGCTACGGCTACGGTTGGCCAGCGGCGTTTCGGCCCGACTGAGCGTATTCGGCGAGGCTCTTTAAACACTTCTTCTTTTTGCGGTGCCACAGTTGTAACTTCACCTGATAGTGGCGCTGCCCCTATTTCACCAGGGCCTACTAGCGGAAGTGCGGTCGGTCGAGGCAGAGAAGGTGCTACTTCCAGAAGCATTCTTCTTACCCGCTCTGCTGTTGGGCGATTACTGGATTCAGCCATTCCTGCTTTTTGAACAACTGGGCCTAGAGGACCAAGTGATTCGGGGGTAGGTACAGATTTACCAATACGAGCTTTAAGTGTTCCGGCTAGAGAATCCGTAAGAAATGGAACGTGGCCAGTGACCGCTTCAACAAAGATAATTGAAAGGGAATAGATGTCTGAGCTTCCATTCAATTTTTGTCCACTGGCTTGTTCTGGTGAGGCGTAACGCACTGTTCCAGTGAACCCTTCAGTGGGAGTTTCTGATTGAGTTATTTCACCTAATGCATTAGTTAGTCCGAAATCGCTTATACGAAGTACTCCGTCTTGGCCAAATAGAAAA
>CATISD010000034.1 GCA_949538625.1 Acidimicrobiales bacterium AG-410-I20
CTTCTGAACAAGAGAACATTCTTCGCGATTATGCAGATAAGAGAAACGAAGAAGTGAATTTCAAGCAGAAGCGAACATTGAGACGCCGATAATTCAGAAAATGAACACTTAGCGTGATCAACTCAATAGGTAAATGATTCAACAGAATTTAAAAAAAATGCCCTGAACTGGGCTTATTCGAGCAAAAACTAAGAATTGTCACCACAATTTAAAACCGGTAGGATCACAACGATGACCACTTTATGTGTGGTCTTTTTGCTAACCAGCCTTATTACTTAGGAGACCTGAATCGATGGATGATGAACTTGATGCCTTGTATCGTCGACGAGTGGGTGAACGTATAAGAGTTATTAGACGACAACAACGGCTTTCGCTGCATGACGTCGAAGACCGGTCTGAGTCTGAGTTCAAAGCTTCCGTTCTCGGAGCTTATGAAAGAGGGGAACGGGCTATATCAGTTCCTCGTTTACAACGATTAGCTCGCTTTTACGGCGTCCCAGTAGATCAACTGTTACCGGCAGAAGCAGAAGGTGAGTCTGGAACTTCAAATCAGAAAAATATGGCGTGGGCGCCGGGGCAAAAGATTGTTATAGATCTAACCAAATTGACTGGAGTGGAAGGCCCTGAAGCAGAAATGATTGAACGCTATTTGACGATCATTCAGGTGAAACGTCAAGATTTCAACGGGCGAGTTCTCACGATACGAGGAGATGATTTACAGGCACTTGCTGCAATCTTAGGAACAGATGTAGATGCAGCAGCTCCTCGATTAGATGAACTGGGACTTTTGTATCGACCGGACGCTGCTTAAAGCGAGCCCGGTGACCTGATATTCTTTCATTGTTATGGGAATTTTGTCGCGTGCTCTTCGAAGTGGAGAAGGTAAGAAAATCAAAGCCCTTGAGTCTTTGATCCCTGACATCAACGCACTTGAATCCGAGATATCCGATTTATCCGATCAGGAGCTTCAAGCAAAAACGGGAGAATTTAGGCAACGACTGGATCAAGGTGAGGACTTAGACGATCAGCTAGTTGAGTCTTTTGCGGTAGTGCGAGAAGCAGCATGGCGTGTCATTGGTCAACGCCATTATGACGTCCAACTTATGGGTGGAGTTGCTCTACATCTTGGCTGGGTGGCGGAAATGAGGACTGGAGAAGGAAAAACTTTAGTTTCAACACTTCCAGCCTATTTGAATGGGTTAACTGGAAACGGTGTTCACCTTTGCACGGTCAATGACTATTTAGCCACACGAGATGCAGAATGGATGGGGCAAATTCATCGTTGGTTAGGGTTAGAGGTAGGGTTAGTTGTTCCTGAGGTACGTGAACCAGCAGAGAAACGTAGAGCCTATGAGGCGGATATAACTTATGGTACAAACAATGAATTAGGTTTTGATTATCTCCGCGACAATATGGCAATGTCGCTTAGTTCGAAAGCGCAACGTGGTCATGCTTTTTGCATCGTAGATGAAGTCGACTCAATCTTGATTGATGAAGCACGTACTCCATTAATAATTAGTGGCCGTCTTAGTGAGGCAGCTTCTTTGTATAAGCGTTTCGCAGGTGTAGTTAAAGGACTAAAACGCGACGTTCATTATGATTTTGATGAAGAAAAACGGATAGTCGCACCCACTGAAGAAGGTGTGCATTCTGTCGAAAAAGCGTTAGGGGTAACTAATCTTTACGATGAAGTTTCAGCGAATCTGGTCCATCAATTACAGGCAGCATTACGAGCAAAAGAGTTATACCAGCGTGATCGTGACTACATAGTTGTAGATGGTGAGGTAAGAATCGTAGACGAGTTCACTGGCCGCGTGTTGGAGGGACGAAGGTGGTCGGAAGGCATACACCAAGCCGTTGAAGCAAAAGAAGGCGTAGCAATAAAAGAGGAGAATCAAACGCTAGCGACTATCACTCTTCAAAATTATTTCCGCTTATATGAAAAACTCGCAGGAATGACAGGAACTGCTGAAACAGAGGCCGCAGAGCTAGCTGGAATCTACGGGCTTCAAGTTGTTTCAATCCCAACAAATCGTCCAATTGGACGCGAAGACTCAGAAGATTTCATTTACAAGACAGAAGAAGGGAAGTTTTCAGCACTTATTGAAGATATTTCTACAAGGCAAGCAGACGGACAACCCGTATTAGTAGGAACCGTTTCAGTGGAGAAGTCAGAAAAACTTTCACGTGAGTTAGAAAAGCGTGGAATTAGCCATGAGGTCTTAAACGCTAAACAGCATTTTCGTGAAGCGGAAGTCATAGAGCAAGCTGGGAGACCTGGGGCAGTCACTGTGGCAACCAATATGGCAGGTCGAGGAGTTGACATTCTTTTAGGTGGGAACCCTGAGAATTTGGCCAAGCGCCAAGTTCAATCTGAAGGAGTTGATCCAAATTCTGCGCCTGGGCTTAAAAAAATAGAAATACTGACAAAGAAATTTGAAACCGAATGTGAATTGGAAGGGGAGAAAGTAAGGGAAGCTGGCGGCCTCTACGTTCTTGGAACAGAGCGCCACGAATCACGTCGGATAGATAATCAGTTGCGAGGTAGAAGTGGAAGACAGGGAGATCCAGGAGCGAGTAGGTTTTATCTTTCATTGGATGACGATTTGATGCGTTTATTTGCAGGAGAGACGATGCGCGGAGTTATGGACCGTGCGTTACCAGAAGATGTGCCAATTGAATCAAAAATGGTTTCAAAAGCTATTGAAAGAGCGCAAACAACTGTCGAGCAAAAGAACGCTGAGGCTCGGAAAAATATACTGAAATACGACGAGGTGATGAACGAACAACGAAAAGTCATTTACCAAAAGCGTGATCGTATTTTAAATGGGGCAAATCTGCGTGAAGAAGTTATTGAAGAAATTGAATTAGTCGTTGAGCGAGAAGTCTTTAATCACTGCGAATCAGAACACCCTGAAGAATGGGATACAGCCAGCCTGCATACGGCTATAGAAAGTTTATGGCCGGTATCTCTAGACGAAAAATCAATTATCCAAAAAGGAACCAAAATAGATTTAATGGATTCACTCATCGAAGATGCAGTAAATGTATTGGAAAAAAGAGAGTTGGAACTTGGCTTGGAAACTTTCCGTGAAGTTGAACGTCAGGTAATGCTGCGGATTATTGACCAGCGCTGGAGAGAGCATCTTTATGAAATGGATCATCTTCGTGAAGGAATCCATTTGCGTGCGATGGGGCAACGTGACCCTGCTACTGAATGGCAACGCGAGGGATTCGAGATGTTTGGTCACCTCACACAACTTATTGGTGAAGATTTCCTACGTTATGTGATGCGCATCCAAGTAACAGTTGCAGATGACTCTCCAACTCCGTCTGATGTAGTGGCAAGCGGACCAGAAGGGCCGGTACTTGGGGCAGCCGCAGTCGCAGCCGCAGCAGGGGCACCAGCCCAAGTTAAAGAAGTAGCACCAACCCCAAAAATACAGAAAATAAATGATGAGTGGGAATCCACTCCACGAAACGCACCGTGCCCCTGCGATTCAGGACGCAAATTTAAACACTGCCATGGCCGGTAAGCCTAATTGAACTTATGGAAGACATTAACGAAGAGGTAAAGAACTTACGAATACGGTTAGAGGAAGCTACTCGCTACCTTCGTATATCCGAATTAGTGAAAAAGCGAGAGGGTCTTGAGAAAGAAATGGCGGATCCAGATTTGTGGGATGATCAGAATCGTGGAAAAGAAGTTCAAAAAAAACTTTCTGAAACTATCGAAGACCTTCAATTTCACGAATTCTTGAAAGTCGGAGTTGAGGACTTAGAAACCCTTCTTGAACTTGTGGAAGAAGAAGGCGGAGAGTCTTTAGGAGAAGAAATCGAATCTGGGCTAGAGAAGATTCAAATTAAGTTCGATGAACTAGAGGTTCGGTCTTTATTTTCAGGAAAATATGACGAGAGTGATGCTGTCTGCCACATTCAATCTGGGGCTGGTGGCACAGATGCTCAAGACTGGGCTGAAATGCTAGTTCGAATGTACTCGCGTTGGGCTGAGCGCCGCGGATTTAGCATAGAAATGGACTCCGTCTCGGAAGGAACAGAGGCAGGTATCTCGTCAGCTGAATTTATCATCCGAGGCCGTCACGCCTTTGGATTATTACAAGGTGAAAGGGGAGTGCATCGGCTAGTTCGAATTTCACCATTTAATAAAGAAGCAAAACGGCATACTGCTTTCGCTTCTCTGTATGTCGTTCCCTTTTTTGACAAAGTGGCAGATGAGGTTGTTATTGACGAGAATGATTTACGCATAGATACCTATCGAGCTTCCGGTGCGGGTGGGCAACATATAAATGTCACAGACTCTGCTGTACGTATAACTCACGTACCGACAGGAACAGTGACATCTTGTCAAAACGAAAGAAGTCAACACCAAAATAAAGAACGGGCAATGCAAATACTTGCAGCCAAATTACTTGATCTCGAACATCAAAAAAGACAAGAAGAACTTGCAGAGTTGGGTGGCGAGCAGCGGCAAGTCGATTTTGGGAGCCAGATCCGTTCTTATGTGCTCCAGCCCTATCAGATGGTAAAAGATATTCGAACAGAACATGAGGTAGGAAATGTGGACTCCGTTTTAGACGGAGATTTAGATGGCTTCATGGAAACTTACTTACGTTGGTTGAAAGAAAAAGAAACCTAATTTTAAATCCGCGCCACACTCAGGGCACAACTCTCTGGTACTGTCCTACTTGAGTAAAAAATTCAATAACCCTTGGAAGTATTGATGATTCGATTAGAAAACGTGACCAAAGTATATAAAGGCGATGTCACTGCGCTCAGGGGCGTCAATCTAGAAATACAGCGAGGAGAATTTGTATTTCTCGTTGGGCAATCAGGGTCAGGTAAGTCGACTTTTATACGATTATTGAATCGTGAAGAAGTGGCTGATTCAGGAAAAATATTGCTAGCTGGAAAAGACTTGGGCTCTCTACGATCGTGGAGCGTTCCTGCTCTGAGAAGAAATATTGGATGCATATTTCAGGACTACAAATTATTGGAGAAAAAAACAGTTGCAGAGAATGTGGCATTCGCTCTAGAGGTAATAGGGCAGCCGCGTCCAGTGATAAGAAAACAAGTTCCTGCCATTTTGGATCTGGTTGGATTAAGTCAAAAAGCCGATCGCTTCCCAGATGAATTATCAGGTGGGGAGCAACAACGGGTTTCCATAGCAAGAGCGTTCGCGAATCGTCCAACAGTTATGTTGGCAGATGAACCTACCGGAAATCTTGACCCAGCAACTTCCGTAGGAATAATGAAGTTATTGGATTTAATCAACCGTCGTGGAACAACCGTAGTTATGGCCACGCACGACCGAAGCATAGTTAATTCAATGCAGAGAAGAGTTATAGAGCTTGACCGCGGAGTAGTGATACGAGACGACTCCCACGGAATATACGACGAACCAACCGGTGCATACGAATGATGGGTGTCTGAAATATGTATCGAATTTGGTATTACTTCCGGGAAACTTTCGCAAGCATCTGGAGAAATTTAAGCCTTACATTGGCAGCAATTTTTACTGTAGCTATTTCGTTAGCTCTTGTAGGAAGCTCCCTCCTTGTGCGAGAAGGAGCTGAACGAGCTACTGCACAGTTTCAAGAGGGCGTGGAGTTTATTGTTTTCATGAATGCAGATGCGTCAATTGATCAAGATGGAGCGATTCGAGAAGTACTTGATAGCAGTCCAGCGATCAAAGATTACGCATACGTAAACCAAGAGCAAGCTTATGAGGAGTTCAGCACGTTGTTCTCTGACAAGCCGGACCTTGTTAACAGTGTGTCTCCTGCAGTGATGCCACCTTCTTATCGAATTGTCCCTACTGATCCTTCTGCTGCAAACGTCACTGAATTAGCTCGTCAGTTTGCAAATCAGCCCGGGGTAAAAGAAGTAGCGACAGCGACTGAAGCGATTCGTCAAATAGACGACTTTTCTACTCGTGTAAGCCAAGCTCTCTTAGTCGCAGCAGTTGTGCTTGTCGCTGTGTCTGCATTGCTGATTCTGAACACTGTCTTCACGGCAATAGGTGCACGTCGACAAGAAATTGAAGTAATGAAACTGGTCGGTGCTACAAATTGGTTTATTCGGATTCCTTTCATGTTGGAAGGAACGATCCATGGACTTATTGGCGCAGGGTTAGCTATTCCAGCACTCTTTGTAGTTGACAATAAAGTATTAGCTTTCTTTCAGGAGTCCGATGCTGTTCCTCTATTCAGGGGCTTTGCCGTTCCGAGCGGATTTGTATGGGATACCAGTATTTGGCTTCTCCTAATCGGAGGTGCAGTAGGGATGATTGGATCTGCAATAGCGGTTACTCGTTACTTGGATGTCTGATCTTGGACCCTTTATCTGAGTCGGAAGAAGGTTGGGTACCGATAGTTTCGGCAGACATTCCGCCAGGAACGTTAGTAGAAGCCGCGTTTGAATCTGAAGAGTTGGTTGTTTGGAGATCAGCGGATGGGGATCCTTGCATTATGGAAGCGAGATGCCCGCATCAGTGGTCGCATTTAGGTGGCGAAGGAGTTGTTGAAGGGGAAGAGTTAGTATGTCTCACACACTGTTGGCGATTTTCTTTAACTGGAGAAGGTTGGAAAGAAGGTATGACTGGTCGACGAGATCGAAAAGGCGATATTAAAGTTTGGCCTTGCAAGGAAGAATCAGATTGGATATGGACACAAAGGAGAGAAAATGACTGAAAGCCTCGATCCGAAATTAATTGGCAAATACACCATGGCGACATGGAGTTACAAACAAGGAGAGATGGTTGCATTGATGATTCATCTCGGACACAGACTTGGCTTGTATAAGGCGATGGATGGTGCTGGCCTTGTCACCCCAGAAGATTTAGCAAGTTTGACTGGGTTGCATCAAAGATGGTTAAAAGAGTGGCTAAGAAGTCAGGCTGCTGCGCAACTAATTAAATCTGAAGATGGTGAGACATTTTTATTTGAACCCGAAGCCGCAGAGATTTTAGCTAGAGAAGATTCACCCAAGTTCTCTGCAGGAGCGTTCGCTGTAGTAAGGCCAAGTGAAGTTGTGGATGGTATTGCTGATTCTTTTCGAACTGGGTTAGGGCTGAATTATGACGGTTTAGGTTCTGAATCCGCACAGCATGTAGAGGGCATGCTCGGACCGATGACAAAGGCATTACTTTTACCCACAATAATTCCGAATCTTTCAGGTGTAACCGAAAAGCTTGAAACTGGTGCTCGTGTTGTAGATGTGGGATGTGGAGGAGGGATGGTTATTCAGATGCTTTCTGAGGCATTTCCTTCTTCAACTTATATTGGGTATGACCCCTCTGAAAGGGCTATTGAACTAGCTTCAAAGCGACTCAGCGACAGAGATAATGTTGAACTTTTATTGGCCGGGGGAGAAGACCTCCCAGATTCTGGTGACATTGACTTGGTTATTACTTTTGATTGTTTACATGATATGCCAAGGCCAGATTTGACGATGAAAGCGATTAGAGGGGCAATCAAAGAGGATGGAACGTGGCTTATAAAGGACATAAAGTCAAGTTCTAAATGGGAAGATAATTTAAAGAATCCGATGCTCGCAATGATGTATGCGACTTCTGTTGGTTCTTGTCTGCAGTCAGCTATGTCGGAACCTGAAGCTTTTGGATTGGGAACTCTAGGTCTAAATCCTGATGTAGCAGAGCAAATGACAAGTGACGCTGGTTTCACTCGTTTTACTATGCACGATTTCCAAGATCCAACGAATCTTTATTATGAGGTTCGACCTTAAACCATTTTTAACTTATGAATGAAACAGACAACACGGAAGATGAAAACCCATCTTCTGACAACTCTTCGGAAGAGGAAAGGCGAAAAGCTGCTTTTCGGGATTTAGGGACAGAAGTTTCTGAGAGTCGCCGACGTCAACGTTCCACTTTCTTCAAGTTTTCAACTGAACAAAAGGGAAATTTCGACTCGTTCAAAGTTGAGTCAGGTGGTCAATGGTCCGAAAGTGAAGCAGATCGAAGAATCAGAGAATTTTTAATTCGGTTAGCAGGCGACAGAGACTTGATTCACGATCCGGATCCAGTTGAACTAGCTCGTAAAAACGATCTTCTGCTTTTATTCGGACCGGAAGAAGAAAAGTTATTTGCCAAACTTGCAGTGAGATTTCCTTCTGAAACTCTTGAGCGGTGGGCAGAACTGCTTGGCGGAGGAGATTCTTCAAATTCATTTGGCCCACGCTCTCGTGCTGAACGCCAAGATGAAAAAGCAGTAGCTGCGTCAATAAAGAAAGCTTTCCGAAGGCGAACACTTACGTTTTTGATCGTGGTTGCTGTCGCAGTATTAGGAGTTTTCTTCTTTAGGCAACTCGCCAATGAAGGAATTGTCAATGATTCGAATCAAGCTTTACGCTTCGCTTCGCAATTAAACGATTTTGAATCAGCAGGAATAAATACCGATTTCGGCCCACCAATTTTAGAGCCAGAGCTTACCACTGAGTTGAACTTGTTAGTTGCTCTTCAAGAAGGCGAAGGGCCGGAAGAAGAAAGAGTTCGTCAAACAGTATCTGGCGGTTTATTAACAGTTAAACCCAATGAGATTTATGTGACTATTTTTGGATATAACGGCACAGGTCAGGTGGCACTATTCGGACCTGAAGGATGGCTTGAAGAAGGCTGTATTCGTGCTTCGGTCACTGATAACCGATTTCGGCCATTTGATGTGGTCGTTTTTGATTCGACTGGAGATTCTTGTCCAGATCGGATTCTTGGACGCGATGTTTCTGCTACCTGTTTAGGTGAGCAAATGTTGATGATTCCTCTGTATATACCGCAGGGGGAAATCAAACATTCAGAGGGTGGAACAGGTTGGGCAGAAATGATACGTATTGGATATGAGATGGAAGCCCAAGGATGGGAAACGCTTGCAGTTAGGGGAACGATCACTGTTGATTCACAACAAAGCCAAGTGGAAATACCAGTTTTCAGTGGAGAGGCAGGCGAGGAGATAATCATAGATTTTGATGATTCCAATCCCGCTACTTGTATTTTGTCGAACCGATAGCACTTCGCTGAACTATCCACTAATTCCGGCTACGGTATTAGAGTGTCAAACCTTCCGAGAGAAAAGGCTTCCAGGGCTATTGACTGGACTGGAGAGCATGTAGTCACAACTGTGCACTCTGCACGAAGACGCTATGACATGGCATTGTTACGTTTTCAAGCCAGATTGGAGAGCACTCAAGCAGATCGCGCTTTTCCTTGGTTGGTGACCATTGTTTTGTGGGTAGTGCTGGCTCTTCTTGCAGTAGCGCAAAGTAAAGATCTAGGGCTCAACAGCACTTTGGGTCACTATTTACAAGCACTGCATTTAATGGAATTTGGAACTTCACCTGAAGTAAGTGAACTTGGTATAAACATTTTCGCTCAACATGGCGCTTTCATATTCTTTCCCGTGGCTTTGATTACTCGAATGTTCCCTCCAACAGAAACTCTCCTAATAATTCAATCCTTAGCCATATCACTAACTGTGGTGCCACTATGGCGGATAGCCAGAGGCCCAGGCAACCTTCGCATTGGTGCATCTAGTGCTCTTATTTTTGCTTATGCCCTCCACCCCTCAATACAGAATCTAAATCTCTCAGGATTTCATCCAGAAGTTTTTGCTCTTCCGGCACTACTTGCCGCATATCTTGAAGGGCAGAAAGAACGCTGGTGGTCAGTTGGGGTGCTTCTAGTGATAGTAATGACTTCGCGTTCAGACCTCGGCTTAGCGGTAGCCGCGTTAGGTGCGGTATTTGCTTTCGAAGACAAGCGAAGGCAAGGCAGCGTAATAGCTTCTTTAGGTCTTTCTTGGTTCTTAATAATGGCATTTATTGTGCAGCCGATCATAGGAAATGGAGAATACCCTCATCTCTCATCTTTCTCTTCTTACGGAAGTGGCTCATTTGGAGTTCTATTGGGAATGCTTTCAGACCCAGTTTCTGTATTCGGAGATTTGTTTGCTCGAGAAAGTTTCGAAAAAGTTCTTTTACTCGTAGCCCCTGTCCTTTTCTTACCTTTAGTGAGAATGCGGTACCTCATACCTATCTTCCCGCTTCTAGCGTTATATCTAGTCGCTGAGGGGGTTGATGAATTATCCAACCCTCAACAAGATGTTGCACTTCTGCCTTTTGTATTCATTGGGGCTGTATATGCGCTTACACGAGTCGGCATACCGGGAGTAAAACGAATTCTTGTTGATAAGAGAGTGCTGGCGGTACTGGCACTCACAGCTATGGTTTTCTTTATAAGAGATGCAGCATCATCGCCCTATGAACAACCTTGGGACTGGGGGCAAAGGGACGTAAGTGACGTAGCTCGTATTGATGCGGCTGAGAGTCTAGAAGCCTATGATCGCGTCTTAGTTCACTCAAGCATTTTTAATCTCGTGGCAGAACGAGAAACAGTAAAACTGCTTCCAGATGACGGCTACTATCTTCCAAGTTTGGAATTAGTTTCTGGAATAGATGCCATTATTTTTGATTCTGGCATCTTGAATTGGAAAGAAACCGAAGTCAAAACATTTGGTCATGCGCTCCAAACCCTAGGGTTCAGAGAAGAATTTAATAGATCAGGAATCATGGTTTTCTCAAAACGACCTTAGGTTGCTTCGCTGTAACCAAATTCCTTTAATTTCGTCCTCAATAGTTCTGCAATTTCATCAAGATCATCAGAGTCACCTATCTTCGCCTGAGTGAAATCAAGATGTGACATGTCATCAATTGGGACGCAGTGGATATGAGTATGCGGCACTTCAAAACCGGCAATCATCAAGCCAATTCGTGCTGGCTCAAAGACACTTTGTTGAGCTTTTGCAATAATGTGTGACACCCTCATCAAATGAAGGTTTGTGTCAGCATCCAATTCATGCCATTTATCTACTTCTTGTCGAGGGACAACCAGCACATGACCACGATTAAGTGGACGGATGTCCATCATCGCTATACAGGCGTTGTCTTCCCAGATAATGCGTCCAGGAATTTCGTAGTTCATGATCTTTGTGAATATTGAAGTCATGTAACCCCTCTGTAAAGAATGCGTCAGATCTGTTCTCTGATCGTAGGCTACAAAATGTGAAACAAGATGTATTCTCAAAGTACTTCAACAAAAAAGAAGTCCTAACCATTCCTAATCTTATTAGTGTGGCTCGATTAGCTTGCATACCTTGGTTTGCGTGGCTGCTTCTTGCTAATGATGACAGAATTTTCGCTGGCTTCTTACTAGGCATTCTTGGCGTAACGGACTGGATTGACGGTTGGATAGCTCGACGGTTTAACCAGATAAGTGAGCTCGGGAAAATTCTTGACCCTACAGCCGATCGGCTACTTCTTATAGTTGCTGTCCCGGTTCTCATCGTTGATGGATCGGTTCCTGTTTGGTTTGCAATAGCAGCGGTTGTAAGAGAAGCAATGGTGGGAATAGCGGCTTTGCTTTTAGCATCGTTGGGGGCACGGCGTATTGATGTTACTTGGTGGGGTAAGACTTCTACTTTCGCAATGATGTGGGCCTTCCCATGTTTTTTGCTTGGGGAATCAGGGGTCTACGGCAATGAATTCTTCACTTTGTTTGCTTGGATATCAGGGCTTCCTGGACTAATTATCGCGTGGTTTTCAGCAGCACAATATGTTCCCTTAGCGAAAGCTGCTTATGACGAAGGGCGCTCACCTCAAAAGTAGGATTTCCCTAACTTTTCAGTAAAGCCTGAAAGAATAGAATGGCTAAACAAGATGTGTCGCATATCAAGGGTAAAATGAACTAATTGCGATTCAGGAGGAAAGCAAATGAGTTCAGTAACTTGTCAAAGTTGTGGACACATAGACAGGCATGCATCTAGATTCTGCCCATCGTGCGGGGCAAAACTCGTTGTAGATAACGATGAGAATACCGATGCGTTTGAGGTCGTAGAGGTAATACCACATGAGTATGATCGTGCTCAATTCCCTGAAACTTGCGGATTGTTCGTGATCGAATCTGGACCAAAAGCAGGAGCGCGCTACGGGCTAGAGGAGGATTTGATAACCATTGGACGGCATAGCAACGCGGGAATATTCCTTGATGACATAACGGTTTCTCGCCGTCATGCCCAAGTCGAGCGGTTAGGCGAACGGTATACCGTCAAAGACGCTGGTTCTTTAAATGGAACGTACATCAATCGTGAGAGGATTGATTCTGCGGAACTTCGCGAAGGAGATGAAGTTCAAATTGGAAGATTCAGACTTGTTTTCTTCCACGGAACCGGCAGTTGAGCTGATTATGTCTGAAGGAAACCTTGAAGAAGTATCTAATAGTCATGATGGATCCATGTCTATAGGTGAACTCCTCGCTGGACTGGAGCCAGAATTCCCAGATATTACAATTTCAAAAATCCGTTTTTTAGAAGCTCAAGGCTTGTTGGATCCGCAAAGAACTGCTTCTGGATATAGGCAGTTCACGACTGATGACATGACAATTTTGCGCTGGATTCTCAGACAGCAAAGAGAGCATTTTCTTCCGCTGAAAGTGATTCGTCAATTATTAGATGAATCTGGAGGCCAAATTCCAGAAGAAAACTTAGAAGAGACAGAAGGGGAAGTTCAACCTTTCCGTGAAAGAGGAAAAAATCGTGCTTTTGTCGGTTCCGTAAGTGTAAGCATTGAAGAATTAGCTAAGGCTGCCGGCCTGGAGATATCAACACTCAATGAATTAGAAAAAATGGGTTTACTCTTCGGTCATGAGGCTGGAAGCACCACAGTCTATGACGACGATTCGTTATTAGTAGCCCAACTTGCCTCCATGTTCCTAGAATTAGGTTTTGACATCCGCCATTTACGTATGTATCTCGTTTCAGCGCAACGCGAGGCAGGAACCCTAGAACAAGTATTGCTTCCACTTTTACGCGAAGACACTGCTACTCGTTCAGACGTAAACAAAAAACTAAACGAACTAATTGAAGCAGGCTCGCGTCTTCGTCAAATCATTCTTAGACGCTCATTAGATCGGCTTGGCTAATAAAAGATGAATTCGCCTCAGCTTCTCTATACCCGCGATCAAATCACGGAAAGAGTGTCAGAGCTCGGCAAAGAACTAACGTCGTCCCTTCAGGAAGGCGCAGTGATAGTAGGAGTATTAAAAGGTTGCCTCCCTTTCATGGCGGACCTTGTAAGAGAGCTTGATCTTCCAGTTGAAGTTGATTTCCTCGCTCTTAGCAGTTTCATGCCAGATACGGGGAGAGTTCGTCTTACTAGGGACCTAGACACAGACATCACGGGCAGGCAAGTAGTCCTTGTTGAAGATCTTGTTGATACTGGCTTACGACTTAACTTCTTATTACAGCATCTTCGAGGTCGCTCACCTTCAGAAGTGCGTGTATGCGCAATGTTTGACCGAGTGGAACGTCGAGTCATACCGGTTGAATTACAGCACGTTGGCTTCGAACTGGACTCGTCCTACGTCGTAGGGTACGGGCTTGATCATGGAGGAAAGTTCAGGAATCTTCCAGAACTAGTCTCCGTAGAATTAGGAGAACTAGAAAAAAACTCTCAGGAAACCTGTGATCAGGTTTACGCTTTAGGTCGGGAACATAGACTACTTTCTGAAAATATATGAGGTGGAACAAAGATGATTGAAATGAAAATAATAAACGTTCAGGAAGTTCTACCAACTAACGTTCCAGTGGTTTTGCTTCAGGAAGAGTCAGGCAATCGAATGCTCCCTATCTTCATCGGAAGACCAGAAGCGACCGCTATTGGTTTGTCTTTAGCTGATCAAACGCCGCCACGCCCAATGACCCACGACTTACTGGTCAAGATTGTAGATTCGTTTGGCTTTCAAGTTGAGCGCATAGAGATAACTGAATTGCGTGAAAAAACGTTTTTTGCTGATATCTATTTTCGCGGCTCTGCCGGAGTAGAAGTAGTTTCAGCCCGTCCCTCAGATGCGCTAGCTATAGCAGTACGAACTGGCGCTGCTATTTATGCAGATGAAGATGTCTTAGACCAGGCAAGTTACCTAGCAGATGAAGATGACGAACTTTCAGAAGACCAGGTTGAAGAATTTCGTGAATTTCTTGACTCTGTAAATCCTGACGATTTCGCCGAATAAAGTTACTTTTAGTGAAATATTTCGCGCCAAGCGCGCGAAATAGTTGAATTTTTGACCAAAAAACCCTAATCTGGGGAAATACACAGATGTAGTTCATTATTTCTGAGTTCCAATCATTAATCGGAAGTAGATAGTCATGAGTACAAAAGACAAAGAAACAGGCTATAGCGGCAAAAAAACAGCCGAAATAGTTGGCATCACATATCGTCAACTTGACTATTGGGCACGAACAGACTTAGTTCGTCCGTCAATGACTGATGCTGCAGGCTCTGGAAGCAGACGTTTGTACTCCTATAGAGACTTGCTGGAATTAAAAGCAATTAAGACACTACTTGATGCGGGTATACGACTGGAGATGGTTAGAGAAGTCTTCTCTTACTTATCTACTGAATTGGATGAAGATGTTACGCAAGTCAATCTTGTAATTAGTGGAAATAAGTCTGTTCTAGTTAAAAGCGGTGAAGAAATTGTTGACTTATTGCAAAATGGTCAAGGGGTATTAAACATTCTTCCACTAGCTGGTGTCAAAGAAGAAGTTGATGCAAAAATTGTTGATTTGAATGTCTTCACTCGCAGAGGAGTAGATGGGCGAGGATCCCCATTAGCAGTTAATCAATAGATTACGCTCGGTACAGCCATGGTTGAGTTGTACCAAATACAAGATTCAGAAGACTCTAAAAGTTTCGCTCATGATTCAGAGAAACGATTAGCAGAACTCTTTGACTTTTATGGAGTTTCTTGGGAATACGAACCTACAACGTTTATTTTGGAAGAAGATGAAGATGGTAACCCACTCTCTGCTTTCACCCCAGACTTCTACCTTCCAGACCATGATTTGTATTTGGAAATAACTACACTTCGGCAGCCACTAGTCACGAATAAGAACAAGAAGCTGCGAAAAATGAATGAGAAATATCCTGATGTCAAAGTACGGATTCTTTACCAACGCGATGTCGAAAGATTATTCATAACGCATGCGGCTTAGTGGGATTTGGTCGGCGCTTTAATTCAGGAGGTCTGGCTCTTCTCTAACAATCCTGTCAAATAATCCTTGAGCGCTAAACCAACTTGCGAAAGGATTCCCAACATACTTATGAGTATGTTCTGCGGTCTCATGGTCTAGAACCACTGGGTTACCAGCCGCTTCTGCGAGAAGTTGTGCTTGACAAGATCTTTCCATAGTTACAAAGAGCCAGACCGCTTCATCTACAGAATCGCCAACAGTTAGCAGCCCATGATTCCGCAAAATAGCGGCACGGTTACTTCCGAGAGAACGTGCGATCCGAGCCCCTTCTTCAGGATCATTTACGACCCCGGTGTAATCATCAAACAGGACATGATTCTGATAAAAGATACATGAATCTTGAGTTATCGGATCAAGCCTTCTCCCGAGTGTCGACCAGGTTTTTCCATATAGGGAGTGAGAATGCGCAGCAGCAACAATTTCAGGATGAGCCATGTGTATTCCAGAATGGATAGCAAAAGCAGCTGCATTTACCGCGTAGTTGCCTTCAAGTATCTCTCCGGTATGTGAAATTAGTAGAAGATCCGATACGCAAATATCGCTAAATGGTTGACCTAAGGCATTCACCCAAAAAGTATCGGTGTGCTCAGGGTCTCGAACAGTAATGTGTCCTGCCACACCTTCACTAAAGCCGAACTTACCGAAAATGCGGAAACCAGCTGCTAACCGTTCTTTTCGATGCTGTCTTTCTTCTTCGAGCGACGAAAAGACTGGCATTTCGTAATAAGTGGGTTTACTTCCTTCTGGAGGTTTTTCTGGCATGCTTACTCCTGCTTTGACGTAAATTAATTGTAGAGGAATACCTTCTTCTTAGCCATCTAAGACGTCTAACGCTTGTTGTCTTAGCCAGTGGTCGGCTAAAACAAGAAGAGTCATCGACTCGACAAGAGGGACAGCGCGAGGAAGCACACATGGGTCATGCCGGCCTTTAGCGGATAGTTCAACTGGATTATTATCCGTGTCAACTGTCTCTTGCGAAGAAGAAATGGTTGCTGTTGGTTTAAAGGCAACTCTAAAAATGACGTCGGCGCCATTGCTGATACCTCCTTGAACTCCGCCAGAGTTATTTGTAGCAGTTACCGGCCCAGAATCACCAGCTACAAAAGGATCATTATGTGTCTTTCCTGTCATTTCGACAGCGTTAAATCCGCTCCCAATATCAAACCCTTTTACTGCAGGAAGCGAAAGCATTCCTTTAGCTAGGTCAGCTTCTAGGCGGTCGAAAACGGGTTCACCGAGACCAACAGGAACCCCTCGTGCAACGCAAGTAACAATTCCACCTAATGAGTCTCCATTTTTTCTTGCTTCCTCGATGGCAAAAGTCATCTTTGCAGCAGCTTCAGGATCTGGACAACGAGTGGGATCACCCTCAACTTGTTCCAAGGTGACTGTAGAGGCATCAACATCAGATTTGATTGTGTGAACCTGAGAAACCCAAGCCAGTACTTCAATGCCGCAAGCAGCATTCAATAACTTTCTGGCGACAGCGCCAGCAGCAACACGTCCAATGGTCTCCCGGGCACTAGATCTTCCTCCTCCTTCCCAGTTACGTATGCCGTATTTCTCTTGATAAGTAAAGTCAGCATGCGAAGGTCTATATAGATCTTTTAAGTGGTCATACGCGGCAGGCTTAGCGTCTGTGTTCCTCACTAAGATTGCGATTGGAGTGCCCAGAGTCCTGCCTTCAAACACGCCAGAAAGTATCTCTGCAGCATCGTCTTCTTTTCGCTGCGTGGTCAAATGGCTTTGCCCAGGGCGACGACGATTTAAGTCAGACTGGACGTCTTCTGCAGAGATTTCAAGGCGAGGAGGGCAGCCATCAATAACTACTCCTATTCCGCCACCGTGGCTTTCTCCCCAAGTCGAGATACGAAATGTATGTCCAAAATAACTACTCACCTAATAGATCATAGATGGCAATGCGGGTCATAGCCGAACACTTTATTTCGATAATGAAAATGATAGGTTTTTTCGATGACTGAAAGTACTTTGAACTTAGCAACAGCATGGGAAGCTATTTCCGATGAAATAGGAGACCAGCCCGCACTTTCATACGCCGGAAATCGAACTTCGTGGACAAAATTTGATAATAATGCTTCACGTTTGGCTATGGCATTAAGTGAAAAAGGACTTGGCCAAGACTCAAAAATCGTTCTCTATCTATATAACGGTCCTGAATATTCAGAAGCGCAATACGCTGCATTCAAAATACGAGGTGTTCCAGCTAACGCAAACTATCGGTATTTAGGCGAAGAGCTTGCTTATATTCTCAACAACGCTGAGGCTGAAGCAATATTTTTTGACCATACGTTAGTTGATCGAGTTGAAGCAGCTTTGCCTCAATGCCCCCAACTCAAGGCATTAATTCAAGTGGGTGGAGAAGAAGTGCCGGATTGGGCTATCTCCTACGAAGAAGCTTTATCTGAAGACCCGATGAAACGAGTAAATAGAACTGGTGGAGATCTATGGTTTTTGTATACGGGGGGAACTACCGGAATGCCTAAAGCAGTCATGTGGGATCATCACAATATTTTCGGAATGATGCAATCTACTTTCAGATCGCTTGGTGCAACTCTCCCCAACACTGCAGAAGAAGCAGCAGCAATAGCCCGGCAAGTGATTGATCAAAAATCCGAAATGCGTCAACTTTGTGCCGCTCCTCTTATGCATGGGACATCCGGAATAACCGGAATGATAACTCATTCACACGGAGGTCTAATTACGACCCTGACCGAACGGTCGTTTGACCCCAATGAGCTTTGGGTAGCTGTTGAGCAAGAAAGAATAACGATGGTATCTATTGTTGGAGATGCTTTCGCCAAGCCAATGGTGGACTCCTTAGATAAGGCATCAGGAGAGGGAAGCCTTAGAAACATCTCTTCTCTTAGAATGATTTTCTCGTCTGGAGTGATGTTCAGCGACCCGGTTAAAAAACGTTTACTTGAATACTGTGACGTTTCAATTGTGGATGCTCTGGGGTCTAGCGAAGGTACAGGCATCGGCAATCAGATAACTTCCCGTTCTACAGGAAACACAGGGACTGCTCGCTTCGTCCTTGGGCCGCATACCCGGGTATTCACAGATGAAGGAATTGAAGTTAAGCCCGGATCACAAGAACGAGGACGTTTGGCAACTGGTTACCCGCTCCCTCTGGGCTATTTTAAGGACCCAGAAAAAACTGCAGCCACGTTTCCGGAAATAGATGGCCGCCGCTGGTCCATCGCTGGTGATTACGCCATAGTTGAAGAAGACGGAACAATAACTTTATTGGGGCGTGGGTCAGTCTGCATCAACACAGGAGGAGAAAAGGTCTACCCAGAAGAAGTGGAGGAAGCTTTGAAGACACTTGAGAGCGTGCGAGATTGCAATGTGGTTGGACTAGAAGATGACCGTTGGGGCCAAGCAGTCACTGCAGTAGTGCAACTCGAAGAGGGAGCGGCTTTCGAAGAAGACCCGATGGACACTTTAAAAACTGATGTACGTGAAGTTCTTGCTGGCTACAAAGTTCCAAAAGAGATTGTCATCGTTCCTGAGATCCGGCGAAGCCCTAATGGAAAAACTGACTATAAATGGGCAAAAGAAACAGCCGAAATGCTACTCTCGCAAGACTAAATTAAAGCTCTTCAAAGATTGTCTCAGCGCTGGGTGGGCGCCGTTCTTGAATCTCCTTATGGCGAGCATTGATAGCAGGAATATGAGTTTCATCAGTGAAAATCCAGAATTTATTCTCTGCAACTGCGTCGTGCACTAAATCTGCAACAACAGCAGGTTTCAAAGCATTGAGTTGCAGCCACTCAATCATCGCTTCACGTTGCGATATGTCCTCATCGGACGGAGGCTCTGCGAGTGAAGCCTGCATCCCCTCTGGTTGATTTCTTTCTGAAGTAAAAATGTTCGTAGAAACAAATCCAGGGCATAAACAAGAGACTCCGACATTTGATCCCGCATCCCTCATTTCAGCAAAAAGCGTTTCAGCTATAGTGACGGTTGCATGTTTTGAAGCGCTATAGGGGCCGAGATTAGCAAAAGATGTATGCCCGGCTACCGAAGCTGTCATTACTACATGCCCCTCATCCTGCTCAACTAAGCCAGGCAAGAAAGCATTCAAACCATGGATTATTCCATAGAGATTCACACCTAATACCCATTTCCACTGCTCAAGGGAACTCTCCACTATGGGGCCACCTGAAGCAACCCCTGCATTGAGACAAAGCACATGAGCAGCACCAAACCGCTTGATCACAGCTTCTGCAAAATTGTTCACATCTTCAGCATTGGAAACATCACATGGAACCCCCAACACTTCAACCCCCTTAGATTCCAGTTCTGCGACTGTTTCTTCTAAGACAGGGACTTCGACATCAGCTAAAGCAAGTTTCATACCGGCGGAACCGAATCTCTCGGCAAAGGATTTTCCCAACCCTGAAGCCCCACCGGTGATTACTGCAACTTTTCCATCTAAATTTTCCATAAGTTTCCTTAAATTATTTCATTTTGAATTCTAAAAGAGCCTGCTCTATAACCTCCGGCAGAGCAGGATGAATGTATAACTGTGCTTTGCCCATTTCATCTACAGTTTGCCCTAGGGTCATCCCCTGTATCAATTGCTGAATCAAAGTAGGGGACTGAGGTCCGATCAGGTGAGCGCCTAAAAGGGTTCTATTTTCTGGATCGGCTAAAAGTTTGACAAAACTAGTCGAGTCTTCCATAGCCCACCCATAAGCAGTGTCGGCAAAAGATCGGTTCACTACTAAATATGGAATCCCTTCCGCCACTGCATGTTGTTCAGTCAGCCCAACCGACGCGATAGGTGGATAACCAAAAACAGCAGCAGGGGACAATGAGCGATCAACAGCTAAAAGATTTTGAGGATTACACAGATTGTGTCCAACTATTCGGGCATCTGCGTTAGCTAAATGTTTAAGTTGAATAGGGTTAGTTATGTCTCCGATAGCCCAAACGCCCTCGGCAGAGGTTTGCAAGAAGGGGTTGGTGACAATATGTCCAGTGTCCATTATTTCTATTTTTCCCTTGGAAACGTTTAACTGGTCCGTATTTGGTATACGGCCGGTAGAGACCAGTAATTGATCGCACTCGATTGTCTCTCCAGAGGACAAATTCAGCTGAAAATTTTGATTGTAAGTTACGTCGTCTACTTCTGTTTCAAGAAGCAAGTTGAATCTTTCTTTATAAATTTCAGTTATTTGATTTGATATGTCTGAATCAAGTCCTCGGAGGAGATGGCTTCCCCTATGAATAATTGTTACTTCGCTTCCAAATGATGAGAAGATATGCGCCATTTCAACTGCAATAAACCCTCCGCCAATAATTACTAGATGAGAAGGAAGGTCGCTGATGCGCATAATTTCGTCTGATGTGAGATAGGGGACTTGATCAAGCCCAGAAATTTTCGGGATTTCTGGTCGGGCCCCTGCGGCTATAACTATTTGTTCTGCAGTGACGATGTCTTCACCGGTTTGAACGGTCTGTTCGTCAATGAACTGGGCCGTATTTCGGTAAACAGTGACATTTGAAAGAGATATTCGATAGTCGAGTCCCGATTCAGTTATTGGGTCAATGCGGTTGAATACTCGATCTCTGATTTCAGGCCAGCGAGCGTTGACAAAGTTTGTTTCAATGCCAAATTTTTCATTGGTTCTTGCCATATAGGCTTGATCAGCAGCGTAAATGAACATTTTTGATGGGACACAGCCTCGGTTGAGGCAGGTTCCGCCAAACTCACCGGGTTCAATAATGGCAATGTCCCACTCATCGTGACGTTCATCAATGATTGAATTGCCCGATCCAGCGCCAATTATAAGCAGGTCGTAATGCGGCACTTTTCTCCATTCACAAGAGGTTAGATTTTCTAACTTCTTGGCACGTCTTCCCAGGCAGATCCTTTAAACGGATCGGGTTCTTTTGGTAGGCCAAGAACTCTTTCCCCAATTATATTTCTTTGTACTTCATCCGTTCCGCCTGCGATGCTTATCCCAGCCGCACCTAAACATGCATTAGCCCATTGTTCTCCGTTTTCGTTCTGGGTGTCCCAGGCTTGGGCTTCAGCTTTGACAAGATTTATGCTCGTGTCGCGAACTAAACGGGCTATCAGAGCGCCGTTGAGTTTCGCTATCGATCCTTCAGGTCCAGGAACTTGTCCCGCTGATACGGCGTCTCGAATTCTTTGACCAATAAATCCTTTAATTTTCTCTTTAATCCAGAGATCAGCAAGTTTCTGTCTGATAATTGGGTCATTGGCTTGTCCGCTATTTTGGGCAAGCCTGATTAAGTCTGGGCTTCGATCAGTATTTAGACCTCCAGCGCTTGCTCCAATAGACACTCTCTCAAACATCAACATAGAAATAGCCAGATTCCATCCCTGGTTTAGTTCACCTAGTTGAAAGTTCTTTGGGATGTGCAAATCGGTAAAGAACACTTCATTGAACCCGCTTCCCCCTGAGATTTGTTTTAGCGGTCTAACCTCAACGGCAGGATCGTCCATATCAACAATAAACATTGTCAAGCCACGGTGTTTTGGTAAGGAAGGATCAGTACGTGCGACAACTAGTCCGTAGTCGCAGTAGTGGGCGCCTGAAGTCCAGACTTTTTGTCCGTTGATTACCCACTGGTCACCATCTAATACTGCACGGGTAGAAAGACTGGCAACATCAGATCCAGCGCCGGGTTCAGAAAAGAGCTGACACCATATAGTTTTTCCACTGATGTTGTCGGGCATGAAGCGAAGTTTTTGTTCATGGGTTCCGAATTGATTCAGCATCGGTAAGCACATGCCATGGGAAATAGAAAGCGGTGAAGTGGGCATGTGCCAGTTAGTGGAAACTTCATTGAAAATTTCTTGGTGTGTATCGCTTAATCCTGCCCCACCGTACTCTTCAGGGAAAGTGATTCCGGCAAGACCAGCTCGGGATAGGTCCAATTGGAAAGATTTAGCCTTATCTAACGACGTTGCGTCGGCGTCACCGACACCTTCTTGGTTTTGCTCTACTTCTGTGTTTTGTTCAGAAAAAAAACTTTGAACTTTTGAACGAAATAAATTTTTCTCTGAATCTTCAAGTTCGTTAATGGTGGTGCTCATCCTGTTGATAATAATGCTGTGATTTGTTATTCACGTCATTGGCTTTGAGAAGATTATGGGATCAGACTTGTGATGTCTAAAGCAATAGATGCCGGTAAGGTCTTTAATGGATTTGCTTGTGCCGGAAAGAGTTAGTGTGACATTTAATCGTTCAGAAGTTTCCTTGTTGGTGATGGCCGGAGGCTTAGGCTCTCGTTTTGGTGGAAATAAACAGTTGGAAGGTGTAGGACCTAACGGTGAAGCCTTCTTAGATTATGCAATCAACGATGCATGCAATTTGGGTTTAGGTCAAACAGTTATCGTGGCCAGAGCAGATATTGATGAAGAACTACGTAGCCATTTAAATGGGCGGCATGGAACAGATTCTCAGATAACGATTGTTCATCAGGATTTATTCGGGCCTTCACGCCGGAAACCTTGGGGCACCGGCCATGCGGTTCTAAGTGCTTCCTCCGTCTTGAATGGTCCAATCATTGTTGTGAATGCAGATGATTACTACGGAGAGAATGGAATAAAACTAGCCCTAGAGGCGATAGAGGGCACTGATGGCACTGTAGGTGCTTTAGTAGCTTTTGAATTAAGGCAAACTCTTTCTGCAACTGGCTCTGTGAGTAGAGGTATATGCAAGGTTTCCTCATTTGATGAAACTCTTGAAGAGCTCGTGGAAACTCATGGAATAAGAAGTGAAGGGGACACCATTCAGGCAGACGACCCATTAGGTGTTTTAGATGAAGACGCTCCAGTCTCTATGAACCTTTGGGCTTTGCCGCTTGAAGCAGTAAATCGGCTGGCTGGCCAATGGGCTTCTTTTTATTCGCAGAATTCAGATGACCCATCTTCTGAATTTTTACTTCCAGAAGCTTTAGATCATCAGCGGTCTGAGGGCTTACTTTCTATACGGGTTGTTAAATCTCCTGAAAAGTGGGTAGGCATCACAAACCGCGAAGACTTAGAAATAGCCCAAAAGCTCTTCTCTGATCGTTAGTTATTCATCAATCAGTCGACCATCAGAAATAGATAGCCCCGGTATCTCGGGCTGCACATCGAACCCTTTCTCTGCAGCGAGATCAAGGATGGCCTGTTCGCAATTAAGCCAATTTGTGACACGAGGCCCAGGGAGCTCTTGGTTGTAGGGGGCGTCAAAGACGATGACGGAGTTACCTGAAGCTCTTAGGGAAGTTACGTTGTGTGGGGCGTCCTCAATATAAATGTCGGCTTCCACTTCTGGTTTTTCTCCAAGAAAGCAAATATCTCGATAGGGGATACGTGCTTGATCTAACCACTCAACTGTGTCTGTTACAGCGATAGCATGCCCCCAGTTCACATAAAGTCGATGAGTGATGATTCGTATCCACACTCCGGCATCAGAAAGTCGCCAGAGCACTTCTGAAGCATTTTCAAAAACCGGCATTGATCGAAACATGCGAGATTCTTCAACTGCCTTATGGTGAAGGTCTTGAAACTGGTCTCTGGAGAGACCCCATTCGGAGAAATCCCAGCTGCGTTCCTCTGGTAGTGAAGATTCTGGGATATTTAGAGCATCGGCTACTAATGGGCGAAAAGCCGATGTGTAGTCTGCACAGACCCCATCTAGGTCCACACCAAGTATGAGTGTCTCTGAAGCCATGATCTTAGAGTAGTAGAGAATTCAGCAGTTTTTAAAGATGGCCAAAAACGACAAAACCCCCACCGTCCGAAGACGATGGGGGTTTTGATTCGTTTAATTACCGAGCAAATCCCTGTCCAAGAGCCTTGATTGCGGCATCTTTAACAGAAATGAAAGCGATCATTGCAATGGCGGCTGCGACATCGCGACCGAAATCTCCCATTTGCAATACTTCCATGCCGGCGCCGTAGCCCCAGCCTTCTATATCGGAAATCATTACGAAAAGGTAAGCCCAGACCAGCTGCATATGCCCGCCGATTACTGGAATTCCTTTAATTACTGCATTTACATTGACCATGTCTAAAACACTGTCAATTACTGCCATGACACCTTGAAAGATCATTGCTGTGATCATTAAGGTGAGAATGGTTGCCATCATGATGATGCATCCCCTTTATGGTTTATAGTCCTCGGGTCGGGTTGACCCGATATATCTAGACAGTGAAAACGCTATTTGAGATACAAGTTTTGTCAGGGACCATTTCAAGCACCGTAGTTATATGAACACTCTCCGTGAAGGATCGGTTTTGGTCATTTTGACAGGTTTGCTTTATTTGGCTATTTCTTCGTGGTAATCCTCTTCAACGTTTACTTGCCAGATGTCATGTGATGCACCAAAGATGTTTTCAACAGAAAGCATGGCGGTCAACATTGAATGATCCTGATTGTTGTAGCGGTGCATACCATTACGTCCTAC